>JBJXGM010000146.1:0-57641 GCA_046155985.1 Myxococcaceae bacterium | reverse complement strand
TAAAGTCTGTCCGCGTAAACGTTTCAGGGGCGCTCTTGTATTCGTGCCGCTGCCGGAAGTCGGCCGTCACGCCCAGTTTGTCGAATAACCCTCGCGCGAAAGGTGCTTCGACCGAAAGTCCGGTGAGGCCAATTCCGCCCGATGGCTGAATGTGGATTTCGTCATAGGCGCTCGCCAAGTAATAGGCGCCATCCGCTGGTGTCAGCTCGCCAAAGGTGTCTGCAAATGCAATGGCGCGCTTCCCAGATTTTCGGAACGCCAAGACGGCTTCTCGAATTTCTTGCAACTGTGCCAAGCCTGCCGACAAGTGACTGAGGTCGGAAACCAAAGCCACGACGCGCGAATCGTCCGCTGCGCGTTCAAGTCCAAGAACGATTTCTCGAACACTTTGAGGTTTGGACCCAAAACCACTCAAGAAGCCCGTGTCCGCACGCTCCACCACCCCGCGATGCAGCTGGGTTTCCAGGACGATTTGCCGCGGGAGGCGAGCGGTCTTTTGGGTGGTGGCCATAAGGCCAAAGCCCAGGACGGCAAAGGCGAAAGCGACAACTGTCAATGCGCCCAAGACTGCGAGCGCGCGCACAACCCATTTCCACATCGAAGGCCTCCTGGGGCATCGTCACCGTAGGCGTCCTCGTGCGTCCGGAGAAAGGAGTTTTTTGACGTGCGCGTCGCTGGTCAGTCGCCTCCAACTGCGACAAACTTCGCAAAAGTGACGCGCGACACATGGGAAGCATTTCAAGTACTGCACATCGGCGCTGTGGCCGAGGTGTCGCTCATTGGCTCGGGCAAAGGCAATGCGTTGGGGCCGGCGTTTTGGCGCGAATCCGCCACATTGGCCCAAGCCCTGGGAGAACTCGCCACCGTCCGCGCCATTGTATTGCGTGGGCAGGGCGAGCACTTTTCCTATGGGCTGGATTTGGCGGCGATGATGACAGAACTGCAGCCCTTGCGTGCCCCTGATGCGGGCGTTCTTGGACGCGAGAAACTGATGGCGCGCATCACAGACATGCAGGACGCCATCGAGGCCTGGGCGCGTTGTCCGAAGCCCGTTGTCGCGGCGATTGGGGGTTGGTGTATTGGCGGTGCGATGCATTTGGTCGCGGCGTGCGACGTGCGCTTGTGCGCGGCATCGACCCAGTTTTCGCTGCGCGAGGTTCGGTTGGCGATGCTTCCCGATTTGGGTGCGCTGTGGAGACTTCCCCGAATCGTGGGAGAAACGCATGCACGGCACGTTGCGCTCACGGGCATGGACTTCGACGGCGAGCGCGCTGCCCGCATGGGGTTCGTGACAGATTGTCTCGAAAGCAACGCCGCGCTTTTCGAACGTGCCCTGCTGTTGGCCCAAACTTGGGCGACATTGCCCGCGCTCGCTGTGCAAGGGGTGAAGCAAGCGATGAACGCTGCCTCGCAGAGCAGTCAAACGGAGTCACTTCGCGCATGTGCGACGTGGAACACGGCGTTGCTTCAGTCAGAGGATTTCGCCGAAGCGCAAGCCGCGTTTCGGGAAAAGCGCCCGCCGCATTTTCGCGGCGAATAAGGTCCCCACCCAGGGCCCACAAGAGGAGTCCGATGTCCGGCACAGTGTTTGCTCCGCAGATTCTGAAGAACAAGGTGGCCTTTGTGACGGGGGGCGGAAGCGGCATCAATCTCAGCATCGCGCATCGATTCGCAGAGAACGGCGCAAGCGTGGTGTTGTTGGGTCGCTCGGCGGAGCGACTGGAGAAGGCGGCAGAAGGACTTCGAAGCCAAGGCGCCACCGTACGCACGTTTTCCGCAGATGTGCGCGACTTTGGTGCCGTCGATGCCGCGATGCAGGAGACGGCCAAGGCGATGGGGGCCATCGATATTTTGGTGTGCGGTGCGGCGGGCAATTTTCCAGCGCCCGCAGTCGGGTTGTCCTCGAACGGATTTCGCGCGGTGGTCGACATCGACTTGGTCGGCACGTTTCACGCGGCCCGCGCAGCGTTCGAGCACTTTCGAAAACCCGGCGCGACGATGCTGGCGATTTCTGCGCCACAAGCGTATTTGCCCACGCCCATGCAGGCGCATGTCTGTGCAGCAAAAGCAGGCGTCGACATGCTTGTTCAAACATTGGCGTACGAATGGGGTGGTGCCGGCGTTCGGGTGAATTCGCTTGTGCCCGGCCCGATTGATGACACGGAGGGGATGCGGCGATTGGCGCCGACGCCAGAAGGACGAGACGCGGTGGTGTCGGCCATTCCATTGGGGCGAATGGGCAGCAAAGACGAAGTTGCCGATGCCGCGCTCTTCCTGTGCTCAGACGCCGCGCGATTCGTGACCGGAACCGTTCTCCGGTGTGATGGGGGCCAGTCGCTGGGAGGGTCAGCGGCTTTTCTCAGGGGCATGGGCCTTGTCTAGAACAGCCCCACCCGAAGGCTCGGTGAGCGTTGCATGCTGGCCAAGGCTCTTGGCGAGCTGAGTCAAACGCTCGTTGGAAGCACCCAGAAGCAAACTGCCAGCTTGCCGGGCCCGTCGCTCGAGTTCGACGTCACGCAGTTCGATGGCCGCGCGCAACAATGCCACGTGAATCTCTGGGTCGAACGGGTCCGCCGAAAGCGCCTCGAGGTAAGCCACCTTCGCGCGAGGGTAGTCGCCCTTGGCGAGCGAGATGCGCCCCAGATGCACCTGCGTCAAAGGCGTATTCGGGTGGGTTCGCAAACTGCCGCGCAGCACCGTCTCGGCCTCGCTGAGCCGAGACAGCCCGAGCAGCGTCAAAGCGTACTTGTTGGACAAGGCAGGGTAGCGGTCACCCACCAAGCGGTGCGCTTTGCCAAATTCTTCTGCAGCTGCCGCGAGCCTGCGCCGCGTCCGAAGCAACTCGCCCAGGTGTGCTGACTTGCGGGCGTCGATTTCGCGCATCTCGCTGAAGTCCAGCCAGTCGTTTTGATGTCGGCCCTCACCCCGCGCCTGTTTGCTCCCCCGGCCGGGTTCCACCAGGGTGACGGTGTCTTCGCGCAGCGAGATGAATTCTTTGGGGAAGGGCAGACGTCGCAAATGCCCGAGCCAGGATTTTTCGAACGCGGCAAACGGAGCACCCGTCGAGGCGGCGATTGCCTGCTGGTCAGTTTTGCCTTCACGCAACGCGGTGAGAATCGCACGCAACCTTGTTGTCCCGTGTTTTCGGTAGAGCCAATCCGCGGCAAAGAAAACCTCGGCAAACGCAACGGCGGCGTCCTCATGTGACGGCAACAAGGCGATGGAAGGGTGCATTTGTTCAAAGGTCACCAAGGCGTTGCGTCGAACACGTTCACCCAGAAGGGCCAACGTTGCCGGTGGCATCGACAGGCCAGCTTCACCACGCCAGCGAGACTCAAGGTATTTCGCCAGACCTTCTTGCAACCAAATCGGCGCCGCGTTCTGCGTGGCCGCAGTGACGACCCAATGAACGTATTCGTGGGCGAGCGTGTCCCGCCAGTCGTAACCCCGAAGAACGGACTTGGGACTGGTGATGATGAGTTTGTTGAACTTGCAAATGGCAATGGTGCCCGTTCGACGAATTTGTTCGTACGTCAGCGTGGAGGTCAGGGCGAGTTCTCGCGCATCGTTGACGACTTCGACGCGGATTTTTCCTTCGGGGAGATGGCCCAAGTCTTCGCCCAGCGCGCTGCGGATTTTTTCCAACGTTTCGAGAGCGTACGGTGCCAGGAGAGCGTCCTTGCCCTTGGGGTAGGAAAAGACGAAGTGTTCGCTCTCGGCCCGTTCATGCTTTTTCGTGATGGCGAGTGTGTCTTGCGCAAGTTTGAGGTAGCTGCCGGCGCTGTCCTCCACGCCCGCACGGCGCAGTTGTTCCACCGCAGCGGCGTAGTCGCCCTCTTCAAAGGCCAAGCGTCCTTCAAAGAATGAGACAACGTCTGGCTCCGCACCGGCGGATTTGAGGCGGCTGAGCAGCCGTCGCGCTTCTTGGAGGTCTCCGGTGCTCAGCACCTCCTCCAGGGCTTGAAGCGGCGCTTGGGCGAACCCTGTCGCTGAAGCGATGAGCAGCAGGGTGGCCAAGAGCGGTGCGAAACGGGTCATCGCACCAGTTCCTCGTAGTAGCGCTTCACTTGCTCGCGGTAGCGCTCCGGCGCGCCTTGCTTCATCGCTTCAAGCAGGTCTTCGCGAAATTCGCGCGGTGCTTGAAAAGCGTCCGGGTCAGGCAACTCCACGCGCTCGTTGGAGCGGCCATTGAGGTCGGGCGACATTCCACCGGACTCCTCCCCACCCGCGAACATGGGCAAAGGCATCCCACCACCTTGACCTCCCCCACGTTGAAGCTCTTTGCGAAAGCGCTCAAGCGTGTCGAGTGCCGCACGTTGCCCACGGTGTCCGCGGACGGGGTCCCGGGCGCCAAGCTGCTGCTGGGCACCGTTCATGTGCCTGGCGAGGTCGTCCATCATTTCTGATGCTTTGGGCCCAAAAACAGGCGCATGCGCGTTGACGGACTTGAGTTTCTGCGAAAGTCCCTGGGCTCTTTCAGAGAGGTCGCGCTGACGGTCCGCCAGCTTCTTGAGCGCGGATTTGTCCGCCTCACCCATCACCGAAGACACAGGTGGCGAAAGCGCCTCGATTTGCTCACGAAGCCGGATGGCGCGAGCCGCATGGTGCTGTGCACGCTCTGAAGCTTGTTCAGAAGACTTCTGGCGCTCCCCCGGAGCGTCTTGAAAACGGTCGATGGAAGCCTGGGCGGCCGCAGCGCTGGCGACGTCGCGTGCGGCATCCTCGACTTGCGTCACGGCTTCTTTGGCCATGTCGAGTTCTTGTGCCTTGAGGGATTGAACAAGCGCCTCGAGGTCGGGACCGATGCGTTCCAAGGCCCGGCGGCCACCCGGGGGAAGAGAAGCTGACGCAGTGTCGCGATACGCCTGCTGAAGCGCCTCGGCTTCCTTTTGCAAGCGCTCGCGCAATTGGGCCGTTTTCTTGCCCACTTGCTTTTGGAGCTCTGCCTGGAGGCGGGTTTTGAGTCGCTGGGTGTCTTGCGCTGTGTCGCGCTGTGCTTGCTCGAGAGAATTGAGGTCTTCGTGGAGTGCGTTCATCGCTTGGGCCAGCGCTGGGTCTGGTCGTTGGACGTCACCGGATGCGGCCTCGAGAGCGCGTTCAAGGCCAGAAACGGCGAGACCCACCTCGTCGAGCGCTCGTCGTGCGGCATCGGCATCTCCGGATTCAATACTGCGCTCAAGCTCCGCCAAGGGGTTCTCGAGCCCCTCTGCCTCTAAGGCTTCTGGACTCAAGTGCTCCTCAGGCCGCGTTTTGCTGAGGGCGGCCATTTGTGCCAGCAACTCGCCCAGCCGCGCACGCAACGCCCGGGCCTTTTCGAGCAAGTGCTTTTGAGCTTCGGGCGAAGGCGCTTTCCGGAAAGCATCGAGCGCTGAGGCGAGGGCGCGGCGTTCCGCGGCGATTTCTCGCGCGAGGGTCTGGACCTCTTTGGTCTCTTCGCGACCGACCAGCATCTCCAGATAGAGAACGCTGTGCTCGAGCTCTTGAATTTCTGCCTCAAGCGCTGGGAGAAGACCGCCCGAACTCGTGCGGCCACGCGAAGCGCCGGGTTTCGCGCCCAGACGCGCCATGCGGGTTGCCCCCACACGCGTTGCAAGGGTGTGCGACGTATTGAGCAGCGCGCTGCTCAGGCCAGCAGGAGCGTCACGTTCAGTCTGGAGTTCCCGTCCAGTTGAGGCGAGGTCCGCGGACAGGACGCGTCCCGATTCATCGCGGTCAGCACCCTGACGCAGGGCCTCACGAGCGGGGTTTTTCTGTCGGTCGCTGCCTTCCATGCGATCGGCGAGATGACCCACAAGGCGCTCCCAAAGCGCTTGTGCACGGGCGAGGGCGGCGCGACGGTGCGCTTTGGGGCTGTAGACGCGCAGGCGGTGCGTTGCCGAAACGCCACGACCGGGTCCAGTCACGTTGTTGTTGTCGAACGCTTCGAACCAGTAGGTCGCTTCTTCGCCGGGTGCGAGCGACAATGATTGGACTTCCAAGACGTGCTTGCCCGCAGCCCGTTTGGGTTCTTGCAGGGAGAGGCGCCAACGTTTTTCGGAAGCCTGGGCGGGTTTGACGACCAAGAAGAACTTCGCGAGGCCAAAGTCGTCGGAAGTCTGAAACTGCAAAGCGAGGCGCTCGTCCCCCTTCACTTCGAGGTCTGACTTCGGCGCCACAAGCGTCACTTTCGGCGGATGGTCCATGTCGAGGCGAACCGGAATGTCCGGGCCTTCCGCCAGGGTGCGCTCCTGCGCATCCAGAAAGACAAAGCGGTAGTGGCCTTCGCGCCCAACGACAAACTCGCCCTCAAGGTCGCGCGCGTGTGTCACGGCAAGTGGCACGCGTGTCTCTGCCGCGCCTGGGGCCGTCATACGAAGTTCCGCGCGTTCGACGTCACGGTCTGCGCGGGTGCGAAGGCGTACGGCCGTCCCAGCGAGTGCAGTCACTTCACCGTTGGTTCCTGGGACGGTACGTGGCGGGAGTCCGGTGTAAGCCGGAGGGGTGTAGGTCAACGTGACGTCAGAAGTAATCGGCGGTCGGGTGACGACGCCCGCCGCGTCAGGAAACAAATGTGCCCACCCCGCCTGGCGCAACATGGGAAAAGCGAACCACAGCAGAAGGGCCAATGAGAGGCAGAGGAAGAGGGCTCCGAAGTACCTCTTGAGCCCAAGGGGTCCAGCGGCGCGGCGGGTGTCTGTCGCTTCAGCGCGCGCATTGACCTCTTCGATGAACCGCTGCGCCAGGGTTGGCGAGAACGCGTCCTTTAAGCCGGGCGCTCGAAGGGCGCGGGAAAGCTCCAGTGCGCCGAGAACGTCGAAAGACAGCTCAGGAAGACGTCGACCGATATCGGTGGCGATGGCTCTTGGGTTGCTTGGCCACTTGCGCCACAGCGGTACGAGAACAGCAGCCAAGACCCCCAAAGGAAGAAGACGTTTGAGAAAAAGTCCCCAACTCGGCACCCACCCGGAAAGAACAACTGCCAGAGTCGCAAGCACGACAAACGCAGCAAGCCCAGACACTCCCCCCGCGAGGAGGGCACGCCTTCGGTAGGTTCGGTGGACGCGGCGAACGAGGTCCTGATGACCGACCGCAATGGGCGCAACCGGCGAGGCCGGCGGCGCAGGGGGGGTGGCCAAGGGTTCTTTCGAAGTCGGCAGCAAGCGAAGCGTCACCTGAGCACCAGCCTACTGCGCTCGGGCTTGCTCCGCCTGTGGCTGCGTCACGGTGATGTGCGCTTTGAGACGCTGAAACCGCTTCCAACCAAACCCCTTGACCTTGACGAGCTCCTCGATGCGTTTGAAGGGGCGCTTGGTGCGGTATTCGACGATGTGGGCGATGGCCTTCTCGCCGACACCTGGCAATTTGTCGAGCTGCTCAGCTGTGCCGGTGTTGAGGTCCACCACACCCTCAAACGGCGCCGCACGGACGGGTAACGCCGCCAGGCCCGCGAGCGCGATGAAACTCACCAGCGCGAAGGAACGAAGCCAGCTCATGACGCCACCGCCAGCTCGTTCGTGGGGGCGACCGTCTCCTGCGTGACAGTCGCCGACGCTGTCGGTTGGGCAATATCCTTTCGCTCCAAAGCTTCGCGGACATGTAGCCGCCCATCGAGGGGCAAGACGTCCAGCAAGAGGTTGAGTGAGCCATCGCGATTGACGAAAGCGGTGCCAGCGCGAAGCCAAATCGAACCGCTGCGGCCTGCTTCTTTGATGGTGAATACGGCCAGTCGTTTTCCAGGTTCCCACATGACACTTTCTCCTTTGAACACGTTGATTGCCGCGCAGTGCGGCAGCGGTATTCCAAGCAGGGCCCGTGCCAAGCACGCAGCAGAAGAGGCGCAAGAAAGAGGCGTCCGCGGGGCGCAGAGACATCTCATCTTCGAGACCTCGGGTATTCTCCCTACGCTTTAGGAGAGCAATGCCCGAACGCTTATCCACCTTGTTGAGCCAGACCGCGAGCACTGGCGCCGCGCCCGCCGAGTGGCGTGAGGTCGCGGTGTTGCTTTGGCATGATGCGCCAGAGACGAAGCCGCGCGAACTCGTTTGGAGCACTGTTCCCCACTACAAACCCGAGCCCGCCGCGAATGACCCGCTGGTTTTTCCCATCACGAAACAGGTTGTGCGCCCCAACGCATTTGCGCTGGGCGTGACGCTCGGCCGCGCGCAGAGCCACGACATCGCGGTGGAAATGCCGTCGGTCTCCCGGTTTCATTGTTACTTTCAGCGCGACGAAGGTTCGGGCGTTTGGTTCGTTGTCGACGCCGAAAGTTTCAACGGCACGTTTTGCGAGGGTGTGCGCCTGTCACCCAAGCGCCCAGCCCCGCTCGCCGACCGGGCCAAGCTGCGCTTCGGATTTGTAGAAATGAGATTTCTTTCGAGTCAGGCCTTCGGTGTGATGCTCAAGCAAGGTCGGCTGTAAGGGGTCGTCATGACGCACCGCGCCTTTCGCCGGGTGAAGTGTCTTCGTTCGTGAACGTGTGTGTCACCCAGTGCGTCCATCAACTGTTTCACAATCTTGAACTGTACGTCGCGGCCCGGTGAGCAGAAACCGGAACCGACGGACCCGGCACGCCAACATCTGCACCAGCATGATCTAACGGTGTTTTGACGTCCTGTGGCTTCGCGTTTGCTACACCTGCGCCTCATCCCGGCGTTTGAATCGGACACGACGGCTCCTGACTTTTCGGGCGCGAATCAGCTTCACCTTGTCTCTTCGCATGGGTCTGGACGAATCAACGCCTGCGAACGCAGCACAATCTTGAATGAGACGCTCAACAAGAGCCCATCGCGCAGCCAAAGCGCGACTCGAAACGCGCTTGGGCACGACGCGACGCGTCGCTCGAGCGCCAAACACGCGTATCTCTTTTTCAGACCACATCTCGGTTGAGTATCGACGCCCTCCACCTACGGGGCAAGTCGCTCGCTAGGCTCTGGGGTACGGGCCGCGCATCCCCTGACATTGCCCCAATCCAGGCACCTCGGCTAAAGCGGCGGCGTGCAACTGGGGCGTTCCAAACACGGCTTCTTCTTGGCGAGTGCGCTGCTCGCTGCCGTGGGTGTGTTTGGAGAAGCGCTTCACGTTGCGGTGGCCGAGCACGAATGGTGCGCGACGCACGGCGAGTGGATGGAAGCGGGCTCGGAGCAAAACGCCGACGACGCAAGCGGCTCGTTGTCTTCTGCCCACCAGCACTGCACAGCGTTGTTCCGAACGGCGGTTGCCTCTGAGCGACAGGTTTCACAGTGCGCCGAGGTGACGTGGCAATCGCCGACGCCATGTCATGCGTTCGTTGGGCACGCACCACGAAGTCTCTTGCCGCTGACGTGTGCGCCCAAGGCGTCGCCACCCAAGGCTTAGCGCGCGACGTCGAACGCGCGCTGCCCGTTTGCCTTACCGTCAATCTTTCGTGGCTCATACGCGGCGCACACAGTGGCGCGGCGTGAGGCTATTCCTTCCCTTTTTCGTGGAGACATTATGTCGCAATTGTTTTTTCGAGTTGTCCTTGTTGTCGCGGGTTTCTGTGGCGCATGCACGCCAACAGGCCGTGTCCAAGTGTTTGTTCAAGCAGAAGAAAGCATTCCGGAGGGCATCGAGCCCGGAATGGGTGATGAGAACATCGTGGATGGTTGGCGTGTGACGTACGACAAGTTCCTTGTCGCGTTGGGCGACTTTCGGGCGTCGCGTTCGGCCAACCCGCAGGACGAACTTGCGTTCAATGGCGTGCACGTTCTGGACCTTGTTCAGCTGCCCACAGGGGGTGCCGTCATCGCCGAGTTCGACGATGTGCTTGCTGCACGCTGGGACGAAGTGGGCTTTAGTCTGCGCAATGCAACTGCTGCTTCGGTGCAAGGCGAGGGCGTGAGCGCAAGCGACTACGCGCTGATGACCAACAACGGGTACACCCTTTGGATTGAAGGCCAAATCAACAAGCCAGGTGGACAGCAATGTCTGCCCTCAAACCCAGCGGACTGCGCAGCACGCAGCACGGTGACGTTCGCCTGGGGCCTGCGCGTCCCGACGGTGTTTGCGGGTTGCGCAAGCGAGGGAGGCGAACCTGGCTTTGCGGTGCCCAGTGGGGGTGTGGCCCAAGTCGAGCCGACAATTCACGGTGACCACTGGTTCTTCACCCACATCACTCAGGGGGAGGAAATCGCCACGCGCCGGGCACAATGGGTGGCCGACGTGGACGTCAATCGCGACGGTGTGGCCGCGTTGAGCGAGCTTGCTGCTACGCCTGCGGCGCAGCTTCTGACTTCGACACTGGGTTACAACCTGACCGGTTCGTTGCTCCCGTCGATTCAGACCGTTCGGGATTACCTCGAAGCGCAGGCGCGCACCCTCATTGACTACCAAGGCGACGGTGAGTGTGAAGACCGCACGATACTCAGCGACTAGTGCCCCGGCGAGGGCCGCGGGTTTCGGGCCGGCGTTGCATCGCCGGCTCTCGCGCCACGCCGATTCGCCTCGAACTCATCGCCCCATCTCACCCTGGGTGGATTAGGCTCCACACCCCGATGTGGCAGCTCACGATCAATGGGCCTGGGTATTTCGACACGGCGTACGACTTGCCTGAGGGGACCACCTCGCTCGGGCGAGCCGACGAAAACGACATCGTTCTTTCCGGAGACTTGGTGTCTCGGCGTCACGGTCGCCTCCGGGTTCGAGGTGGCGAAGTCACGTTCGAAGACCTTGGCAGCCGGAATGGCAGTCGCGTCAATGGAGAGCCCGCGGACGGCGAAGTGATTCTCCAAGCGGGGGACTCGGTCTCTGTCGGCGAGAACACGCTCTCGATCCG
This sequence comes from Myxococcaceae bacterium, assembly GCA_046155985.1. Taxonomy (GTDB): domain Bacteria; phylum Myxococcota; class Myxococcia; order Myxococcales; family Myxococcaceae; genus JBJXGM01. Next base: position 46,870 of record JBJXGM010000146.1, on the reverse strand, counting down.
CAGGCCTTCAATGGTCGACCGGATGCGAACAGAAATTATTTCGGTCATGCCAAAGCCACGCTTGGGCATGACCGGAGCCGACGGGCCGGCGGTGCTTTTTTCAAGGCAACTCAAAGAATCTGGATTGCTCCGCGCGCTCGACAACGTTTTCCCGTTTGATTCGGGTTCAGGCCCTTCGCCCATCGCCGCGTCAGGCGATTCTGGACCGAAGAAAGCACCGTCGGTTCCGTATCCGTTCCTGGTGCTCCTTTACAAGACGGCGGCACAACTCAGCCGTGCGGCGACACTCGAGCAGTTTCTCGAGGACACGGTCGAGCGGTTTGCCCAGGCCTCTGGGGCAACGACTGTGGCACTTCTCTTGAGAGAAACGGACGACACGCTCCGCGCCGCGGCGCTCGTTCACAAGGGCACTTTGGAACCCGACCGGCTTCCGGTCTCGGCTTCTGTCATCAATACGGCGTTTTCAGAAGGTGCTGCAGTTGCGGTCGCCGATGTTCGGAACGATGCGCGTTTCGCACATCGTGAAAGCGTTTTGCATTTCGGCGGGGGGAGCGTCCTGTGCGTGCCGATTGGCGACAAGGCGCCCTTTCGCGGCGCGCTGTATGTCACGCTGTCACCCGAGAGGGCCGCTGACCTCGAGGGCCTGTTGGACTTGTGCACGGCACTGGTTCATCTCGTCCAGACGGGCATCGACAAGTTTTCTCGACCCGGAACCGGAATCGAACGGGCGCTCAGACGTCAGCTGCTGCGCAGTTTTTTACCAGAAGCAGCCGAACGCCGACTCGAGCAACTCAAGACGGATGCGCCCCTTGCCGCATGGGTGGAGCGCCAAGAAGTCACGTTGCTCATCACCGATTTGGCGGAGCTGACCGGCTACGTTGGGAAAGCCGAACCCGCTGTCGCCGCGGAGCTCATTGCGCTGTTCCAGCAGCGCGTGACTTCCGTATTGCTGAGTTTCGATGGCGCTGTCCTCCAAAGCGCTGGGCCTGGCGTCGTCGCGGTGTTTGCAGCCCAGGAGCGTCGAAAAGCCCACGCAGTTCGCGCGGTTCGTTCAGCGCTCACCGTCAAGAATGACTGGTCGCGCTATTTGGCGAAGCACCCCGAGCTGGAAGCCTTGCGGTCTCGCGTCGCGCTAAGCACCGGCGAGGCCTTGTTCAGCGTGGGTCCGAGCGAAGCGGCGTTGGGCGACGATGTCTACGGCGCGCCCCTGCTCGAAGCCCAAGTCCTTCTGGCGCAGGCGAAAGAAGGGCAGGTGCTCATCACGGAAGCGGTGCGTTTGAAGATTGGCAGCCGGTTCGAGCTCTTGCCACAGGGTCAACGTTCTCTGACGCTCGACGCCATGTGCGACGTGTTCGACGTTTTGAGTGAAGACTCTTCACAAACCACTGACCCTGGATTGTGACGCATGAGCACGGTCCCGGCAGGACGACTTCGTCCTTTTCAACCGATGACACTGGGGCGCTATCGCCTGCTTTCCCCCCTGGCCACCGGCGGCATGGGCGAGTTGTTCTTGGCACAACCCTTAGATGTGGGGCGTCGAACCGAACTCTGCGTCATCAAACGCATTCGCCCCGAAATGGTCACCGCGGAGTTTGTGGCGCGCTTTCTCGAGGAGGCGAAAACGCTCGCACAGCTGGCTCACACGTCGATTGGCCAGATTCTCGATTTGGGTGTCCACGAGGGGCAGCCCTTCCTCGCGCTTGAGTACGTGCCGGGAAAGGACCTTCGAAAAGTGCTGGCCCGGGCGCACGAACGTGGTGCGCCCCTTCCGCTTGAACTGAGCTTGTTCATCTTCGGTCGCGTGTTGGAAGCATTGTCGTACGCCCATCAGAAAATGAATTTGGTGCACCGCGACGTTTCGCCCGCAAATGTCGTCATCTCCTATGACGGTGATGTGAAAGTCATCGACTTCGGGCTTGCGAAAACGCGAGCCAGCGTCGAGAGAACGCATCCGCGGCTCGTTATCGGCAAGTATCTGTACATGGCGCCGGAACAAGCCCGCCGGGAGACGGTGGATGCACGCAGCGATGTCTACTCTGCGGGCGTACTGCTCTACGAACTGCTGTCTGGGAAACACCCGTGGGAGAACGTTCCCCAAGAAGCCCTCATGCCTTTGGTGATTCGCCCGCGTCTTCGGGACGAAGAAAAGTTCAAAGAAGCTGTGCCTCCGCCACTTCGGTCTTCGCTCTTTCAAGCGTTGGACCCTGACCCTGAAACGCGCCTGCCCAGCGCGAGCGTGTTCTGGAATGCGTTGGAAGATTGTGGGGCGTTGCCCGCGCATGCCGGTCCGGATGCCTTGGCGGCCTGGATGCGGGATGCGTTTGCGGCGGAGTGTGTGGCAGAACGCAAGCTGTTGACAACCCTGGGCACAGCAGCGGGCGCCGCGTCGAGCCCCTTTGCCACGCCGGGTGAAACGGCGGTGGCGGAGCACCTGAACGAGACGCGAATCGAGCCCAGCGCCAAATTGACGTCGCCCGCGTTGGAAGCGTTGGGCCCGAACCTGCGCTGGGCGCTCGCAGCGATGGCTGCTGCTGCGCTTTTGTACTTTGGATGGAGCGCATGGCACCGCGGGAGCGATGGGACTGGCGCGGCGACTGCGCTGGACGATCTCAGCCTTGGGCCAAGCCTCGCACCGCTGGGCGATTCCGACAGCAACCTCGCCGCCGCCGCGGCTCACCTGAACGCGCGGTTCGCGTCCTTTCAAGCGAAAGGGGGTTGCAGCGCACCCCGCGGCGGAAGTTTGTGTGCACGTTTTCGGGAGCTGTCCGAGGAAGTCGCGCGGGGTGGGGAATCAACGACGCTGGTGCAGCGCGTGCGGGACTTGTCCAGTGAGTTGGATGATGCTGCCGGTGGCGCACCATGACGCTCCCGCTTTTGGCGGCGATGGTCATTGGGGTTTTGGTGCTCGGTTACCGATTCTATGGCGGCTACGTCGCCCGCCAATTTCAGCTTGACCCCAAGGCAACAACGCCGGCGGTCCGGCTACAAGACAACCAGGATTTCGTACCGACCCGGCCTTTCTACCTGTTCGGGCAGCATTTTTCGGCGATTGCCGCGGCGGGCCCCATCGCAGGTCCCATTCTTGCGGCACAACAATTTGGTTGGTTACCCGCCATTCTGTGGATTGGCTTGGGTGTCGTGTTTATTGGCGCGGTTCATGACTTCTCAACGCTCGTGGCCTCGGTGCGCCATGACGCGCGTTCTGTGGCCGAAGTCATTCGAACGCACTTGGGTCCGCGTTCGGGCGCGGTGATGTTGGCCTTCATTTGGATTGCGCTGTTGTACGTCATCATCGCCTTCGCCGATGTGACGGCATCGACCTTCGTGAGGGGTGATGCAGAACTGCGAACCATGGCGTTTGCTTTTCACCCCGGCGGGGCGGTGGCGTTGGGGTCCGTCCTGTACTTGGGTCTTTCGATGGTCATGGGCGTGGTGGAGCGTTTCCTCAAGCCCCCTTTGTGGCTCACGACGTTGATTTTTGTCCCCCTGACTCTGGTTGCCGTGTGGGTGGGCACGAAGTTTTCCACCGTGCTGTTGTTTGGCAATCACGCGTGGGTCGCCGCGATTCTGGTCTACTGCCTCGTCGCGTCGCTGACGCCCGTTTGGCTGCTGTTGCAACCGCGCGGGTACTTGGGCGGTTTCATCCTTTACTTGTCCTTGGCTGCGGGTGTCGTGGGTGTTTTCTTTGGGGGTTTCTCCATTCAGCAGCCTGCGATTGCTATTCCTGCATCAAGCGTTGGGCCGATGTTTCCGTTCCTCTTCGTGACAATTGCCTGCGGCGCGTGTTCCGGATTTCACGGGCTGGTGTGCTCGGGAACGACGTCCAAACAAGTCGCGCGCGAAACACACTGCCGACCCGTCGGTTACGGCGCCATGCTCCTCGAGGCGTTTGTGGCGCTCGTTGCACTCTCCACCTTGCTTATTGCTGCGCCTGGCGACATCGCAGGGAAGGCGCCCGGCGCGATTTACGGAGAAGGATTGGGACGCTTCATTGCCATCGTTGTGGGCGAGGAACATCTCGTGTTCGCACAGACTTTCGGTGCGATGGCATTTTCCACGTTCGTTTTTGACACCCTTGACGTCTCGACGCGCCTCGGGCGTTACATCGTCCAAGAGCTCTTGAATTGGCGAAATGCTTGGTCGGCGTTTGGGGCCACAGCCGTCACTGTTGCGGTGCCGTACGTCTTGATTTCGATGTCAGGCCCAGGCGCCTGGGCAACGTTTTGGACGCTTTTCGGCACGAGCAATCAACTGCTGGCGGCGTTGTCGCTGGTCGGCGTGATGGTTTGGCTCAAGCGGTCGGGACGGCGCTACGCGTTTGTCTTGTGGCCCCTTCTGGGTGTTGCGGCGGTGACGGCCACTTCATTGGTATGGCAGATTGGTGTGGGACTTCTGGGGTCGGCGCCGACGGCCGTTCAGCGCATCAACGGCAGTGTGGCGTTGGTGCTTTTGGTGATGGCTGTTGGACTCTTGGTGAGCGGCATTCGCGCGATGGGGCGCTCCCCAACGGTGCTACCCACAGCGGTGCGCTAAAGCGCTTCTTGCCCAGGGCTAGCCGGGTGGCCAGGTCATCTGGCGTCCACCCAAGACATGCAGGTGCAAATGATGCACCGTTTGACCCCCATCGGTGTGGGTATTCACGACCACACGAAAACCCGGCTCCGAAAGCCCTCGCGCTTTGGCGACGTTGGCGCAAGTGAGCAGCAAATGCCCCATCAGGGCGGCATGTTCCGGGGTCAATGCGTTCATGCTGGCGATGTGCAGTTTGGGAATCACCAGGACGTGCGACGGCGCTGCCGGCGCAATGTCCTCGAAGGCCAAGCAATGCGCGTCTTGGTGGACGATGCGCGAGGGAATTTCTCCGTCGCGGACTCGGCAAAAAAGACAGGGGGCCATGCCTTCCTCCACTCCGTGATATGGCGCATCCCTGGCATGAGTTCCATCCCGATTTCACGCCTCTTGGAAGAAGCCCAATACGACCTGCAGCTCACCCTGGTTGCGGGGGAAGCCGGCCTGTCGCGGATCATCAGCAGCTCGCGCATTCAGAAACCAGGACTGGCGCTGACCGGATTCACCGAGCACCTTCACGAAGAGCGGGTGCAGGTGTTCGGCAACACCGAGATTTCTTTTCTGGCGACATTGCCAGAGGCCAAGCAGCGCGAGGTGCTCAGCAAACTGTTTTCGTCGTCGCACTTGGCCTGCGTCGTGGTGACCAAAAACCTCGACATCCCACACGCGCTTCAGGACACCGCCGAGAAAGCCGGGCTTGCCCTGATGAAGACGCCGCTGTTGTCGTCGGCGTTCATTCAACAAGTACAGCATTTTTTGGATGATGCGCTGACGCAGAGTGCCAGCTTGCACGGCGTGCTGATGGATGTCTTTGGCGTTGGCATTTTACTCTTGGGGAAGAGCGGCATCGGCAAGAGTGAAATCGCGCTGGACCTCGTGATGCGTGGCCACCGCTTGGTGGCGGACGACATCGTCGATGCGACGCGTCGCAAGCCAGGTGCCGTCTATGGCGCAGGCAATGCGGTCATCAAGCACCACATGGAAATTCGCGGCTTGGGCATCATCAACATCAAAGACTTGTTCGGCGTGGCCTCGGTTCGGGAGAGCAAAAAAATTGAACTGGTCATCGAGCTTGTCGAGTGGGACCCCAAGCAGGAGTACGACCGTCTGGGCGTCGAGGACCAGCTCTTCAACATCATTGGTGTCGATGTCCCACTGGCCGTCCTGCCTGTGCAACCTGGCCGAAACCTCACCACGTTGATTGAAGTCGGTGCTCGAAATCACCTGTTAAAACTGCAGGGGCATCACTCGGCGCGTGAGTTTGCAGACCGGCTGAATCGCGCCATCGCAGAAGGCAACATGCGTCGAACCCTCGGCGACGAGGTGGAGTGAATGGCTTCCCGGCGGGACATCGTGGTCATCACGGGGATGAGTGGTTCAGGAAAGAGCACCGCCATTCGCGCGATGGAGGACGCCGGATATTTTTGTGTCGACAACCTTCCGGCGCTGTTGCTGACGAAGCTTGCAGAACTCTGCGCACAAACCGGGCGGCCATTGGCCGTGGTCATGGATGTTCGAGAAGGCGAGTTTTTGAAAGACGCGCCGCGGGTGCTTGAGGAAGTGCGCCGGTCGGGTCACCCTTTTTCGGTGTTGTTCCTCGACGCGAGCGACGAATCACTGCTTCGGCGTTTTTCGGAAACCCGTCGCCGGCACCCCCTGGCGCCGGATGGGTCGCCGGCGGAGGGCATTCGTTTGGAGCGAATCGCGCTTCGAGACTTGCGGGCGATGGCTGACCAAGTCGTCGATACCTCTGTGCTCAATGTCCACGACTTGAAGCGCCAGGTGCAGGCCCGTTTTGCTCAAGGGCCCGCGACGGCACCCGCACTCTCGGTGATGTCGTTTGGGTACCGCTATGGTGTGCCTCCGCAAGCAGACTTGGTGTTCGATGTCCGCTTTCTCCCGAACCCGCATTTTGTGCCCGCGCTGAAGGGATTGACCGGGCAAGACGCCTCGGTGTCGGACTTCGTTTTGGGCCATGCCGAGAGCCAGACGTTTTTGGAGAAAGTCGTGGAGCTTTGCGAGTTTCTGTTTCCTCAGTTTCAACGCGAGGGGAAGGCGTACCTCACGGTTGCGGTGGGTTGCACCGGTGGAAAACATCGGTCGGTGGCCATCGCACACGCCTTGGCGCAGCGGCTGGGGAATGGCCAGGCGGTTCAAGTGTGGGATCGAGACCTGGACAAGGACTAAGCGAAGCGGCACGCAGGTGATTAAACTGATGTAGAAAACCGGCCGAACATCACAGATGCGCTAAGACGGCGCCCAACCGAGGTGGCCCATGGTGGGGTTGGTGGTTGCAGCACATGGTCGATTGGCCGAGGCGCTCCTCGCGACCGCTGAACAAATCGTCGGTCGACTCGCATTCGTTGGAACCGTGAGTATCGAGCCAGGCTCTGCGCCGGTGTTGATCCGCCAAAGAATTCAGACCGTCGTGGCATCGGTCGACCAAGGCCTAGGCGTTATCGTCCTCGTCGACCTTTTTGGCGGTACCCCTTGTAAGGAAAGCCTCATGCTTTGTGATTCGCGCGACATCGAAGTGGTGTGCGGCGTGAACCTTCCGATGTTGCTCAAAGCCGAGGCCATTCGCCAAGACGCTGCGTTGACGCTCGCGGAGAAGGCGCAAGCGCTGGCGCGCTATGGGCAGAAGAACATCACCTGCGCGTCCGAGCTCATGCGGGGAACTGTCGCCACCCGCGGTGCTTAACCCCTCAAGCGGTCTGTGGGTTTAACGTGATGACACTCGTGCGCGTGGACAGCCGACTCATCCATGGTCAAGTTGTTGAAGCATGGATCCCGTTTTTACGTGTCAAACGAGTCGTTGTTGCGGATGACGAAGCGTCGGCCAATCCTTTGATGCGTGCGGCCATGAGCATGGCGCTGCCCAGCACCGTGCACGTCGAGATTCACGCGGTCCAAGACGCCGCATTTTCAGTTTTAGCCCAAGACAACATTCCGACCCTGCTCTTGCTGCGCGATGTGCCAGCGACTTGGGCGGCTTATGAGCGTGGCTTGCCTTTGCCCAAACTGAACCTGGGCAACGTGCACTTCGCCCTGGGACGAAAGCAGGTCGCGACGTCCGTGTTTCTGTCCGAAGACGACTTGCAGGTGCTCCAGTCGTTGGCGCAGCGTGGCACCGACATCGAAGCGCAAAGTGTTCCGGCTGAGCGACCGGTTCGTTTTGGTGAGATTCTTGAGCGGTACGGAAAGGCCTGACCCGTGACCGCGCACCTGGGATGGATGGCGCTGATTGCCGGAGGCTGGGGCGGTCTTCTGGCCGTCGAACGCAAAGCGTTTCTTCAGGCGATGGTTTCGCGGCCGCTTGTGGCAGCGACCTTCCTCGGCCTCTTGCTGGACGACATCACGTCGGGCGTTCAAATGGGGATGGTGCTCGAGCTCTACTACCTGGGCTCTGCCAACATGGGGGCCTCTGTTCCGGAACACGACACTTTGGTGGCGACAGGCGCCACGGGTGCTGCGGTGGCCTTGGCGGCGCGATCCGGTGACGTGGCCACACCAGCGCTTTGGACACTCGCCATCTTGGTGTTTTTGGGACTGGGTCGTTTTGGGCGTTGGCTGGACCATCGGCTGGAGGCCTACGCCGCGCGTCTGGCCCGGCGCGCGCTGGTGGTGGCAGAATCGGGCAACCTCACGCGCGCCGTACGCCAAAACCTGTGGGGCATGTGGCCCCACCTTTGCGCGTTCGCCGTCATCAACGCGGCTTGTGTGGCGGCGGGTTGGTGGGTTGCACCGTGGGTAGCGCGCCTGCCGGGGCCACTTCTGAAAGGACTGGCCTTCGCCTTTCCGATTCTTGCGGCAGTGTCTGCCATTGTCGCCGTGCGTGGAAGCCATGCACGGTACGCATCGTTTTACGCGCTGGGAGCGGGGGTCCTCGTCGTGGCGCTGTCCTTCCTGTTCGGTGGGCGGGTGACGCCATGACACTGAGTGCTTGGACAAAATGCCGCGTCTTTGGGCGTTCGCTTTTTCTTCAGGCCTCGTGGAACCCACAAGGGATGCAGAATTTGGGACTTGCGTATGCTGTTTTTCCAGCGCTTCGCGAGCTTTACCCTGAGCCCGATGCGCAGAAGGCCGCGGTTCGACGGCATCTCTCATTCTTCAACACGCACCCCTATGTCGCGGCGGCCATCGTGGGCGGCGTTCTGCATCATGAAGAGCACATCGCGCGCGGCGAGGAATCCAGCGAACGCGTCGTCGCATTCAAAGACGCGCTCATGGGACCCTTGGCCGCGCTGGGTGACGGCTTTTTCTGGCGCTCACTGCGCCCCGCGGTCGGGGCGTTTTGCGCGGCAACCGTTCCTTTTTTCGGCGCCTGGGCGGCCCTTCTTTACCTGGTGCTCTACAACGCCGTGCATTTCAGCCTGCGCGGAAAGCTTTATGTCTTGGGGCTCGAGCAGGGAGACAAGCTGATTGAATCCTTGGCCCGTGCGAAACTGCCGACACGGGGGGCACGCCTGAGGTGGGTGGCGGCCATCAGCGCGGGTGGCTTGGCGACATGGTTTGCAGTGTCGGTGGGTGCTGAGGTTGCGGATTGGGCGCGCGTGGGTGTCTTGTCCGCGTGTCTGGGCGTTTGTGCGCTGGCCTTTATCGCGCTCGTGAAGCGCGTTTCGCCCAGCGTGGTTTTGTACGTGTCGGCGTTTCTGGCAATCGCTGTGGGCGCGATGTGGTGATGGAGACTGGGATGTCAGACCTCGCGAAGGCAGAGTTCGAAATCATCAATGCACTCGGGCTGCACGCCCGCGCGGCCGCCCAGCTCGTCAAGGCGGCCAATCGCTTCAAATGTGAAGTGTGGGTCACTTGTGAAGGGCAGCGGGTCAACGGCAAGTCCATCATGGGTGTTCTCACGCTGGCTGCAGGCAAAGGGATGCAGGTGGAAGTCGAATGCCGCGGCGAAGATGCGCAGAAGTGCTTGTCCGAGATTCAGCGAATGATTGCGGAGCGGTTCGGTGAGGCCGAGTGACGTGAGGGAATGAACGGGTCTGGAAGCACGCTTTCGTTGCAGGGCATTGGTGCCAGCCCGGGCATTGCCTTGGGCAACGCGGTGGTGCTCGACCGAAAACGCCTGCGGACGCCCAAACTGCGCTTGTCCGAGCAAGACGTCGAAGCCGAGCTGCTTCGGATGAAAACCGCGGTGGATTTGTCCGACCACCAGCTTCGCGAACTCAAAACGCAGCTCGACAGCAAAGGCGAAGGCGACGAACACGTCCTGATTTTGGAAGCGCATCGTTTGATGCTTCGCGACCCGATGCTTCTGGACGAAGTCCACAAACGCATCTCTGAGGATCGCGTCAACGCCGAGTGGGCCGTGAGACGCGTTGTGCGCGGTATCAAGCATTTGTTTGACAACATCAAAGACGAATATTTTCGAGAACGCCGAGCCGACGTGGACTTCGTCGCCGACCGAATCATTCGAAACTTGATGGGTCAGGTGGTCGACGAAGACGTCGAGCTCCCCGAAGACTCCATTGTCATTGCCCACGATTTGTCGCCCGCAGACACCGCCGTGATGGCGAAGACCGGTCGCGTTCGCGGTTTTGTGACCGACTTGGGTGGGCACACCAGTCACACCGCCATTGTTTCGCGCGCGCGCGGCATTCCGGCAGTGGTGGGCGCCGGTCGCGCGGCCGACCAAATTATTCAGGGCGACGTTGTGGCGCTCGATGGAACCCATGGCTTGGTGTTGGTCAATCCAGCGCCTGAGCAGCTTGCGTTGATGCGGGAGACCAAGCGTCGTCACGATGCGGCCGACCGTTCCGCGCTGCAAACACGCGAGCTTCCGAGCATCACCACAGATGGCCACCGGGTTGTTCTCAAGGGCAACATTGAGTTCGTCGAAGAGCTGCCGGCGCTCCTTGAACGAGGCGGTGAAGGTGTGGGCCTCTACCGAACCGAGTTTCTTTTCTTGGACCGGGAAACCGCACCGTCAGAGGAAGACCAATACATCGCGTACAAGCAGGTCTTGGAGGCCATGCAGGGCCATTCGGTGACCATCCGCACCCTCGACCTGGGTGGCGACAAGGTCCCCGGTCAGCGCAGAATCGAACGCGAACAGAATCCGGCCATGGGCCTGCGAGCGATTCGCTACTGCCTGGCGCATCGTGAGCTTTTTCGAACGCAACTGCGCGCGTTGCTTCGGGCCTCCGCCCATGGCTCGCTTCGGGTGATGTTTCCCCTCGTTTCGGGATTGGCCGAGCTGCGTGAAGCACGAAGTGAGTTGGAAAACTGTCGCAACGAACTGGGCCGCGCGGGCATTCCGATGGGCCCACGTTTTCCGGTGGGCATTATGGTCGAGACACCCTCGGCGGTCTGGCTGGCGGACCGACTGGCGCGCGAGTCTGACTTTTTCTCGATTGGGACCAACGACCTCATCCAGTACTCGCTGGCCATTGACCGCAACAACCGCGAGGTCGCTTACTTGTACCAGCCACTGCATCTGGCAGTTCTGCGCGCGCTCCAGACGGTGGTGCAGGCTGGGAAAGCCGCTCGCATCCCTGTGTCCATTTGCGGAGAGATGGCCGGTGACCCAGCCTACACGTTGATACTTCTGGCACTAGGTTTCGACGAAATGTCGATGACGGCAGGGCAAGTCCCCATCGTCAAACGCATCATTCGCGCCACAACGCTCGCCGAAGCCAAGGGGCTTCTGGACAACGTCATGCGTCTGACAACGTCTGAGGAAATCGAGCGATACGTGCGGCAAGAGATGGACCTCCGATTCACGAGAGAAACGACGGTATAGGCCACGCACGCGCAGGCACGCCCCGAGGCGGTTGCCGAGCGGAGGATGGGCCGGTAGGGTGCCCCGTTATGCCCCGCGATTTTCTCTTCACTTCTGAATCCGTCACCGAAGGCCACCCCGACAAAGTCGCTGACCAAATCAGCGATGGCGTGCTGGATGCGCTGATTGCCCAAGACCCGTACGCGCGCGTTGCCGTCGAAACGCTGGTGAAAACGGGACTGGCCATCGTCGCGGGTGAAGTCACCACCAGCGGCTACGTCGACGTGCCGAAAATCGTCCGCAGCACCATTTGCAAAATCGGCTACGTCGACAGCGCCATCGGCTTCGATGGACATACTTGTGGCGTGACAGTTGCCATCGAAGGGCAATCGCAAGACATCGCGCGCGGCGTCGACAGAAGCCGCGACAAAGACCAAGGCGCGGGCGATCAAGGGATGATGTTTGGCTACGCCTGCGACGACACGCCAGAATTGATGCCTGCCCCCATTGCCTATGCGCACGCTTTGACAAAGCGGCTGGCGGATGTCCGGCGAAAGCAACACGCGTGGATTCGACCGGACGGCAAAAGCCAAGTCACCGTGGAATACAAGAACGACCGGCCCGCACGCATCGACACGGTGGTGGTGTCGACACAGCACGCCGAAGACATCAGCAACCGGAAAATCCACGACGCTGTCATGGAAGACGTCATTGTCCGAGCGCTGCCCAAGAAGATGTTGGACAAGAAAACGCGCTATTTCATCAACCCCACAGGGCGTTTTGTCATCGGCGGTCCGATGGGAGACTCCGGACTGACGGGGCGCAAAATCATCGTCGACACCTACGGTGGCATGGGCCGGCATGGGGGCGGGGCGTTTTCAGGCAAGGATCCGTCCAAGGTAGACCGCTCTGCGGCCTACATGGGCCGGCACATCGCCAAGAATGTCGTCGCTGCGAAATTGGCCAAGCGCTGCGAAGTCCAAGTCTCATATGCCATTGGCGTGGCAGAGCCCGTATCTGTCTTTGTGGAGACTTTTGGAACGGCGGCGGTGCCAGAAGAGCGCATTGCCCGCGCGGTGCGCGCGGTTTTTCGCCTGCGCCCGCACGACATCATTGAACACCTGGATTTGCTGCGCCCCATCTACCAAAAGACAGCGGCCTACGGGCACTTTGGGCGCACGGACAAAGACTTCACCTGGGAAAAAACCCATCTCAAAGAGGCGCTTCGCGATGCAGCCGGAGGGCGGCTGCGCGCAGTGGGCGGCGCGTGAGGGCGCTGCTGTGGTGCCTGTCCGGTTGGATGCTCGGTGCGACGCCCGTGCCGGTGGCGTGTCCGGAAGGGTCGAGCGTGCGTGGCGCCCTGCCGCCGCAGGGCTTTGAACAGTGGTGCGTGCGCCAAACAGACGACGGCGGCCTGGTGCGGCATGGGCCGCTTCGGGCGTGGCATCCGGATGGCAGCGTGCGCGCCGAAGCCGAGTTCTGCTCAGAAACACGATGCGGGCGCCTGGCGGAGTGGTATTCCAACGGCAAGCCCAAGACGCTCGGAGAGTTGGATGCGCTGGGTAGGCGTCAAGGCCGGTGGATGGAGTGGGGCACCGACGGCGCCATCGTTGCCGATGCGACCTACTTGGACGACGCCATCATCCCGAAGAAGTCTTCAACGGTCAGCGCGCCCCAAGAGGCCCCCTATGTTCAACGTTATTTCCCGCCGCCGCTGTCCGTCGCGCCACGTCCCGCGCCACCTGTGCCAGATGGCCCGGTGGCGCCGGTTGTCGCCTACCCGCCACTGAGTTGTCCCAAAGGCGCGGTCCTGGCTGGAGAGGCTTTCCCGCGAGGCCTCGTGCAGTGGTGCCAAATGCTGGACCCCTCGGGGAAATGGATTCGTCACGGGATTCTGCGGGAGTGGTACCCCAACGGCCAGCGCCGCAGCGAAAGCGATTACGTTCGCGGCCGTACGACAGGCTGGGTGACCCGCTGGTTTCCAAATGGCCTAAAAGCTGAGGAAACCCGCTATCGGTATGGCGTTCCCGACGGCAAGAGCACCCAGTGGGCCGAGGACGGCCATCGGATACGCCGCGAAGTCTATGAGCGCGGCAAACTCGTCTCGGTCGAGCGGGGCACCGCGCGCTTGCTTCCCACGCCTCCCTGAAGCTAAGGCTGCGCGCCGTCACCATCTCCTCTTGAGGTTGAAATGGCCGTGGCCAAGTTGAAGCGCGTGAAGTCTTTTTCTGAGGTTCCCAGCGACGTAAAGGACTTGTCGCTCGCCGACAAAGGCAAGGGCCGAATTGAGTGGGCCGGCCGCACGATGCCGGTGCTTCAGTCGATTGGCGAGCGCTTCGCCAAAGAGAAGCCGCTTGCGGGCTTGCGCGTGTCGGCGTGCCTGCACGTAACGGCCGAAACCGCAAACTTGGCCGCAGTTCTCAAAGCAGGCGGCGCCGAGGTGGTGTTGTGCGCCAGCAACCCTTTGTCCACCCAAGATGACGTCGCGGCATCGCTCGTGGTGCACCACGGCGTTTCCACCTACGCCATCAAAGGCGAGGACAACAAAACCTACTACCGCCACATCCAGTCGTCGTTGGACCACAAGCCGCAGTTCACCATGGACGATGGTGCCGACGTCGTTGGCGTGCTGCACTCCGACCGCCGTGACTTGCTGAAGCATGTCATCGGGGGCACCGAAGAAACGACAACGGGTGTCATTCGCCTCAAGGCAATGGCGAAGCAGGGCGTGTTGGCCTACCCGATTGTGGGCGTCAACGAAGCGCTCACCAAGCACCTCTTCGACAACCGCTATGGCACCGGCCAGTCCACTATCGACGGCATCATTCGCGCGACAAACCGGCTCATGGCGGGTTCTGTCTTCGTGGTGGCTGGCTATGGCTGGTGCGGCCGTGGCCTCGCGATGCGTGCCAAGGGCCTGGGTGCCGACGTCGTCGTCACCGAAATCGACCCGACGCGTGCGCTGGAAGCCGTCATGGATGGCTACCGCGTCATGTCGATGGCTGAGGCGTGCAAAATTGGCGACTTCTTCTGCACCGTCACCGGCAACACCAGCGTCATTCGCGCAGAGCACTTCGACAAGATGAAGGACGGCGCGATTGTGTCCAACAGCGGCCACTTCAACGTCGAGTTGGACTTGGAAGAGTTGGGCAAAATGGCCAAAGCGCGAGAGCCGGTGCGCGAGTTCGTGGAGCAATTCGTGCTGAAGGACGGTCGTCGCATTGTCGTCTTGGGCGAAGGCCGTCTCATCAACCTGGCCTCTGCCGAAGGCCATCCGTCGGCCGTCATGGACATGAGCTTCGCGAACCAGGCGCTGTGCAGCGAGTGGATGGTGAAAAACCACAAGAAGCTGGAGAAGCGCGTCTACGACGTGCCGGTGGACATCGACCAGTCGATTGCGGCTTTGAAATTGAAATCCATGTCGGTGCGCATCGACACCCTGACGCCGAAACAGAAGAAGTACTTGGCGTCGTGGAACGAAGGGACCTAGTGCTGCGGCACTAGACCGTCTCTCGGGATGGCGCGCTCACCATGAGTTGGCTCGAGGCCGCGATTCTCGGGCTGGTCCAGGGGCTCACCGAGTTTCTTCCGGTGAGTTCGACCGCGCACCTGCGCATCGTTCCCGCGCTTTTGGGGTGGAAAGACCCGGGCGCGGCCTACTCGGCGGTGATTCAGCTGGGCACAGTCGCAGCGGTGCTGCTGTACTTCGCGCGAGATTTGCGACGCCTGGTTTCCGCCTTCCTCGTGGGCGTTGTTCAGCGCCGCCCGTTTGAAACAGCTGACTCTCGCC
Organism: Myxococcaceae bacterium; assembly: GCA_046155985.1. Taxonomy (GTDB): domain Bacteria; phylum Myxococcota; class Myxococcia; order Myxococcales; family Myxococcaceae; genus JBJXGM01. The sequence continues at coordinate 31,781 of JBJXGM010000146.1, read as the reverse complement.
TGGCCTGGGCGGTGCTTGTCGGCACATTGCCGATTGGCGTTCTCGGCTTGCTGCTCAAGCCGCTCATCGAAACGTCTTTTCGGTCGCTGTACGTCATCGCCTTGGCATTGATTGTGTTGGCGCTTGTGCTGGCAGCGGTTGAGCGCTGGGCGGCACACCGCCGCACGATGGACAGTGTTCAGTGGACCGACGGTATCTGGGTCGGACTGGCGCAAGCCTTGGCCTTGGTGCCCGGCGCATCGCGCTCGGGCGTCACACTCACCGGCGCGCTCGCGCTTGGCTTTCGCCGTGAGGACGCCGCCCGGTTTTCTTTTTTGCTGTCGATTCCGGCGACGACGCTGGCGGGGCTTTTCGAGCTCAAACACTTGTTAGAGGCACCCGACTCGCCCGGCGCCGCGCCGCTTTGGATTGGAACCGGCGTCGCGTTTGTCTCTGGCTGGCTCGCCATCGCGGGCCTGCTTCGTTACTTGCGAACGCACAGCACGGCGGTGTTTGTGGGCTACCGCATTGTTTTGGGAGTCGTGCTGTTGGTGTTGTTGCAGACCAAATTTCTGTGAGGCGCGTCAAAGCCCCGACGTTCGGTACCAGCGCGTTAAGAAGAGTTTCCACGGCGTGACATTCACGCCTTCAATTTCCTGTTCAAGATGGCCGTCGTATAAGATCTGCGGCACGCCCCCTGGAATCGCGGCAGTTGTTCTCTTGAGCCGCCGCACTTCTGTGTCCTGAATCGATCGCCCTGATTTGATTTCGACGCAGAGTGGTTTCTGACGACCTCGTTCGACCACGAGGTCGATTTCAGCGCCGTCCTTTGTTCGAAAATGCGAAAAGCGGTCGTCTCTCTTTTGATAGGCATTCAAACGCACGAACTCGAGAATGATGGCGTGCTCGAACGCTCTGCCCCAAAGCGAGCTGCCGGTCGGAAGGACGTTTCCAACAGTGCGTTCGATAGCGTTTTTGACCCCCACGTCGAAGAAATAGAACTTCGACAGTGAGAGCGCCCTGTCTCTCGCGGAGCGCGTGTAGGGCGGCAACAAAAATCCAATGAGGGTGTCTTCCAGCACTTCGAAGTATCGCGCCACGGCCTTCGCATCGACCTGGGCCCGGTCAGCAATCTTGGAGTAGACAACCGGTTCACCATTCGCTTGGGCGGCGACCTCTAAAAAGCGGATGAAGGGTTCCAGCTTTCGCAGCACCTGTTCTTCTTTGATTTCTTCGCGAATGTAAGTTCCCACATAGGCGCGCAGAATCTCTCGACGCAATTCGTCGGACGCGGCAGTGACAACCCCGGGCAGACTCCCCCAGCGTAGCGTTTGTTCCAGTTCCCAGGAGTCGCCCGTTTCCAGTGCGGAGAGTGAATACAGGTGATTGACCAGCGCACGACCGGCGAGGAGGTCGGCGCCGCCTCGTCTCAGTTTGCGCGCGCTAGAGCCCGTCAGCACGAACCGGTATTGGGCAAAGTCCGGGTCTTCGAGAATCGAATGAACTTCGCTGAGAAGATGCGGGACACGCTGGACCTCATCGACAATGACCCAAAAGGGCCTATCGGTGTCCGGCTTGGGCAAATACCGGCGAATGCGCGCGGGCTCGGACAGCAGGTCCAAGTAAGGTTGTTGGTGGAGCAAGTCCAAGACGACTGCGTGTGGCGGGTCGGCCCTCAACGGGGCCTCAAAGAGATTTCGGAGCAGCCACGTTTTGCCCACGCCTCGTGGGCCGAACAAGAAAAAACTTTTGTCTATTAATGGCTTGCACAATCTATGGTACATATGTCCGAATAGTCGCACTATTAAGACACATCGTCCACAGCAGAGCGCGCCTCATGATTTCGACGCCAAGCTCGCCCGCCCGAATCAAATCACTGCTTCTGCGTTCTTGAACGGCGCCCAGGCGTTCCGGGAGACGGTCACCCATTCTTCGGGCGTGTAGATGAGCAAATCAACCGGCGAGAATTCCAAAATGATGTCTTCGAAATCTGTGTGCCGATCCCAAAATGATTTTCGTGTCTTCACCACGAGTGCCAAGTCCACGTCGCTGCGGCCATCCGCAGTGTTGTTGGCGTAAGAGCCAAACAAGAAGGCGTGCGTGACGCGTCCCTTGAGCCGGGCTCGTAGCCTCCTTCGAAGCTCTGCCTTTCGAAAGCGCGGACGCGAATAGTCCATCAGTTGAATCATCGGCGCGGCCTCTTCACGCGGAGCAGACCCCGTGCCTTGCGAATGAAAAGCGACGCGTCTCGCAGGGCCACTTCAGCCTGCTTCTTGTTGATAATGAGGTACGGCGCCGATGTCCCTGCCATGGCTTCGGGATATCGGCCGCTCACGTAGTACAGGTCCAGCCGACTCGAAGCCTGCAAGAGTAGGCCGTTGATTCGAAGCGCGCGGCAGAGTTCGAAGAGACTGTGCGTGCGGACCAACTCCTTCTTGCGATGGCGCAGAATGGCCTTCAGTGACTTCTCTGCGGCTTGCTGACTGAGCACACAAACGTGAGAATAGAAGCCCTCTCGCAATCCAGATTTGGCGAAGAGCCAATCGTTTTCCACCTGCCTCAACCATTGAAAGGCGATGTCTTTCAGGGGTTGCACGGGTTGAGGATATACCGAGGCTTCGCCAGAGGGCCAAGGCGAACTCTGACCTATTGGGAAAGCATCTGCGTCTTGAACAATGAACGGTGAGTTTCAGCAATTCTTCGACGAAATGGCGCAGGCCCTCGCGAGGTCGCCCAAAGCGCTTGTGCTACCCCCGGGCGACTTTCGCGAAGCGGCCGTGCTGGCACCCTTGGTGGTCAGGCCCGATGGGCCGAGGCTGGTGTTCACCAAACGGCCCGACACGCTTCGTCATCACGCCGGGCAAATTTCATTTCCGGGCGGGCAGCGCGACCCTGGAGACGCAACGCCACTGGCGACAGCGCTCAGAGAGCTTGGTGAAGAACTCGGTGTTGCTGCTTCCGACGTACAAGTGCTCGGTGGGCTGGATGAACTCGCGACGCCCAGCCGATTTCGCATTGCGCCGTTTGTGGGGCGCCTGCCGAACGATGTGGTGTTCCGCCCTGACAAGACCGAAGTCGAAGAGGTGTTTGAAGTCCCGCTTGCAGACTTTCTAAAGCCTGGCGTGCGTCGTGAAGAGCAGCGGGTGGTGTTTGGCACTTCGCGCAATGTTTACTTCTATGACGTCCCGCCGCGCGTCATTTGGGGGGCGACCGGGTTCATCATTCATCGGCTTTTGGAACGTGTGACAGCGCTTCCTTCTTGGCAGGAAACCCTCGCTGGCCTGTAGTCTGCGCCCACGCTTATGGCACTTCATCCCGTCATCATGGCCGGAGGTTCCGGCACGCGATTTTGGCCGCTGTCGCGCAAGGCACTTCCGAAGCAGTTCTTGGCGCTCGGCACCGAGCGGCCACTCATCGTTGAAACGCAAGCGCGTGTGTCATCGTTGGCGAAGACCGAGCACACCTGGGTTGTCTGCGGTGAAGTCCATGCGAAAACGGTGCGAAAGCTTTTGCCTAAACTGCCCAAGGGCAACGTGCTGGTCGAGCCTGTTGCGCGCAACACGGCGCCGGCGATTGGCCTCGCGGCGATTCACATTCTCAAGAAAGACCGCAACGGCATCTTGCTGGTGCTGCCGTCTGACCACCATGTGAGAGACGTCCCCGCATTCGCCACGGCAATGACGGAGGCCCAGCAACTGGCGCTGCGGGGTTGGTTGGTCACTGTCGGCATTCGTCCGACGCGACCCGACACAGGTTTTGGCTATTTGGCTTTGGGTGAGCCCATCGATGGAAACGCACGGACGGTCAAAGCGTTTGTCGAGAAGCCCGACCTGCCGACGGCAGAGCAATACGTTGCATCAGGACGTTTCGCCTGGAACGGTGGCATTTTTGCATTTCGCGCGGACCGCATTCTGGAAGAGTTTCAAACGCACATGCCCACGTTGCACGCGGCGTTGATGAAGATGGCGGGCGCGTTGGGAAAAAGGAACGAGCGCAGCGTTGTTCGTCGCGAATTTCCAAACCTTCCAGCCGTGTCGATTGACTACGGCGTCATGGAAAAGGCCCAGCGCATTGCGGTAGTGCCAGGCGACTTCGGCTGGAGCGATGTGGGTTCATTTGCCGCGCTTCCAGAAGTGCAAGCCGCAGACGCACGGGGCAACGTGGTCACGGGGCGCGGGGCGGTGTTGGTGGATTGCGATGGCTGCATCGTCGTCGCGAAAGACCGGCCCCTGGCACTTGTCGGCATGAAAGACATTGTGGCTGTCGACAGCGGCGACGCGGTCCTCGTGCTGCCCAAGAAAGACAGTCAACGCGTACGCGATGTCGTGGCGGCGTTGCCGCTCAAGAAGCTCGGAAAGTTCGTTTGAACGATTGGACGCAAGCCCAGCTGGGCGCGTGCGACTTTCTCGACGTGCTTGAAGAAGCCGTGCTGCTCAGAACGGTGCGAAGAATCACCCTCGTGTCCGGTGAAACGTTCGAAGACATCGTCACCGATGTCGTCACTGAAAACGGACAAAATGACGTCGTCTTCGCGAAGCATGCGCGCGTTGCGGCGCTGGCCATCGCTTCGATTAGCGCTTTGACGAAGGCTGAACGATGACGCGCTCGCCATTGGGCGACTCCACAATTGTGCCGACCGGTTTGGGCGTCGCAGAAACGCCTTTCGCGCGAACGGCAAAGGTTCGACTGTCGTTCCATTCGCGGCCGTCGACTCGCATCGAGACATCGAGCACAACGAGGCCCGATGTTGCGGGGCCCACGCGAATCTCCGCAGCATGGGTGACGCTGGCTCCGCCCTGACAAGCGCCATGGCTCACGACCTGTGCGTTGACGTCTACGCCATCGAGGCCGCGCAAACGGGTTTCGAGCATCTCGCAATCGCGCGATGGCGTGACGGTGACGCTCCAAGGAACAGACGCGCCCGACGGCATCTCGCCCTCAAACGAAGCCACAGCTTGGAAGGGGCCATGCGGCTTTCCGGGAGATTGCACGCGATTCACAGGGGCTGGCTCCCGCGTTTCTGAGTTGGCACAACCCAAAATAAGCATCCCCACAGCGACTGTTCGTATTTTCATGGATTCACCGTGATGGACCAGCTGGGTGTGTTGGAGGTGTAGCCGATCACTTCAAAAATGTAGGTCACTCCGGCCGTCGCGCTGAACGTCACGCCAGGGCATCCAGCGCTGCCACCGGTCGCATCGACGTTGGCGGCGCGTACCTGACCCGCTTGGTACACGTACAAGTCCAGCAGGTCCGTCGAACAGCTCCCCGCGCCAAGGTTGGTGATGCCCACCGAAGTGGAACCACCAGGTGAGGCGTACCGGTACCAGCGCACCACGCCGAACTTGTTGTACGCACCGCTGCCGTAGTTGGCGAATTGGGTTTGGTCGTGCGCGGTCGCCGAGTTCGTACCTGTCGAGAGCGTTCGATAGAGTTGCCAAAAAGCTGCAGGGAAAGTGCCTGCGGTTTCCGGAGGATAGTTTCGCGTCGCCGCGTAGGCATTGCCAATGTCGTTGTCGATGTCGAAGGTGTCAGCTGTGTCTCCCGTGCCACTGCAAGCGCCTTGGCACAACGAGGCATACGGTGTCGCCAAGCCCGTGCCGCCATTCCAAAGGGTTTGAAGCGATTCGGCGCTGCCGCCGAAGCGGGCGTTGTAATGCGCGGCGAATGACTGTGCCGTCGTCATGGCCGCTTGCGTGCGGTGGTCTTCGCGAAGCACAGTGTGAATTCGGTCGTATTGGCCGCTGTTGGGCGTTGCGTTGCGATTCTCAAACAAAGACCACAAGAGCCATTGGACGCTGGTTTCGCTGTAGACGCCGCGGTCGTCTCCCGTGGGCGCCTGACTGACGTCGATGTCAAACCCGCTTTGTTGGTTTGTGCCCTTGGTGTCGACGTAAACCGGGTCGCCCAGCGTCATGCCGGCAACGGCGTTGCCATAGCCTTCGCCAAACGCGACGGTGAGCGCCAAAGCATCGAGGAAACTGTGCGGGCCGCCCAAGCTGTCGGAGCGGTACAAGCGGTCTTCGAGAAAGTGTCCAAACTCGTGCGCGATGACGTGGTCGTCATACTCATCGGTGTCGGCGTCTTCGCGCCCCAAAATGTAGAGCGCCGACGTGCCGTCACTCTCGCGCGTATAGAACGATGTTCCGATGCTTCCGTTCGACACGTTTCCGCCAGAACCGTCTGTGTTGTTGGGGCTCCAGTGCACGCGAAGGGCGGGAAGCGAGACCCCAGGCTGAGCGGAGCAAACAAACTCGATTTCAGTGATGAGTGTATCCAGGAGCGCAAAAGGGGCCGCCACGCGAGAGGTGTATTCCAGTGCGCCGTTCGTGGTCAGCGCGGCGTGAATGGCGACATCACTCGCCGAAGCGCTTCGGGTGTTGTCTTCTTGAACAGACCAACGTGCGTTGCCTTGGGTGTTGTCCACGACGGTCACGTCCCACGCCGCGCCGCTGCAGGCATCGGGAGAAACGCCCTCGGGCCCAAAGGCGGAAACAGCCGAGCGTGCCAACACCCGCACTTGGGACGGGCGGCCGCTTGTCACGGACAGTTCGAACGCGCCGTTGTCGTCGGTGATGCCTTCAGCGAGGACTTCGTTGCCATCGGGGTCGACGGCCTGCACTGTGGCCCTTCGAATAGGGCGCCGGGCGATGACGCCGTAGTTGAGGCGCACGCCACCTTCGCCGCTGTCGGCGGCGGGAAGCCAATCGTAGGTGGCTGTTCCGGATAACGTGTAAGGGTCGCCCGAGGGGCAGCCGGTCGCCAAGGCGACGAGCATCAAGAGAAAGCCGGTTTTGGCCATGGGTCGGCGACGCTCCCACGCCATGGCGAGGGGGTCAATGCGAACGCAGAACGTTTCGTGCTAGGCCCCGGCCCGATGAACATGCACATTTTTCGTGAGTACGACATTCGTGGACTTGTGGACAAAGACCTCACCGAACCGGTGGTCGAACAGTTGGGTTTGGGGCTCGGCACCATCATCCGGCGCAAGGGTGGACGCAGCCTCGCTTTGGGGCGCGATTGTCGTGAGTCCTCGACGCGCTTTCGCGATGCGATGACCAAGGGCCTCAACGCCACCGGTATTGACGTACTTGATGTTGGCGTTGTTCCGACGCCGCTCACTTACTTCGCCGCGAACACGTTGCCGGTCGACGGCTTGGCGATGATTACCGGCAGTCACAACCCGCCTGAGTACAACGGCTTCAAAATCGGCGCGGGCAAGACGACGTTCCACGGCCACGAAATCCAAGAGCTCCGTCGGCTCATCGAGAAACAAGACTACGAGCACGCCAAGAAGCGGGGTTCCACGCAGCCGTTTGACATTGTGACGCCCTATGGCCACTTCGTTCGTCAAACCATCAAGGTGGGCCGCAAAGGCATGCGCATCGTCATCGATGCGGGCAATGGCGTGGGCGGTGCAGTCGCAGAACCTTTGTTCCGTTCCATGGGGTTCGATGTTGTTCCGCTGTTCTGCGAGATGGACGCGCGCTTTCCGAATCACCACCCCGACCCGACCGTCGTCGAAAACTTGAAAGACGTGATTGCAGCCGTCAAAAGCGAGCGCGCTGAAGTGGGCATTGCCTACGACGGGGATGCCGACCGCATCGGTGTCATCGACGACGAAGGCAACATTCTCTGGGGCGATCAATTGATGATTCTGTTCGCGCGCGACGTTCTGCGCGAAGTGCCCGGTGCCGCCATCGTGGGCGAAGTGAAGTGTTCGCAAACGCTCTACGACGACATTGCCCAAAAAGGTGGCCAGCCCATCATGTGGAAGGCGGGGCATTCGCTGATTAAGGCAAAAATGCGCGAGTCGAATGCTGCGCTCGCCGGCGAAATGAGCGGACATATTTTCTTCAAGCATCGTTACTTCGGTTTTGACGACGCGGTGTATTCAACGGCACGGCTGTTGGAGATTTTGACGCGCGAGCCCAAGAAGCTTTCAGCACTTCTCAAAGATGTTCCGAAGACTTTCAGCACGCCTGAGCTGCGCTTCGATGCCCCCGAAGAAAAGAAGTTTGACTGGGTCAAACGCGTCACCGAAGCCCTGCGCAGCAAAGGCCACTCGATTGTCGACGTGGATGGTGTGCGCGTGACGTTCCCCGATGGTTGGGGCCTGGTCCGCGCCTCGAACACGCAGCCGATTCTGGTTCTGCGTTTTGAGGCGCAGTCGGAGAAACGCCTCTCCGAAATCCGCTCGCTGGTCGAGGGCATTTTGGAGCAGGTCAAACGCGCGGGGTAGATGTTTCGCGCAAAATGGTCGCTGGAACGACCAAAATGCGCGGAACATTGTTCGGTTCAGTCGGCGTCCGCAGCCGACTCAGCGCTGGTGGGTGTGACCACAGGCGGTGTTGGCGTAGGCGCGGGGGCCGCTGACGTCGGTGCTGGCGCGGGGGCTGGTGCTGGCGAGGACGCTGTTGTGCCGGAGTCGCTCGACGGTTTGGCATCAGGCAGGGGCACTGGAGCAGGCACCCCCAGCGCAGACCAAACAGCTTTGCCGATGGCCGCAAGCGTCTTGTCACCGGCCGTGTGTGACTTGTGGCCGCTGACGCAAGCCGCGATGACCAGCGTGTGGTCGGGCGTTGGAAACAAGAGTCCCACGTCGCATGCACGTTTGTGCTGCGTGCCTGTCTTGTGGGCCCAAACCACATCTTCTGGAAGGCCGGCGCGGATGCGTGTTCCTCCCGTTCGGCAAGCCTTCATCAGCGCTTGTGCCAGCGCGCAACTGTTGACGGACAGTCCCTCGCATCGGAAAAGTTGCTCGAGAAGCCGGCCCATTTCCGTCATCGCGGCACTGTTGAGATTAGACGCGTAGTAGGCCTCGAAGGCGGCGTTGAGGTCCTTGCCCGTGACAGGTTTTTTCGTATTCAACATTTTGCCGAGTTTGCGGGCGCGCGTGTCGAAAGGCTTGGTGAGCCACAAATCAAAAATCTGCTTGGCGGTGAGCGCGTTGGCTTCTGGCGAAATAAAGGCGTATACGCGCTTGCGAACATCCAGCAGCGTCGTGATGGGGCCGAACTGAAGGCCTCGCTTTTGAAGACCCTCGTTGACAGCGGCGACGCCGACCCGCTTCATCAGCAAATCCGTCGCGCCATTGTCACTGTCACCCATCATCGCATCGAGCAAAAAGTGAACTGGAAACTTTGAACCGAAAGGCGAGCGCTTCACGGGGCCCGCGCCATCGCGCAGGTCTTCCGGCCCGTACTCCAGCGTTTCGTCCAGCTTGAGCGTGCCGGCTTCCACTTGGCGCATCACCTCCAGCAGCACAGGCACCTTGATGGTGGAAGCGAGGTAGACCGGCGTGAACGGGTTGTGGCCATACTCTTCACGGCTCGTCAGTTCTTTGACGTACAGGTGGATGTCGCCATCTGAGCGCTTGGCGAGCGCGGCGATGTCGCGCTGAAGTCGCGCGGGCCAGGTGGGAAGTGGCTTTTCACCGGCAGCAAGTGCGTTAGCGGCGACGCACGCGAGCAAAAAGCTCTTGGCCCACGACATCCGTTTTCTCAGCATCGAATGCATCCTCGCGTACTCGAGTCACTGCCCGAAGGCGTGGTTTGGGAGACAAACGCCGTTTCAACCAACCCCATGCCGCCGCGCCTGTGCCACACAGCACAAGGTTTGCGCCTGTGAGTACCAGCGCCTGGCTGTAACTCACTTCGTGTCGCAGTCCCATCCCCCACCGAAAGACCACAAACACAATGATCAGGTGCGCGTTGAAGCAAAAAAGCGACTGTTCGCCCACAACACGAAAAGGCCAGAGCAACGTGTGCACGAATCCCTTGGCTTTTGCGAGGAGGCCAAAAAGAAGAAAAGCGCCGCCCGCGGAGAACGACATAAAAATGACGCGGGGGGGATGCTTGCCGTAGTTCTTCGCCAGCGCGCGCGCGACGTTGCCCAAGTTTTCCCAATACGAGCCCAGAAAAAACGTGAGACCCATGAGCCCCAAGACAATGGCGGCGCTCGACAGTGTTTTGAGGCGTTCGCGTTGGTGGACGGGGTCATTCGTCAGCATGCCACCGAACGCCATTGCCACCAGGACCATGGGGCCGCGCGTCAAAAGACCGAAGCAAAACGCGTCGTCGTGCTCGACCCAAATCGCTTGCAGTTGCCAGATGCCGAAAAAGTCGAAGTGCTGGCGCAACAGAAAACCAATGAAACCAAGACTCCAGGCGACGCCCAATTGTCCCCAAAGTGACAACCAACGCCAGGCCGGCAAAAACAGCGGAAGCAGAAGCAGCAGCCATCCGTAGAACTGCAGAATTTCCGCAAAGTCGGTGAAGCGCAGAAACATGAGCGCGTCGATCATGTACTGGCGGTCGTAGCGCTCGAACATCTGAACCACCGTGAGCACTTTGTACGACGCCAACACGATGAGGGCGCGCGTCCAAAGTGCACGCCGCGCCTTGGGCCATTGGGACGTCCAGACCTTGGGGACGTACGCAACTGCGACGCTGACCCCAAAAACGAGAATGAAGAGCGTGGACGAAAACTTGGTGAACAGGTGGACAGGTACCAAGCCCCAGTCGGGGAGCGCGTTGAAAGGCAAAAGGCCCTTCACCGTGTGACTCATCACCATGAGTGCGATGGCAAACCCGCGCGCGCTATCGAGCGCGTCCAGGCGGCCACGCGCTTGCAACGCTTGTGTCACCAGTACAGAGGGTAGCCCAGGCGTTCTCGCGAGGCGAAGCTGTTGCGAAAAACAAGCGTACCCACAATGGGTTACATGTGGGCCGCGCGTACTTGGGGCAGCAGACTACGGTAACTCAAACCGGTAAACGTAAGTCAGCACCGTCGCGATGGGCCGGCCGGCTTTGATGGCGGGCTTAAAGCGCGATTTTAGAATGCCCGTACGCGCTGCTTCATCGAGCCCATAGCCAATGCCGCTCAGCACATTGGCCGAAGTGACAGTCCCATTGTCATCAACGGTAATCCTCAGCGTCACGCGTCCTTCGACGCCCGCGCGGCGCGCTTCTTCGGGGTAGGGTGGTTTGAAGTCACTCAGCAACTCCGGCGCGCTGTCGACAGACGTCACCGGTGCGTAGCGGTCTGCGGCATAGGGCTTGGCCTCGGCGTCCGGCGCAGTTCTTTCGACAGCCCCGTAGGCGGTATTGCCGACCGGCGCAGCGAAGCCGCCCGCCGTCGTTGTGGAAGACAGTGTGACGCCGACAATGAGCGGTGGGGGTTCGGGCGTGGGTGTCTTGGCTTCTTCGAGGGGCGGGGGCGGAGCGGTGTCCGGCTCCGGTGGCTTCTCTAGGGGCTTCACGCGTGCGACCCGAATCGGTGGTTTCTCTTCGATGGGTGGCGTTGCTTCGGGCTCCGGCGGCGGCGGAGAAGCTTCGATGATTTCGAGTTCCAACGGCGGCGGCTGCACAAGCTCAGCCGACGGTGCGCGGCTCGCGACAAGAATGACCAGCGCGTGCACCAGAATAGAGGCCAACGCAAACAGCGACAGCTGAAGGCCGCTGGGCAAACGGTGTGCCCCACTCTCGACCGCAGGGCTCATCGTGTCGCGGCAGCGTCCTTCTGAATGTTGAGGGCAAACTTGGCGACGCCCTGGCCTTTGACGGTGTCAATCAACCGCATGACGAGGCCGTAATTCACCGCTTGGTCGGCGCTGATGATGGCGCGCGTTTGCGGGTCCTTGTCGAGCGACTCTTTCACTTTGGTTGCAAGCTCCGCTTCGGTCACCAGGGCACCGTCGAAGAACAGCTGTCCCTGTTTGTCCATCACCACATTCACCAGGCCTTGAACCGTTTCGCCACCGTGCGCTGCCTTGGGGAGGTCGACTTCCATGGAGTCGTGCACGATGAAGTTGGCAGTCACCATGAAGATAATGAGGAGCACGAGCACAATGTCGACCAAGGGCGTGACGTTAATCCCTGTGATTTCGTCGTCACCCCAATCCTGTGGAACGTTCCCGGCCATGGAGAGATCTATCCGTTCCTGGGGTTTTGCGAGCGCAAATGCCCCACGAGCGCGAATCCGAGCGCTTGCGTGCGCGCGGTCAGCGTTTTGAGCCAGCGCGAAAACCCGTTGTAAGCAACGACCGCTGGAATCGCCACGGCGAGGCCTACTGCTGTGGCGACGAGCGCCTCAGAAATACCGGCCATGACAGTTTGCTGAATCGCAGCGCCTTTGACCGCGACGCGGCCCAAATCGTTGAACGCTTTGATGATGCCAAGCACCGTGCCGAACAGCCCGACGAACGGTGCGTTGGCGCCCAGCGTTCCCAAAAACGAAAGGAAGCGCTCGTAGTGCTGTCTTTCACGGGCCACCGTCGACGCGATGACTTGTTCAACGGCGTCGGGTCCTTGCGATGCAGAAGCCAATCCTTCGCGAAGCACGGCAACTTCCATGCCTTTTTTGCCTTCGATGGAAGCCCGCGCGGCAGCGAGGTCGCCTCGCGAAATTTTCAGCGCGATCTCGTCAGACCCTTGGAGTCGATGCGCTGAAAAGAAAAAAAAGCGCTCCAGCATCAGGGCGACGGAAATCACTGACAAAATGGCCAAAAGCCACAGGACCCATTCTGCCGAAGACAGCGTGATGCCGAGCAACTTGTTGGTGAGCCACCCCACAGGGGCTTCGGCTTGGGCAATGAGAAAAATCATATGGCGTGCACGTATACCCGCCAGAGCGCCTGGGTGCACTACCCCCTTTGATGCTTGTCCCGGTGGTTCTGGATGGTGAGCTCAGCCAAGCGTTCAGCGGCGCTGAGGGTTTCGGTGTTGAGGAGGAGCTGTGAGCTCGGTTGTGGCTGGCGGTAGGACCAATTGGCGTCGCTTTGCGTCCCGGGGAGGTTGATGCGCTCACGCGTCCCAAGGACGTCTTGCCACGGCAGCACGCACAGGTCGCTCTGAGCACCGAGAGCGGCTTCCAATTGCGCATGGTGCACCTGGGGGGTGAATTGGCCAGGCGCCCCCAGCAAGGTCAGGGAAGGGTAAGCTTGTGTCTGAGCAGCACGCTCCTCGTGGCTTGCGCCCTCCCACCACTGGGCCAGGGTTTCGGTGTCGTGGGTGCCCGTGGTGACGAGCGACACTTTCGGAAAGTGTTGAGGGTTTCGGTAATGCAAACCATCGCGTTCCCAGCGCAGAACGCGGTAGCCCGGCAGTTCGAGCGCCGAAAGCGTGTGACGCACCCAATCGGGGATGACACCCAAGTCTTCAGCCACGACGCCCGCCCCCGTTTCCGCGAAAAGCCGAAAGTTGTGTTCGCCACGTGCACGCTGTGCCGGCTCGTTGTCCGGCAAGAAGCGGCCGTAAGGGTTGTGCGCGTCCCGAATCCATTGCCGAAAATAGCCCACGGCGTGGTCGATGCGGCGCAAGTCGAAATACGCCGCACTCTTTTCCGCCCGCCAACGAATCCAGCCGTCGTTGTCCTTCGCCATCGCTTCGAAATCAAAGTAGGGGAGTCCCCAGTCTTGTCCTGTGGCCGAAAAATCATCAGGCGGTACACCCAGGCGCGCATCGCGACGCAGCAGGTGAGGGTGAGACCATACATCGCTGCTGTCTCGCCCCACGACAAAAGGCTCATCGCCGCAAAGCAGAACGCCGGCAGCGCGCGCTTTTCTACGAACGATTTGCCACTGCGTGTCTGCGACCCACTGCTTCCACGCTCCGAAACGAATTTCTTTCGATAGCCGGATTGCTGCCTTGGCGATGGCATCGGATTGCCGCGACGCAAGTTCGGCCGGCCAATCCCAAAAGGGCTTGTGGGCGTTTTCCCGGGACAGCGCCGAAAAGAGCGTGAACGGTTCGAGCCAGTCAGATTCGGTATCGCGGAAACGTTCAAAGGCCACAGCGCGCGTGGTTTGACGGCCATGGTGCGTGGCCTCGAAATGCTCAAAGGCTTGTCGCAGCGCTTTGTGCTTGAGGCGAAAGACCAAGTCGTAGCGAATTTGTTTCGCCGAGCGCGCCTGGTGGAGCTGCTCGCGTTCGGGCTCGGTGAAAATCGCTTCGCCGCCCAGCGCTTGAAAATCTTCCAAGGACGCCAAATCGATAAACAGTGGATTCAGGCCAAAGGCAGAACGTGTGCTGTAGGGGCTCGGGTCATCGGGCGCAGTAGGCAACAGTGGCAGGAGCATCCACAGGCGCTGCCTCGCCCGGTTCATCCAGGCGAAAAAGCCGTCCACTGCGCCAAAGTCGCCGATGCCAAAGTCATCGACGCTTCGAAGCGAAAACAGCGGTAGCAGCACGCCGGAAGTCCGGCCCGTCCGAAACATGGTGAGCCGGACTGTCTAGCTTGCTGTGGGCTCGGCGTCGACTCCAGGCCTCGAGAAGCCCAAATGGCTACAGACCCTTAGGGTGACTACCACCCCCGCCAGTTCGGCGGAGGGCGGGCGTATCCATTGTTCCGGAATGGCTCGGCCGTTTCACGAAGCCAAGGGTCGTTTCCATAAGCAATGGGGCCGTCGACCTGGATGCCGAGCGCCATCAGGCCAACGCGGTTGTTGTAGCGAGCCGTGAGGACGGTTGCTGGGTGTGCGCTGGCCCGACGAAACTCAACGGTGCGGACGTGAGAAGTGTGCGCCTCGCCAAACTCAGTGCCAAGCCCAGGCCGTTGCGCAAGTTTCGAATGGTCGCCTTCTTCGCGAGAGCGAACGGACTCATCCATGGAAGCCGAAGGTGCAGAGCGTTGGGCAGGAGCGCCTGCCTTGCTTTCGCTCGAAAGCCCGCGACTGTCACGGCGAGAGCCCATCGGCGGAACGGCCAAAGGCGGCGGGACAATGTATTCACGTTCGGGAAAAATCGCCGCCCCAATCACACCGACGTCACGCGCGTTGCCCATCTGTGCGGCGTAGCTGCGCGGCACGCTGCTAAAGCGGAATGCCGCCACGCTTGAACCATCGAGGCGGAAACCGTCGATGAGAACATTGCTGTAGGGCCCAACGATGTAGCCCCGCTTGCCGACTCCAGCAGATCGACCGTCCAGCACGTCGCGGCCATCGACCGAAGTCACAACCTCGACACGACGCGCGGACTGATTGGTCACGCGAATCAAATAGCGCTGACCTTTGTGGCCCAGCACATAGTCGCGGCCGTTTTGGTGAAACGTGGGCAGTCGCTGGCCGTATTCGTCGACCACCTCCATGGAGTAGGGCCACGCCTGAGTGGTGCTGTCTTGAGCGTGAGCGAAAGCAGCCGATGCACCGGCCATCCAAACCAAAGTTGCGAGCCAGGGGGAAAAGCGCATGAACGTCTCCTTGTGATTCATGGAAACGTACGGGCCGGCGTTTCGATCTATTCAGTCAGACCAGGACCTGGCGTAAGCAACTGAAGTTTCGGGAGATTTGGTGTTCGAAGGGCGATGCCGACTGGGGAACGCCTTGCCGACAACTTGGTTTGAACCAAGCTCCGGAACGCCGTCGAGGCGCAAAGCGTTCATGAAGACGTATTGGCGAAGCATGCTGCGAAACGTTCGGTACATTTTGGGGGTCAGGACCCCCGTTTTGTTCCTAACGTTTGAGCTGCTGGGCTCGCTGTCGCGGTAGCGGAGCGCCGAACACACGGGGGCATGGAACCAATTCGTCACCGAAGCAAAGGCCAGGCGCGCTCGTTTGCGTTTGGCTGATGGCAGGTCCTTTTGGCCCAACTCTGTATTCGCCATGACATCACCCTCTTGACCACTGACCGGGACTTCGAGGGCATCGCGCGCCATACAGCCCTGGCCATCTGGCGCTCCACCTGAGCGCTTGTCAGCTCTTCATTAACGCTTTCAGCGCGACATGGTCTGGCGCGGAGAGCTCTTTGATGCGGTCGTGAACGACGTCGGCGACGATGATTTGACCGATTTCAGTTTGCACGTTCGCGTACATGCGGTGCGACTCAAGTCCGGTCGCCAGCTTTTCGTTGTCAGGTGTGGGCGTGACGTAGTGGACGGAATCCGCCTTGTAACGGTGCAACAGAAAGACGTGCACGACGGTCATCAGGCGCTTCTGACGGAGTTCGACGGCAAAGTTGTTCTGGTCGCGCACCGAAAGAATCACGCGCCCGCGCCGGTCTTGGATGGCGGCGAATACGACATTGAGCACCTTGCGGTCATCCGGTGCGATGAGGGCAAGTTCCAGCAACTCTGACCCGGCGGTGTGTGGCCTCAGGAACACTTTCAGCTTGTCTTTGACGTTGTGCTGCTCACGCCAGACGTCGAGCCACTCTTCGAGAACCCGTGGCGGCACCTCTGTCTGGACGAGGTGCTGAAACTGGGTGGAGCCTTTGCCCATCGCCTTGGTGGTGGCGGTCCGCCCGGAAATGGCGCTGAGCGCCGCATCGGCGCGCGGCCCACCCACCAAAGTCTGTGGCGTTCGGTAGGGCGACTCCACGAGACGAAATTTTCGTTGCAACCTGGCGAGCGCGAGCATGCCATCCTGACGCAGCGCGGTGGTGAACTCCTCCGCTGCCATGCCATCGATTTGGTGCCCACCGTAGGTGATGAAATTGAAAACGAAGCCGAGCTTTCCAAGCTCAACGGGGAAGGTGCGCATCTGCTCTTCGGTAAGGCCCGTGGTGTCCCAATTGAACGAGGGCGACAAGTTGTAGGCGAGCATTTTGTCGGGGTACTTGGCGTGCATCGCGTCGGCGAACGCTTTCGCTTCGTGCAAATCCGCCGTCTTGGTTTCCATCCACAAAATGTCCGCGAAGGGCGCCACCGCCAGAGATTTCGCAATGGCGTACTCCAGCCCGCCGCGGACTTGGTAATAGCCGTCGGGCGTCTTCGCATGTGCGCTGCTCCACGCGACTTCGAGGCCCATCTCCCGTGCTTTCTTTTTGGCAGCCCACCAGCCCGCCGAATTGGCAAACGCGAGCCAAGCTTCGTTGGTCATGGGCAACTTGGCGCCTTCGCTTCGCGCAAAAGTCATCTTGTCGGCCACGGCCTCGGCAAACGTCTTGACGCCTGCTTCGCTTTGCCAAACGTCGACGAGTCGGTCGAGGGGAGGGGTCAGCGCGGCATCGACATCCATTGCAGAAGAAGACTTCAGTTTGCCGACCGCTTCCTGGACCATGGCCGCGATGCCGTGCGTTTTCAGCCAAGCGGTGGCTTCGGCGTACTCCTCGTCCGCCACAGCATAGAGAAGGTGTCCGCTCAGTTCCTGGATGCCCGCAGCGTGAAACTGACGCAAAAGCGCCAGCACGGCGGCGCGGAAAGTGGGGAGCTGCGTTTGCGTGGCGCCAAGAATGAAGGGCTGGTCGCGTTCGTCGGCGCTGCCATCCAAAAGCGTCGCCGACTCTGCGTCGGTGCGTGCAACCAAGATGCCCGGCACGCCCATGATGTCGAGTTGGAAACGCGCGGCGACCAAACGCTTGATTTGCTCGTCTTCGCTGACGAGAACCTTGCCGCCCTGATGGCCGCACTTCTTCGCACCCGGCTTTTGGTCTTCGATGTGGTACCCGGGCACGCCCACTTCCACAAAGCGACGGACGAGGTTTCGCACGTGGGCATCGCCGCCATGCCCCGTGTCTGCATCCGCGATAATGAACGGGCGAAAGTCGATTTCGGGATTGGCCTTCTTTTGTTCTGCCGTCATCCGCGCTCTGGCTTGGCGCTGGTTCTTGTCGGCCGTCAAAAGCGCACGGACAAGCGTGGCGGCTTCGTCCGGCACTTGGCTCAAGGGATAGCTCGCCAGGTCAGGACCTGGGTCTTCGTGCATGGAGCCCTTCGCGCTGGTCGCCCAACCGCCCAGGTAAATGCCCTCGATGCCTTGCCGCTTCATCGCAACGCCTTGGCTTGGCGAATAGGGCCCAAAGGTGGTGATGCATTTGCCCTGTGAGAACAGCGCACGCAGGCGTGCGTGGAAAGCTTCGGCCGCCTCGCGGGCCACCGTGTAGTCGGGGGCAATGGCGCCGCGCTGCTCGGCAACTTCGCGCGCGGAATGGACGCGCGTGATGCCCTTAAATCTTGAAGAGTCGAACCAAGTCTGAAGCTCCTTCGTTTCGTCATCGATGGTTTTCATGGGGCTTCCTCCCAAGACGGTGCCGTGAGGCGTGTGCCGTCTCGCTCAAACAGCGTTAGAAATTGCGCAATGCGCTCGTGTGCTGTCGCGAGGTCCGATGTCTCAAGACACACGTTGAGCAGGTCCACGTACCATGGTGGCTTCACGTCGCTCCGGACGTACCTGTCGACCAGCTCGCGCACGATGGGCAGCGTGGTGTGTTTGGAGTCGTCGTGAACGTCTTTGTTGTTTGCACCAAGCAACTTCTGGAATTCTTCATTGAGAAGACGCGCGAACAAAGCGGGACTGAGCGGTTCGCCTGCACCTACGCCGGTTTCGGCGTCGGCCTCGGTGAATGGCGCCTTCTTGCGCAGCCACTCCCAGAGAATACTTAGGCGAATTTCGCCTGTCGCCATGTCTTCCATCAAATACAGCACATCGTCGTTGCCGAAAGAATCGGCGGGCTTTAGCGCCGCGGCTTGAAAGCCTTGCTCGAATGCGTTTCCATACTGCAGCGCGACACTCAACAGCTCTCTGGCGCCGCGCACGGTGCGGGGCGCAGGCTCAAGTTGAGTGAGCAATGCAGCATCGGCTGCTGCATAGGTGAGTGGCGGGAACTTTCGGCCAAGCTGATTCTTCTGGCCGGCTGCTTCCCAGACTGGCCGTACAATGTGGACCATCTTCCAGTGCGCCACCCATTTGCCGCTCGCGCCTTCACGCTGTTCGCGCTGAGCACCTGCGAGGGCGCGCGACATTCCGTTCTTCACGCCCGGTTCGGAGCCGACGGGAATGTTGGGTTCCATCCCGCCTTGCCACAGTGCACATTGGCCCTTGGCGTCTGGCGTGTTGACGGCGCGCCGCACGCGGTCTTCGTAGTGGCGCATGTACCCATAGGTCATCGTGACGGCGTCGATGTTGGGGTTTTGGAAATGGGGGTTGCCCGCCAGCGCGTCGGAGACACTGTTGATGTAGTCCCATCGGCCCGTGTTGAAGCCGACAAAACGTGCGCCCAAAGCTGCCCGGATTTCCATCAACTGAAAAGCGGCTTCCAGTTGTTCGACCAACACGTAAGTGCGGATGCAGGCGGACGGCAGTCCAAGATGCTGCTCGAGGGCGAAAAGCATCGCGTGCCAATGTGCCGCTTCTTCGGCAGTTTGAATTTTCGGCAGGTAAAGCACGAGCGCAGCACCACCCTCGCGCAGTGTGCGGTGGTTGTTCGCGACGTAAAGCGCGGCGTCGACGATAGAAGCCGAAAATCCCGTGCCGTCGGCCTCGACAACGTGTCGGTCGTCCAAGTGCAGGCCGCGGGTCCGAAAAATGCGCGTGGTGAACGAGAGCTGCTGTTTCCAGTCGTCGACAATGGGACGGCCCAAAAAACCTTTGGACCACGCATTCATCTCTGCCGCGACAGACGCCGCCACCGACAAGAATCGCGCGTCGTTGGAAAACGCGAGTGCCAAGTTTCGCTGGTTGTCGAGCGACATCGTCGAGACTTGGCCGAGCGCGTCTTCGCCATCGAACATCCAGCCGTCTGCACCGGAAAGCAGCGCGTAGGCGACGTTTCGCAGACTTTGCGAGAGCGAAGCGCGCGGCCTGGCCGCGGGGCCCGTGCCTTGAATCCACTGTCGCTCCAAGTCTGGCGGAACAGGGGCACCTTCGAACTGGCCCGAGCGAGCCTGTGCGACTGTGAGCGAAGTTCCTGGAATGGACTGGGCGGCGTCGAGGAAAGACGGTCCCATTCCCTCCGAATGCCGGACGCGCCGCCTGGCGATGCGCTCCGTCATGAGCCTGCGTCGTTCCGCGTTAAACGGCGCCAGCGCTTGAAGCGCGCCCAGGGCGGCTGGCGTGAAGACGTCGGGATAGGTGTCCACCACGCCTGGACGGAACGTCAGGTGGGGTGACTTGCCTGTCATGAATTCCTCGTCGCGCATCTTACGCGGTCATTTCGGCAGGAGCGATTCTCACTGCGCCGCGTTTGCTTCCGCTGGGTGCGTGTAGGCGCAGGTATCCAACGCATTGCGCCTTTGTGTGACCGACCGAGCCTCTGCCATCAGCACTCGCCAAGGTTATCGGCGCCGTTACGGCGAAGTTGAGTGCAGCTCGGGCTCCAGCAGCTGGATGTTTTTCCAGGCGCCGCTTCGGAATCTCAGCGCGAGCACCAGGGCCAGCGCCGCCAAGTACAGCACGACCCAGACGAGTGCGCTGACGTCGCCGCCCCCGAACAGACGCACCGTGACCCACGCGCCGGGCGCGAAAAAGCCCCAGGCCAACGCAATGCGTGACCACATCGTGAAGGCGGTATCGCCCGCGGCCCGCAGCGTTTCGGCAAAGGTGTTCACCGTGGCGTCAAACAGCTGCCAGGCCGACGAGAGACGAAGCATCCGTGCGCCGATGACAAGAAATCCGGCGGTCGTCGCACCCTCTCGCGAGAAAGGCAGGAGGAGGAGCGTTGGGACGGCCAGGTAGAGCAATGACACGAGCCCTTGCCAGCCCGCTGCGCAGGCCCAAGTGAGTCGCAGGACTTTCGGGACGTCCGTCTTTGCGCCAGCTCCAATACTTTGCCCGACCAAAATCGCGCCCGCCGACGCCAGCGCAAACGCAGGCATGAATGAGACCGAGTTGACTTGCATCACCGCCATGAACGCGGCCAATGCGGTGGTGCCGAGGCCTGCGACCACGACGTTGATAAAAACGTTGAATGCGAAGAACTCGAAGAACCAATTGAATCCGCTGGGCAACCCGAAGCGAAGCATGCGCCCAAACTCCGCAAGCCGAAGCCCACTGGGCCAGATGCGACCGCCGTTTTCAGTGCGGTTTCCGTCGCGAACAAAAACGGCGAGAAATGCACCAAAGGCCAACCCCGTTGAGACTGCGCTGGCGATGGCTGCTCCGGCCACGCCCAAAGCCGGTGCGCCCCAATGGCCGTCGATGAGCGCGCAGTTACCGGCGAGGTTCGCCACCATTGCGAACACGTTGACGGCCATCGGCAGTCGCGTGTTGCCCAGCCCGCCGTAGAAGTTCGCCAAAGCTTCGATGCCGATGGCAGCACCTCCGCAAAGCAGGCGCCAACTCAGGTAGGTGTTCATCAACGCTTGCACGTCAGGCGCGTAGGAAAGTTGTCCCAAAAGTGTTGGCAGAAGGGGCAGCGCCAAAAGACAGAGTACCTGGGTGAGCGCCGCCACGCCCAAGCCGTAAACGCCGTATCGCCTCGCGCCGGCCCGGTCGCCCCCGCCGAACAACTGGGACGCGAAACTGGAAACGATGAAAACGATGCCCATGGGGAGGATGAGCACCAAAAACGTGTTGAACGCGCCGGTCGAGGTGGCCGCGAGGCTTGCTTCGCCCAAGTGAGCGACCATGAGAGCGTCGGCCAAGCCAATGACGACCTGCGTCGATCGCGACACGATGATGGGCCATGCGAGGGCCAGTAACGTCCGAACAGTTGGGGTAGGCGAGCTCACGGGGCCAGTGGCCGTAGCATGACTCGCCCCAAACTTTCGCCCCCCGAAGCTCGACAACCGGGGGCGTTCTCCTCTATCGGGAAAGTCCCCATCACGCAGAGACCGGCCAGCGCGCTTCGCGTGTTTGGGTTGTTGGACTGAAGCGCGGTATGGGGCCGAGGCGATGCCCCCTGTTGGACCGCTTCCACAGAGGTTTTTTTCGAGAACGGCTCTGGTCGTCGCCTGCGACTTGCTTGGCCGCCACCTGCACCTCGGCAACTGCGTCGCGCGAATCGTGGAAACCGAAGCGTACGTGGGCGCACGAGACTTGGCGTGCCATGCGTCCAAGGGGAAAACGCCTCGTACTGAGGTGATGTACGGGCCCGCGGGCGTCGCTTACGTCTACCTGATTTACGGCATGTACTATTGCTTCAACGTCGTCACCGACAAGCCCGGTGTCGGCGCCGCTGTCCTCATCCGCGGTGCAGAATGGGTGTCGGGCGTGGCGCCCGACGCGAGAGGCGATGGTCCAGGCCGTTTTTGTCGAGCGATGGGCATCGACAAGCGTTACCACGCGACATCGGTCCTCAACGGGCCCATTGCGCTGACAGAAGGCCAGCCGCCAGGCGCGAAAAGCGTTCGTCGTGGTCCCAGGATTGGGTTGGGCAACGTCGGTGAGTGGAAACAAAAACCCTACCGCTTTTGGATTGAAGGCAGCAGGGGTGTGAGCCGGGTGAAGCCATGAACGAACTGTTGTACGCGCGAGCGCAAATGGGGCTGTCGTTGGCCTTTCACATCCTGTTTGCCGCAGCGGGCGTGGCGCTGCCCCTTCTTATGGTGATGGCGGATATCGCTTACCGGCGCACGGGCGATGCTGACTACCTTCGTCTTTCCAAGAAGCTGGCCAAAGGAACCGCCGTCCTCTTTGCCGTCGGTGCAGTGTCGGGGACAGTCTTGTCTTTCGAATTGGGACTCTTGTGGCCCAAGTTCATGGGAACGTTTGGACACATCATCGGATTTCCGTTCGCGCTCGAAGGCTTTGCGTTTTTCACCGAAGCGATTTTCTTGGGCATCTACTTATACGGACGCGACCGTGTCTCGCCCAACCTCCATCTGTTTTCGGGCATCGCCGTTGCGCTCAGTGGTGCCGCATCAGCGTTTTTTGTGACGTTGGTCAACGCCTTCATGAACTTGCCGGCTGGCCTTGTCGTCGTGAACGGACAGATTGTCGGTGCCGACCCGGTTGCGGCGATGTGGAGTGCACCTTGGGCCACGCAGACCGCGCACACTTTGGTGTCGTGTTACCAGGCCACCGCTTTCGCCATGGCGGGCATTCATGCCGTACGACTCCTCAAAAAGCCCGCGCACGCGTTTCATCAGAAGGCCTTCAAGTTGGCCTTGCCTCTGGCCTGCGTGACGGCCCTGTTGCAAACATTCATTGGCGACTTGTCAGCGCGGCATGTGGCGGAGCACCAACCGCAGAAATTTGCGGCGTTTGAAGCGCACTTTGGAACCCAACGCGGCGCAACACTTCACTTGGGGGGCATCGTAGACACCGCCGCGCGGCGTACGCGTTGGGCCATTCAAATCCCCAAGGGCCTTTCGTGGTTGGGGTTTCGCGACACCCACGCAGAAGTCGTCGGCCTCGAAGCCTTCCCCGAGGAGACATGGCCACCTGTGGGGAAAGTGCATTGGGCGTTTCAAGTCATGGTGGCGTTGGGGACATGGATGGCGATGTTGGCCGTCGGCACGGTGGCTTACGTGTTGCTGCGCCGGCCGTTGACTGGGAAACCGATGTTGTGGGCTTGGGCAACGGCTTTGCCGATGGGGGCCATTGCGATGGAAGCGGGCTGGCTGGTCACCGAATGGGGACGCCAGCCTTGGGTGGTTCGCGGCTTCTTGAAAACACAAGACGCACTGACAGATGTCCGTCCGCTCGGGCCGCCGTTCTGGGTGTTCACCCTCATCTACGTTTTCCTCGGCGTTGTTGTGGCAGCACTTCTTGCTCGCCAGATTCGAGATGTCGATGCCCACCCCTGAAGTCCTCCTCGCAGGTGTCATCGTGGCCGCGCTTGCGGTTTACGTCGTCTTGGGTGGCGCGGACTTTGGTGGCGGTGTCTGGGACCTCTTGGCGTTCGGTCCGCGCCGTGACGCCCAGCGTGAAGCCATCGCCTTGGCGATGAGTCCCGTGTGGGAAGTGAACCATGTGTGGCTCATTCTGGCACTGGTGCTTTTGTTCGCGGCGTTTCCACCCGCATTCGCTGCAGTGTTCACCGTGTTGCACGTTCCATTGACCGTGTTTCTCGTTGGGGTGGTGCTGCGGGGGGCCGCCTTTGCGTTTCGCGCCTACGAGGCGCGTTCCGAAGGTGAACGCCAGCGGTGGGGTGTCGTGTTTTCGAGTGCAAGCCTTCTGGCGCCCGTCCTGTTGGGGATGTGTGCGGCGGCACTTTTCCGGCCTGTTTCCCTGGGTGCGGGACTTGAGGCGTGGGCAACCTTCGGCGGGTTGTCGGCGGGCTTTTTCGTGCTGTCGTCGTTCGCATTCCTCGCGGCGACTTACCTTTGCGCAGAGGGCGTGGGTACTGAACTGGCGGACGACTTTCGGCGGCGTGCCCTGGGAAGTGTTTTGGCGAAGGGGGTGTCCGGTGTCGCGACGCTGCTGTTTTTCCGGGCGACCGCTCCCAACTTCTTTTCGGCAATGACGTCGAGAATCGGGGCAGGGGGAGTGTTTGTGGCAGCTCTGGCTGCGGGCGGTGTGGCGATCTGGGCGCTTTGGCGACGTCGCTGCGTGTTGGCACGGTTGCTTGCCGCCACCGAGGCCGGCTTGGTGGTCGCGGGTTGTGGCCTGGCGCGCGCACCCTATTGGGTCGAGCCCCGCTGGACTGTGCACAATGCCGCTTCCCCGCCAAGCACGTTGCGCCTCCTGATTTGGGCACTCGCAGCCGGTGCGCTTGTGCTGCTGCCTTCGTTGTTTCTTCTGTTCCGCGTGTTCAAGATGCCTGTGCGGAAACCGGGCAGGGCTTGACGCCAGAGCGCGCGTACTTCAGTTTGACCCGGTGATGGCGGAAGCAGCATCCGAAGAGCAAGCTTTGCTGGCGCGCGCGAAAGCTGGAGAGCTCGATGCTTTCGAAGCGTTGGTGGAGGCACACCAAGACCGTGTGTACGGTCTGGCCCTGCGGATGACGCGCTCCGACGCAGATGCGGCAGAAATCGCACAGGATACGTTTTTGTCGGCCTACCAGAAGCTGGGCACGTTTCGAGGTGAGGCGGCGTTTGGTGCATGGGTGCAGCGGATTGCTGCCAACCATGCCCTGATGCGCCTGCGTCGCCGAAGGCTGGTGCAAAAAACGACGGAAGAGCTCTTGGGCCCTGCATTCAACGAGCGAGGGTCGCTCGAAGAAGCACCCGCGAGCGAGTGGGGGCGGCCGGCAGAGGAACAAGCGCTTGACGCTGAACTCAAACGCGCCATCGACGCGGCGACCGACGCGCTGCCGGATATCTATCGAGAAGTGTTCCTTCTCAAAGACGTGGAAGCTCTGTCCTACGAAGAAATCGCAGAAATGCTGGGCGTTTCGGTGGCGGCCGTGAAGAGTCGCCTGCACCGTGCACGACTCGCACTTCGCGAGGCCATCGACACCTTTTACCGAGAGAGATGAAACCAAAATTGAGGTTGGAGCATCTCAGAAGTTTGAGCCAGCCGCACCGAGGCCGCCGATGTTGAATTGCAAGGATTCCGTTCACCGATTGCTCGAGTTTCTTGACGGCGACCTCTCACCAGAGGACCAGGCAGAACTGAAGCACCATTTTGAAGGCTGCCCGCCCTGCGAAGAGTTCTTGGCGAGCTATGCTGCGACGCCCAAACTCTGTCGCGAACACTTGGCGAAGACGATGCCCAAGGAAGTCGCGACGAAGCTGCACGAGTTTCTGCGAAACAAGCTGGCGCAGCATTGAACATCAAAAATTTTTCTTTGGCCGAGCTGACGGCTGCCGTCGTGCCGCTGGGGGCGAGCGCGTTTGTTGCGCGCAAAGTGTTTGCCGCAGTTTTTGCGCACCACGTTCAATCGCTGGAAGAGATTTCTCGGGCGCCACAAGTGCCGCGAGCAGTGGCCAGCTGGTTGCGCAAAGAGGTTCAGCTTCCTTCACTGACTGTGGTGGACCGCCGGCGCGCCGCGGATGGCTTTGTGAAGTACCTTTTCGTCTCTCCTTCGGGCGGCGAGTTCGAGGCCGTCAGAATCCCACTTTTTGACAGCAAGTATGTCGTTTGCATCTCGTCACAAATTGGCTGTGCGCTTGCGTGCGCATTTTGTCAGACGGGCAAAATGGGCTTTCGGCGAAACCTTGCGACGTGGGAAATGGTCGACCAGGTCATGCAGATTCGGGCCGAGGCCGACCGTCCCGTACGCGGCGTTGTGTTCATGGGAATGGGCGAGCCGCTGCTCAACTACAACGCGTCGCTTGGTGCGGCAGGGATTCTGTCGCACCCGGCGGGGCTCGCGATTTCGGGCAAGGCCATCAGTTTCTCCACGGCAGGGCACGTGCCGGGTATCCGTCGCTATTTGCGCGAAGACGCTCCCTACCGACTCGTTTTTTCTTTGACGTCAGCGATTCCTGAGAAGCGCGCAAAGGTGATGCCGATTGAGAAAACGTATCCGTTGCCCGAGCTGGTCGACGCGATTCGGGACTATGCGCTGCAGCGCCGGGAACGCGCCATGTTGGCCTATGTGGCCATTTCCGGCTTCAACACCGGCGACGAAGACGCTGAGGCTTTGGCCAATCTTCTGGAAGGGATTCCGGTCAAAATCGATTTGATTGACGTCACCGACCCGACCGGGGAGTTTCAACCCCCCAGTCTTGAAGAGCTGGGTCGTTTCCGAAGTGCGTTGCAGCGCCTGCGTGCGCCGATTGCACGGCGCTACTCCGGGGGCAAAGAAATCCAGGCGGCCTGTGGAACCCTTGCCGCAACACGACAAGGCGGCATTTCGGTGTCTGCTACAACAATGTCTCAGCAACATCTGGCGTAGCCAACTCTTTTGGACTACGAGGCGACCCACGCTTGGGGGGAACCCCCAGCCACTTTAGGGAGTCATTCGTGAACCGTTTCGTCTTTGGGTTGTTGGCCCTCTCATCGTTCGCAGCTGTCGCACAAGCCGACCCGGCCTTTAAGTACGAGAAGGCGCCTGACACAGGTTTTGCCCCTGCCTGGGACGCGCAGGTCCGTGCCGGCTTGCTCTTCAACACAGGCAACGCGCGCCAATTGGCCGTCAGCGCTTCCGGCATGGTGAGCTACGAAAACGGATTCAACCGTGCCCGCGTGGACGCAGACGGCGCTTTGGCACGGTCCCAGTTGATTTCGGCCGTTGACGCCGACGGAAGCGGCGACATCTCGCCCAACGAATACGGCAGAACGACGGCCACCACAGCGCAGAACTGGCTCATCCGCGCACGCTACGACCGTTTCTTTGGCATGCGGACCTCCGTGTTTGCCGCAGGCCGCATCGGAAGCGACGTTCCCTCCGGAAAGCAGCTTTACGGTGGCGCCCAGGCGGGCGTGAGCCAGATGCTCATCAAGACGGACATGTCAGAGCTGGTTGGCGAAGTCGGCTACGACTTTACGGCAGAGCAGTACATCTCGATTGCTGGCATCAACATTCATTCGCTCCGCGCAGCCATGACGCACGCACAGACCCTGAGCAAGACCGCATCCCTCAATTTGTTCGGCGAGTTGCTCCTCAACTTGAACGAAGAAGCTGTGCCTTACAGCCGCGGGGGAAGCGTGGTTCCGGCGTTTGCCGATATTCGGTTCAATTTCGGTGCAGCGCTTCAAGTCCGTATTATCGAGCGTGTCTCTCTCGCGGTCGGCTTCAAGCTCCGCTACGACGCCGCGCCTGCGCCACGTCCGGCGTTCGCGCCTGGGCTGCCGTTCGCCGCAGGCTTTAGGCCGTTCGCGCAGGAACTCGACACCGTCACCGACGCGACCATTCAAGTCGACCTGATTTAGGCGACGCTCGGTCCCAGGACGTGGGTGCACTCGTCGCGAGCATTGACCGCTTCATCGCGGCGGTGGGCGGTTGGGGGTATCTCGTCCTGGGGGTCGCTTCCACGGTCGAGTACGTGTTCCCCCCTTTTCCGGGGGATACGTTGACGCTTCTCGGTGGTGTCTACGTCGCCCGTGGGCAGCGCTCCGCGGTGCTGATGTTCGTGGTGCTCACGGTGGGAAGTGTCGTGGGTGCTGGTCTCGACTTTGCTTTCGGGCGTTGGCTTTCCAATCGCCTCACGACGGCCGAGCGCGGCTCGCGTGTCTTTGGCATGCCCGTTGAGCGCTTGTGGACGGTGCAAGAAGCCATGCGCAGGCGCGGGTTGTGGTGGGTGGCGCTCAATCGCTTCATGCCGGGTGTGCGCGCACTTGTTTTCGTCGCCGCGGGCGCTGCCAGGATGCCGACGCTGCCGGTGTTGCTGTGGGGCTTGGTATCGGCAGGGGCCTTCAACACCCTGGTGCTGTGGGCCGGCATTTCGCTGGGTGGGAACCTCGAAGCGCTTGCGGGCTTGCTTGCACGCTACCAGTTGGCGGCATGGGGCTTGGTCGGACTCGCGGGCGTCGGGTTCTTGCTGCGAAGCCTTGTTCCACGTGAGCCACGACCGTGACGGCCACGTTGGCGCTCTTGCTCGCTGGGGCAGCCGGGGCGTCGCTTTCGGAAACATTTCTCTTTAAATGGCAGGGTACGCCCGTGGGGCTGGTGCAGATCACGCGGACAGACGTCGCATTTACCTATGCATCGACGCATTTTTTTGCGCGACGCGACACCTCCGCAGCGCGGTCCTGGGAGCGAACGATGTCCGTTCGTGCAGATGGCACAAGGCCCAGTGATGGCCGAACGCCATCGGCGCTTTGGCTGTGGAAAAAACCGAGTTTCGGATGCCTGGAAGGCTTTGACGAACGCACAGACAAAACAGGACAACTTTGTGCATGGCAAACCCAAGCGCACGTCCACGGAACGATGCTGGGGAAGTCTTTTCGGGCCCGCTACGGACACGCGGGCCTCCTGGAAGAGTTGGAAGTAGACGACGCGCGGTTCACGCGGCAGACCACGCCGGTTGTCCCACAAGGGAAGCCAGCGCTCTGGGAAAATGGCTTTTTGGTGACGCCCGGAAATGGTGCGCTTGCTTTTCTGGGAGAGCCTCCCGGCGTGGCACGCCAGGCGCAGCGCAGCGCCCTGACCGGCCGATTTGAGAATGAGACTGCGCCGCGCGCTCTCGCAGAGCAGGTCCATGCATCGTTTGTGGAGGCGTCCGCCGAAAGCGACGTGATCGATGACGTCGGGAGTGCAGCAGCGGGCGCCTGCTTGGCGCATGCGCGCCGTTTCGTCGCTTGGGCACAGCGTTCCACCGACGGCGTGCGCGCACGGGTCGTTCTCGGCGTGCATGCCGGCTCCGGCGCCGCCCGCGCGTTCCCGCACGCGTGGGTGGAAGTCCGAACCGCTAAGGGTCTTTTGGCACTCGACCCGACGCTGCTTGTGGCCGTGACGCCGCAGACGCACTTGGCGTTGGGCGGTGTTGGCGATGTGTCCGTGGGTGAAACCTACATGGCCTTAGGGAGCGGTCGCTCGCGCCTTGGGCGATTCGACGCCGTCGAAAGGAATCACTGACGCCATTTCTTTGGGACGAAGACCCAGCAGGCGCATCGCTTTTGGGGGAAGCAACACCTCGTCGTCCCGAACTTCGCACGGCGTGCAAACGCAGAGAAAGCGTCGCAAGCCGCGGTTTGGCTCGACGGCAACCAGATGCTTTTGGAGGTTGTCGGTCGGTGGTGTGCGGCCGACACGCAAGCGCCTGAATTGACGTATCAGCGAAACATCCTCTGTCGCCGCTTCAAAATGCGGCCCGCCATCGAAGGGGTCAATGCGCTCCACATACCGAAAGCCGATTCGCTCCAACATCGCCTGAACACCGCGCGTCTGCGGACCCACTTTCCCGAGAATCTGCTGCGTGCGTTCTGGGAAAAGCGTCGCGTACAAATCAGAAGGCGGAAAGAGCTCTTTGATGAACTCTTTGTTGCGCCGACTGAGCCGGTCTGCGTCTTGGTACGTGAGGCCCGTAAACTTTTTGCCGACAGCCTCCCAAAGCAGCGACCGACCGTCGGGCATGAGCGGTGGCAGAAGTTCGGCCAAGACACGTGGCCGAAATCGGTCGCGATGCATCGCAATGAAAAGAAACCGCACGTACGACAATTGCTTGCCCGGACGCTCTTCGCTTCCGCGATGTGCGCGGTCAACGACCAGGCCGCCAATTTCGGTAGGCCCGTCGTAGTTGTACCCAATGGAAAGCACAGTGTGTTTGAAGTGACGGCCAAGCGTTGCCGAGTAGTGCTCGCGCTGCGAGAGTTCATAGAAAATGTGGGGTGACTCGTAGGTCCCGTGGCGCGCGATGACCATGCTCGTGCCAATGAGCCGTTTCTTTCGCGCATCTTCCAAGACGAACAAATATTCGCGCTCGAGCGGGTCGGAAATGCGCTCAGAGAAACTGCGTTGCGACGTCTGAATGAGTTTAGAGAGAAGCTTTTCGTTGTCCGGAAGATTGACCGTGTTCAGCGCTGCAGCGAGCCGCTTGAGTCCTGGCAGGTCGCTTTTTTGGACGTCGCGAAGAAGAAGCATGGCGTTAGAGACACAACCTTGAAATCAGCGCTTTGTAGAACTCGATGGCTTTTTCTAACTGAGAAAGCAAGTTGTGCTCGTTTGGCGTATGCGCATTTCCGGTCGACCGGCCCGGACCGAAAACGATGGCCTCCACGCCGGCACGCGCGAAAACGCCCGCCTCGGTGTTCGTGGGCTTCGCCGCTGGGGTGTCAGGTAGGCCAATATCGCGGCAAGCCGCACGTGCGCCTTCGAGAAGCGCCGAAGGTTCAAGCAACTCCATCGCCGGGCTAGCCCGCTCAATGTCGATTCGAAGACGCCCTCCGGCGCTCGTCACTAAAGCATTCGCCTCACGCGTAAAGGACTGGATGAGCGCAGTGGGCTCGTGGCCTGGCAGAAGACGGCAATCGAAAGTGAGACGAGCGTTTGTTCCCTCGATGTGAGCGACACCCCAATTCACGACCGAGATGGAGGGGTCAAAAGCCGTGTGTTGCTCGGGTTGTTGTTGTGCCGCGAGGGCTTTCCAAGCCGAGAAAAGACGCGCGGCCAGGTTCGCCAGCGGTCGCGCGTTGCGTGCGTTGTCCAACGTACAAGCCTCGCCAATGAGGCCGGTGCGCTGCGGTTCCACACGAACGCACCGTGCGGGCACTTTGTTTGAGACAGTGCCACCAGAAAGCGAGACCAAAGGAAACCGTCCGGACTCGCCCAACGCGCGTTCGATGGCGTTGATACCCAAGTGCGGAGTCGAAGAATGCGCCGACTTGCCCTCTGTCGTGATGCGAATGAATGGACCGTCGAGGCGTTCTCCCTCAGGAAGGGTGACTTCACAGGTGACAACTGCGTAACCCTTGTGTGCGTGAATGATGGTCAGTTCTGAGGGCTCAGAACACGCCACAAACTTCGCGCGAAAATCCGGCGATGCCGCAAAGTGAAGCGCACCTTTGCACCCGACTTCTTCTTCGAAAGTGCCCAGAAGCTGAAGCGAGCGCCGAAGCTTGCGGTCGCGAAATGTCTCTGCTGCGGTCAGCTTGCACAGTGCATCGAGCTTGGTGTCGGCGCTGCCAAGGCCGTACAACGTGTCCCCGTCGCGCGTCAGTGCCCAAGGGTTTGCACCCGTCCGCGTCCACAACTCCGGTGCGCCGGGGTCGACGGTGTCGAGGTGCGTGACCAGCAGAAGACTTTCTGCTTCTGTGCCTGGGAGCGTGCCAAGCAAGTTTTGATGGCGCGCGCCGCCTTTTGTTACCTCCTGCACCAAAGTCGCAAGGCCAGCGCTCACATAGAGCGGTCGCAAAACATCGACGGCAGCGCTGGTGCCCTTATGAGAAACCGTATCGGCGGCAATCAGCGCGCGCGCTGCTTCAAGCAAGTCCATGGTTCCCAAGAAAAAGGAAACACCTTACCTGAGCGCGGGCGCAGAAGCGGGAGTTGTGGCTCGGACCGGAACCGGCCTAGGCCTTCACGCGGCGTGGGTGGCGACCGCGCAAGACGTCTTCAAAGCGCGTCTTCACGCTGATTTCGTCATCGCCCGGAACAGCGCGCAAAGGGCGCTTGCCCAACTTGGCTTCAATCGGACGCTCGGTCAGAAAAGCAGCGAGCGCGGCCCAGCGACTGGCTTCGGGCAGTTGGGCATTTTCGGGCAAACCAAGCTTCAGAGGCTCCGCCTCGCGCTTGACCGAATGACTGCGTTCGCCCTTCACTGACCGTCTCCTCACAACCGCAATGTGCGGCTTTTGCGATCGCCGCGCCACTTTCTCTTGCGACCTAGGGCAGTTATCGGGGGAGCGCTGCCCAAGTTTCCGGAGCGAACTGCGCCTG
>JBJXGM010000143.1:0-9336 GCA_046155985.1 Myxococcaceae bacterium | reverse complement strand
TGCAGGCTAAAGCCTGCTTGGACGCAGAGTCTTTGGGCCCTTCGGCGCGGCGCCTCGTCCTCACGGAAGGGAAGCCGTTTCTGGACGCCCTCGGCCCAGAGCGCCTCGAGTCCGTCCTCGGGCCACGTCTCCTCGCGATGCGAGAGGCTTTTCGTAAGTCGGCGCAACACGCGCGACAGCACCGCTTCCACGTCTTCCGCTGTGGGTGGTGGCAAGGGATGGAAACACCCGTCCGCGTCCCAGCCGCCCTCCGGCACCAGCACATGGAGGTGGGGCGTCAGTTGGAGAGCACTTCCGAAACGCTGGAGGAAAACGACGGCGCAGCGGTGCTGAGACGCCCAACTTTCTGGCGCGCCTTCGCTGGTAGGCGAAGAGGGCGCGAACGAAAAGTCGCAAGACTTTGGAGAAGAGGCGAGCGTCTTTGGCCAGAAGGAAACGCAGCGCCATCGGGAAAGAAAGCGTCCATTGCCGGTAGGGGGCATGGGGCAGGACGCGTTCGACGAGGTGGATGGCGCTGTCGTGGGCGCGCCTGGCGTTGCAAGAGGGGCAGACTCCGCGGCCCTTGCAGGAGAAAGCCACCAGCATCTCGTCTTTGCACGCGGTGCACGCGACGCGAGCGAAGCCCTTCGCCAGAACGCCACAGTCGAGGTAACGGGCGAAGTCGCGCTGAACGAAGAAGGGCAGGCCGCCGCTTTCTGCGCATTCGCGGAGGAACGCAGCCAGGTGCTGGCGCACGACTTTGTGCAGCAGCGAGGCTTCCGCATCGCGGCGGACGTAGGTGCTGGGCAAGGCCCGTGACGCCGCCCTGTGCGGCGTGAGGGGTGCTACCGCGCTCGCCGCCCCCAGGGTGCACTCGTAAAAAGCTTCGTGCTGCCCGCCCCCTGCCAACCCCAACCCACGCCCCCAACCCGAGAGGGGACGCTACGGCGCGGGGGTGACAACGTGTGTGGACTTAGCGCAGGTCGCGGCCCTGAAATCAGCTGACGAGCGCCAATACGCGCCCTTGATCGCTTTCGTCCAACAATAGAATCACGAAGAGGCGTCGGGCGCCTGCGCCCGACCTTCGATCAGCGTGTGCAACGCCTTGAGCACGCGCTCCGCCGTCCAGAGGTAGTCGTGCACCGCCTCGCCAGGTCCGCCCCCGATGTCGGCGCGGGCCGCGGCCACCAGGCTTTGGAAGCGCGCACTGTCCACCAAAAGCTCAGCGGGGCTGGCACGTGTAGGCGTTTCACCCAGTCAAGCATCCGCCGCCCGAGCATTTGCGCCGGTACCTCGTGAGCCACCGCCAGGGCGGCCCCTGAAATTGCCTGACCTTTCCGAGTCGAGGGCATGAGTTACTTTTCATACCTGAGCGAAACGGGCTTCCCTGCGATGAGCGCCTTGAGAGCACGCGGGTTCTCGAGGGAGAAAGTCGAGAACGTGGCTTCGCCGCCGTCTTCGATCCCGGGCGAGACTCGTCTAGGTCCTTTCACCGCAGGCGCGCAGAGCAACACCTTTCGGATACCGCCGAAGACCCGCCGCGCTGGCTCGCCAAACAGGATGAGCGCCTCCTCGGCAGGCCCCTCTTCTAGACGGCCCATCCGCGCGGCTTTGAGCCGTGCCTCTGAGAACGTTCGTGCTCGAAGGAGGAGGACGTTTTCCCACACCGGAATCGGACGGCGCCTCCGGGCATAAAACTCGAAGTAGATGATGATGCTTGCCGCGTACCATTTCTGACCGGGTTTGCTCACTGTCCTCCGTCGCTGTCTCTGGCGAGATCGCTAGAACTCTCGCTCCTGTCGATCGAGGTCTATGGAGT
The DNA here is from genome assembly GCA_046155985.1 of Myxococcaceae bacterium. GTDB lineage: Bacteria > Myxococcota > Myxococcia > Myxococcales > Myxococcaceae > JBJXGM01. The sequence continues at coordinate 7,538 of JBJXGM010000143.1, read as the reverse complement.
TACGTGCTCCCGCTCCAGATAGAGAGCACAATCATGCTTCGACGAAGTTGTTCCGTATCGCGTGCATTGAACTGTCACAAGCTTCCCGCGAGCACACCCGGCCAGCACCTGCATCAGAACGTTACGGGTGATTTTTTCCGCTGCTTCCCACTGTTTGCTTGAGCCACCCGAGCTGTCGACTTTGGTCCCCCAAACGTGCTCAAACGAAACGACAAGGTCGCGTGCCCGATCTTTTGGGGAGCTGAGCTGCTGTATCCACATCTCTCCCTTCTGCTCCGTCCCCACGAGAGAGATTCCTGTCTTGGAAACCCATGCGTCCTGGTGTCGTGCAAAGGAGAAGTCGCCCGTCGGGACGCGTTTGAGAGCCTCGCCAATACATTGGCTATCGAAGCCTTCATGCATCGATGCTGAATGCTTGATGCCGATCGAATAGTCGGGGGCAGGGCAAGCTAAGAGCCACGGGAAGAGCGCCACGCCAACGATGCACTTGAAAACAAGTTCAAGCCGCATGGGTAATCTCCTACGGCCAAGGCCTCGGAGGAGAGGAATAGGGTCCCTGTTCTAGTGGATTTGCTTGGTAATACGTGCCCGTCGTCACTGCTGAATACAGCTGCGCGAGGAGGTGAGCAGGTAGATAGAAATCTTGAAGAACATTCGATTGAATCACGTGCTGCGTCTCATGACGCTCTGTGCGCGGTCCCATTCTTGGACTACTGCTGCAAACGACGTTTCCGAAAGTCGTCGAGACCCCTCGGGGCTGAAGCGGGTGGTTTTCAATGAAAATCATGGGTCCCGCATCCCACGAGAAGCTGAACCTAACGGTTGCGCCCCCGAAAATCCCGATCCAACCCCACGTTGCTCCTACTAAATTCTGAAGAGACGGTGCTCCTGGAGGCGTAATCGGGGACATGCCGTTGGGGTCGATAAACCTCTGAGGACTATTCAGGGCGTAGGCGTAGGTAGGAGCCGTGTACGCTTGCATGGCAACGAACGGCGCATAGTACGGCTTCCGGAGTATCGGTTCTGCCTGCAGGTACCGGCCAGTTGACGGCTCATACGTACGCAACCAGTTGTCGAAGAGACCAGTTTCCTCCTCCGCGCGCTGTCCCGGGAACCTCGCCGGAATCCAAAATGGCACGGCGCCAATCTGATACCGCCGATACTCGTACCCCTGCAGGACAGCACCGACGTGACTTTCGCCCGCCGCGCTAGCCGTGAATGTCACTCGAGATCTGCCAGCGCCGGTGCTGAGCCAATCCGTTGTCCGAGCCCCGAGCTGAGCTCCGCTCAGCGTGGTCAGCACGGCGTTGCTGGTCCCGTCCACCAGGCTCACTCGCGCGTCGGCCGCGGTGTCGAGCAACGCGAACCTCAAACGCACATCCAGCTGGGTCGTCGCCGGAGGCTGCGTGAAATCTGCGAGCGTCGACGTACCCGCGACGTACGGGTGGGCTGTTTCCCTGTTGAGTGAGACGGAATTAAAGGCGCCAAACACGTCGTATTCGCCGACGCCGGCGACGCGCCGGTTGGTATCCAGCATCAACACGGGCTTCCCGATCATGTCCACGACGGGGAAATAAGCGCCGCACGCTGCCGGCTCGCCGTTGCGCGCGCAGTCCGAGCTGTCATCGGCAAGACGTGTCCAACCCAGGTCCAGCTTGCCGCGAAAGATCGCAACGGGCCGGTCTCCGAGCCAGACGTACGTGTCATCTACGTAGTACGCCGGCGCAGTCAGCGAGTCGTTGCCCTGGTCGAGCAACAAGACTTCGCCCCTGCCGTGGAAATACTCCTCGCTGACGCCTGCGGTCGGAAACGCTTTGAACCGCCGTCGACCGAACGCGTCCTGGTAGTAGTCGTAGACCGCGCCCTCGACCCCCACGCTGCGAAAGACGTGCTCTGTGGCTACCTGCGGTGAATCGCCGGAGTCTTCAGGATTGAAGGCGATGAGGCTCGCCGGACCACCGCGCGAGTCGTCCGGGCCGAGCTTCTGTGTCACGCGGCCGTCGGCGTCGTACGTGTAGCGATGGGCGAGGAGGGCGTTGCTGCAGCCTGACGCCTGACGCGTGAGCCAGTCCGGATGGGCCGTGTCGTAGGTAGAGGTGTACCGGCAGTCCTCGCGTTGCTCTGAGGTCCGGTTGCTCCGCGTGTCGTAGTCGTAGCTGCGCGTCTGAAATGCGCCGCCGTTCGTGCCGCTGGCAGACGTAACGCGCAGCATCGCGTCGTACCCGTAGGTCTCTACGCGCGCTGTCGTCGCCCCCAGCACACAGCTATTCACCTGGACGGTTTGATCCGCCTGCCAGCTGTACGTCTTCTTGAGAATGGCGCCATTGCCAGCGCCCGGCGTGAACTCGCCAGTGGAGACGAAGAGACTGCGCACCAATCCCGTGAAGTTGCTGGTGGCTGGGTTCGGAGGTTGCGCGGGACACGTGCCGCTGGGTGGCCGCACGGTCCCGTTGTCTCCCAGCATCCATTCGACGGCGCTCGGTGTTCCGGAGCCAGGGTGATTTACCTGGTAGCCACGCAGCCCACCATACGGCTCCCACACGACGTGGGAGATGAGGTCGCCCATCATGCGCCAACCGGTACCATCGAACGTCGAGACAGAAATGGCGCTGACACGCGAAGCGCTGGCGCCAGTCCCGTAGGAGTACCGAACGGTGCGTCCATACGGGTACGTAAGGGTCGAGATGCGTCCACCGGATTCGTGGCCGTAGAGCGTGCTCGGGTTGTCGTGCGCCGAGCCGGTGCACGTCTGTAGTCCCGCTCGCACTCGGCGCTCGGCCAGAAGGCGCCCCTGCGCGTCGTACGAGAACCACGTCGTCCCGAACGAGTCGATTTGCGCGAGCAGTCTCCCGGCTGTGTTCTCCGGAGCAGGGCAGTCGGCTGGGGGCGCCTCGGATGTGTCGTAGAAAAATTCGAACAGCAGCTCTCCACCCTGGCCCTGGCGCGTCGAGAGGCGGCGCGCTTTTCGCAGTCGGCCGAGGGCATCGTAGGTGTACCGAAGCGACTCGCCCCCGAGAGCCATCTGAGGGCTCTGGCGGTGCTGCACGTTGCCGCGTGCGTCGTAGGCATAGCGGGTGGCGCCCGCGCCGCCGCTACCGTCGTCCGTCCAGGGCAGGGTGGCCTCGACCATGTTGCCGAAGTCGTCGGACTGGTACTGGGCCGCCCGCTGGCTACACGATTCGACCGTGTCATTCGGGCCGCAGCCCTGCTTGATGACGTTGACGTTGTCCTGAGCGTCATGCCCGAAAACCGTCCGCGTCGGGGCGCCTCGGCCTGGAAACGCGGTGAAGCTGTCCAGACGGTTCGCGCGGTCATAGTGAAGCGCGGCGCATGCCTGGGAAAACGGCTTCCCCTCGGTGATGTTTGTCACGCCGCCACAGAAGGCAGACGGGTTGTTGAACGCGTGTCCCACGCCCGTGAGGTTGTTGGCGCCGTCGAACGAACGCGTCGTGGCGAAACCACCAGCGCCCTCCCCGAAGGCATCCCATGTGGGGCGACGTTGAGGGTCGAGCGCGTGACGCAACACACGCCGCTTCTCGGGGCTTCCAGTGGCGTTGCTCCAATACGTCTCGTCCTTCACGCTGCCGTCGGGCCAGTAAGTGAAGACCACCTTCTCTGTCCATCCGCTTCCGTCGGCTCCGGCTGCGACAGCTCGCCACTGCAGCTTGTCGGCCCAGCTGCCACCGGCGCACGTGTTGCCGTTCGTTCCCGCTCGGTAGCAGAAGACCTCGAAGTCGCCTGCGGGGCGCTGGATGGACGTCACGCGTCCATTCGCGCGCGTGTAGCGCGTGAGCTCGCCGGCGACGCTGGAGGAGACGAGCTCGGTGCCGCGATACTCGAAGCGCAGCTCCGCTCCGCTGGGCTCGAGGATGCGCGTCGGGTTTCCGAGCGTGTCGTACTCGAGAAACTCGGTCCGCAGGGCGGGCGCTTCGCACTGGCCAGCCCCGTCCGTGAGCTGAGTCGTCATCTTCAGTTTGCCGGCCGCGTTGCTCGCCGCGTCGGTCGGCCAGAACTCGAAGCGCGTGACGGGCATCGGGTTTTCGGAAGGCGATGCACAGTCTTCGGCCTCGGGGCCATCGACCCAGCACGGACCATGGACTTCGCGCGTCCGACCGAGCGGGTCTTCGCTCGTGTCACCGCATTGTGCGCGCGTGAAATGGAACGTGCCGATGAAGCGTTCCTGCGTCTGCCATTGCCCTGACCCAGTGTCGTAAACACGGGTCCAGCCACGCCGGATGACGCTCTTCAGTCGGCCACTCTCGTCGTAGCGCCAGCGTGTCTCGGCTTCTGCCCCGGGGGCGAGGACGCTGGCCTCGGCGGCGCGGCTCATCCGCTGCTCGGCGTTGAGCCCGTACTCGTACCCGTAGCGCTCCTCGGTGAGTGCGCCGGTGCCGTTCACATCGAGCGCTCCGCGACGCACCGCGCTCAGCTCCAAATGGCTCGCGGGCACGCCGGCAGCCGAGGGCGAATTCACCTCGAATGTGGTCCAGTGGCCGCGACCATCCTGCACCCCTTTCTGCACAGCGATGTCGACGCACTGCTGCTGATTCCGTGTCGCCGGCCAGCTGCCCTCGGTGCGTTCGAGCCGCACGGTGAACGAGTCCGGGACGTCGCTCACGAGCGTGAAGTCCACGTACGACGTCGCGGACGACGTGCTGCCATCCCCACGCCCAGCGTGGTTGTCCGTCACGCGTGTGACGGTGGGCTGCGCGCAGCACATCGCGTCGGGGAGACAGCGCGCCGAGATGACTCCGGGCGGGGTGATGGTCAGGTTTTCATCGCCGCCGCGCGATGCGGTGACTTGGCCCGATGCGTTGTAGGTGTGGTCCACGCGCGTGTACCCATCGACGCTCATGCGGTACTGCGTTGGGCTGTAGGCGTAGGATTGCGTCTCCTCGAAGCCTTCGACGCGCGCGATGAGGCCCGGTCGCGGCGCGCCGCCGCTCTCCGTGTAGACGTAGCGCGCGACCGACGTCTGGGTGCCCCCAACGTCCAGCGCGGAGACACGCGAGATGACGCATTCGACCTCCCCCGTTGGCCGCTGGAGTCGGTCGTAGTCGAAGACCAGCGTGGCGCCCGCGCCATCCGTGATGCGCGACACGTAGGGCGCGCCAGGCGTGGAGCCGTCCAGCCCTGCGGGGCAGTCGCCAGACGGAGGCGGCGCGTACTCGATGCGCGCGATGGGCCGTCCTTCGGACGACACGAGCCGCGTCAGAACGTAAACCGTGCCCTGGGGCATGTGGACGAAGGCGTCGTACTCCTGCTGGCCGCCATCGGCATCGACGAGCAGAAAGCCATCGCCTCGCCACTGCAGCCGCTCCCGCGCCGAGCGCGAGGTCGGCCCGTTCACGCTCCAGGCACCTGTGGGCGAGGTGAGACAGAGGTTCTGGCCAATGTCGAGGGTGTTGCCCTGGCGCGTGCGCACGTAGTCGACGCACCCGTCGGCTCCAACGCTGACCAGACTGTAGAAGTTGTGCCAGTAGCGCGCGGTGGCGGGTTGGCTAGGGCTTGCGCCAAACGGCTTGGGAAGTGCTCGCTCAGGGGAACCGGCCGGAGGGAGCAGACTTCGGTCGTTCGAGATGTACATGCGCCACAGAGCGATGTCGTCGACGGCGCCAACGATGCGGGCGTCGAGATGACGCTCGTAGCTCGCTCCGTTGGAAAGCACGATGGGGTCGCCCACCACGGGCGTCGCTCCGCCTGGACCGCTGGAAGCGCCTCCTGGGCCCCCGCCCGCGCCACCTGGAGCTCCGCCAGGCGAACCGCCGGGTCCACCTCCCGCGTCATTGGGAGGAGGTCCGCACACGGGTGGGCTATCGCCCGGACCGGCGCTGCCGCCGCCGGTGCATGCGTCGCTGGGGTCACAGATGCCGACGAAACACCCGAGCGTGGGCCGACACGCTGACAAACACGGTGCGAGCTCCTCATAGACGGTACCCGTGCAGCTGCAGCGCACGCACTGCGCCAGCGCTTGCGGTGCGGCCAGAGCCGCCGTCATCAGGAGCAGCCCACGGACCCAGGACAGTGACTTCATCGCGCACCTCGCGGAACGCACAACAGGCCACTCGTCCCCGGATACGAGGCGCGGCACCACCAACCTTCGGGGCATTCGCCAGCGGTCTCGCCGGTGCAATGCTTGCTGCACACGTAGGCGCCCGCGCGGCCGATGCTGCCTTTGATGCGGAGGCAGAGACGGCTCTCGCAGCCACCGCTTCCAACGTCGCTACAGTCTTCGCCAAGCGCCCTCGTCGGTGAGACCTGGTCGGCCGGCGGAAACGTGTGCTCGGTAATCGCCGCTTCGCGCTCGCCGGGCGGGGGCGGCGGAGGTTCGCCAGGACAGCTGCACCGCGCGAGGAGCAAGAGCCCCACCAACGACGACCACAAGCGCACTCGTTGCTTTGACAGCATCGGCCCCCTCAACGTCGGCCGCCTGGCTAACGCGAAATGCGCACGAGTTACAAGTGAGTTTGTCCATGGTTCAAAATTATTCGCCGGGCGCCGCCTAGCTAAGTGATCACGATGCCGATCTAAGTGATCACGATGGTCCGATCTTCCTGATCACGATGCGCCGATCCCGGTGATCACGATGGTCCGACGCGCGCGCTCTCCGCGCTGCTGGCGGACACCGGCGTTCAGCCCAAGCTGGTGCGGATCCTGGGGCTCGCCTGACGGCGGGCCGCGCCGGTCACTCCGCGATGGGTAAGGGGGACACGAAGAGATCGGCGAGCCGGCCGGGGAGCCAGGGGTAGGCCAGACCGCGAAGGTACTCCTCGCACAGCTGGATGACCTCCTGGAGGCGGCCCGGATCCTTGCCGTCGACGGGGAGGCATTCCAGGTGAACCTTCAGCTGGTCCCCGGAGCCCTTGAGCTGCTCCAGCGTATGGGTCCGCCACTCGCCAAACTGCTTCCAGACACTGTCGCCGTTCGTGGCCGCGAGGGCGCGGTTCCGCTCCCCGAGGTACTTCAGCTCGGCCAGGCGCTGCTTCGCGATCGCGCGCACCTCGGCGGGGGATGGTGCCGGCGCGTCACCAGGCTTGGGGACGCGGACTCTCTGGATCGCCCTCAGCCGGTCGCGAACCTCGCGGCTGGGGCCTTCACGCCAGGGATTGGGATTCAGCTGTTCGGGTCGGAGCCACTGAGTCATGACCCGGATTATCGGCGGAGCCACCGCCCGTGTTGCGCGGCGTCAACGCAGTGCGTCGGCGCCGGGCAAAGGATCGCCCGGTGAGGGAGCATAAGAAAAACAGCCGCGTGTTTTCGACCGGCGCCACCGTGGCTTGGCTGGCGAGCAACACTGCGTCGCCGCCGCGCGAGAATGGCTTTCATGAGAAACTCCTCGGCCACGACCCATCCTGTTGTCCGCCATGCGCCAACGGACGCCGGGCTCCCCGACGTTGCCCCACGGTTTCTCGAGAGCCTGCTGAGCGGCGCTGAACGCACGACCGATCAGCAGCGCACTCTGCAGGCGCTTGTGGCTGAGAACGGGAACGCCGTTTACGACGCGTTGGGTGGGGCGTTTCGCACTCTACGAGCCGGCA
>JBJXGM010000073.1:0-3607 GCA_046155985.1 Myxococcaceae bacterium | reverse complement strand
GGAGTATGGGCGTCGCGCCGCCGGCCAGCGCGGGTCGCATCAGCAGTTCCCCGCCCGGTATTCACGCCGGGAACCTGGACAACCGGGAGTTGACGGCTGGAACAAAACTCTTCATTCCCGTGCATGTACCTGGCGCGCTTTTTCAAGTGGGCGACGGGCATGCGGCGCAGGCTGACGGCGAGGCGGACCAGACGGGCCTGGAGACGTCGCTGACCGGCGAGTTCCGATTGACGGTGCGCAAGGATTTGCCGAACCTCAAGTGGCCGCGCGCGGAAACCGCGACGCATTTCATCGCGATGGGGCTCGACCCGAGTACCGACAAGGCAATTCGGTTGGCCGCCGAGGAGGCTTTGAATTTTCTTAGTGCGGTGAAGGGGCTGAGCCGTGAGGACGCGTATATGCTCGTGAGCGTGGGGGTGGATTTGAGGCTGACGCAGTTGGTGGATGGGACGAAAGGCGCGCATGCGATGATTCCGAAAGCGCTGTTTGTGAAATGAGGTTTCCGGCTTCGGGATTCCTCGCCGTGATCCTGGGATTGCTGGCGGTGCTGCACGTTTACTGGGCATTCGGTGGGCGTTGGGGCTTGGAGGCAGCGGTCCCACGTGTGGGCGGGAAGGCGGTGTTCGAACCGGGGCGGGCGGCGTGTCTCGGGGTGGCGTTTCTTTTGGCGATCGGGCTAGGGGTGAGCGTGTCGGCTGCGTTCGATCCCTGGTACCGAACGTCGACGCTGCGGCTCATGGCACTCGTGTTCGCGCTGCGAGCGGTGGGTGACTTTCGTTACGTTGGGTTCTTCAAGTCGGTGCGGGATTCGCGCTTCGCCTACTGGGACACGCGGCTGCATTCGCCGCTTTGTGCATTGCTGGCCGCACTGGCGACGATAGCTTCGGTGGCGCCTTAGGCGGTTAGTGCATTTCAGGATTCGCGTCAACGGGAGTTTAGACACCTCTCAGAGCCTCCACCCGCGTCCGCGATTGATTCTCAAACGATTCGTGGTGCCAAGGCAGTTCGGGTACTAGTCTCCGCTACACTGCGCCGTTGATCGTGGGCTATCACACAAACCAAGTGAAATCAGGCATCTAGATTAGAACAAATGGATAGGCGACGTACATCATGCGGCCGAACCCTCTCACTCCGGGCGAGGGATCAAACGAGCGACGTAACGACTGGCTTGCGCGATGACGGACGACCCTGGAAGTGTATAGTTTGATCATGACAACAAGGTGGACATTGGTCGTCTTGCTGTTCGGATGCAGGAGCATCTTGGTGCCAGTCTCCGCGCAGCCAAACATCGCGCGAGCTCCGTTGGAAGCCCAGTCGAAGAGTGGAGAATCGCTGATTTTGGAACAGCCAACGGGGCCGTTCCAAGTTGGCCGTGCGGGGTATCACTGGATCGACTCGAAGCGCTCAAACCGCTTTGCGACAGAGAGTCAAACGCATCGAGAGCTGATGGTGTATGTGTGGTACCCAGCCTCCTTGCGCCCCGGCGACATCGAAGGGCCATACCTCCCCGGGGCAAGGCAAATGGAAGCTGATCCAGCCCTACAGCGTCGACTGCGGGGCGAATTCGGTGTTCACTGGCCATCAATAGTCTCCGGCGCGATCAAGTCTCACGCTGCGGAAGGTGCCCAGCCGATTCGGAAGCCCAGTCGTTTCCCGGTACTCATCTTCTCGCACGGCAACGGAAGTACGGGTTTCAGCTACACATCGCTGATTGAAGAACTAGCTTCAAACGGGTACGTGGTAGCGGCGATCGAGCATACTCAAACAGCCGTGGCGGTCCACTTCCCGAGCGGCAAAGTTGTGCCCTTTCAGGATCAGAAGATGCCGGCAGGATTGCCGCCCGCTGAAGGGCTCGAGTTTATGATGAGCTCTGCGACGATCGCGATTGCCGAGGGCGCGGCTGACATTCAATTCGTGAAGGAGCGGCTTGCGCAACTCAACGCGAGTGATTCTCGGCAATTCCCGCTTGCCCGTCGACTCGATATGAAGCGCGTAGTGGCCATGGGGCACTCCGCAGGGGGCGCATTCGCAACTCGGGCCTGTCAGCTCGATTCGAGTCTTGCCGCGTGTGTCAACCTTGACGGAGGAATGCCCCCCGTTGCCGCGCTTCCGGTCTTTCCCGACAGAGCGGTGATGAAGCAACCGCTTCTTTTGCTCGAGCCGCAAGCCACAGAAGGCAGTATGTTTGGAACCGTGGAGCAGATCCGGGCGTACCTCGGGAAGAAAGAAGAGCAGTTGCAAAGCAGCGCCCAGGGTAGTTACCACGTGATTCTGAAGGCGCCTGGAATTGCACATCCAAGCTTCAGTGACACACCGATCTTTTTTGCCGGCACGGATGGGTACCCGCCCATCAGCGCGGTGCGGCATAATCACCGCCTCATTCAGTCGTTCGCTCGGACCTTCTTGGACAAGAACCTCAAAAGCCAGAAGGCCTCTCTCCTCGATGAGCCATCCAGCGCTCATTCCGAAGCCATCGTGCAGCGTTGCGGTTTGAACTCAAGGCAAGACAATCGGCGCAGCAGGGTCCAAGCAGATCGGTAATGGGTAGTCGCACAGCAGCACTTGAACCGGGCGTTCCGAGATCCTGTGCATCCGGGAGACGGTCACCAATGGCGCGGTGGTTCGCCCCGTACCCTGCCGATGCCGCGGTGCCGCGCACCCGGACTGCTGGTACGACGCGCTACGGAGGCGAACGTTCAAAGGATCAGTCGTCGTACTTCGCCAAATAGAGCACCGAGTCATAGTCCACGATAGCCACACGGAGCTGCTGCAACCAACCCGACCGGCCGAGTACACTCCGGCGGAAAGCAGGGCTGGCCGCGAAGTAGACCATGGTCTCCCACTGCCATTCAAGACAGGCGAGGGTGACCCAATGCCCGTAGGCTTCGAACGAACCTATCGCTGTTGAGATCGAAAGGCGCTCGCCGGCCTCAAGCTCAAGACCAAGTTGCTCGGCATAGTCCCCTTGGAAGACGCAGAAGGAAGCGCCCGTGTCCACTTTGGCTCGCAATCGGGCTTCGTGTTTGGCGCCGCTGGACAAGAGAATCGGGACTTCGATTCCCACCGACAAGGGCGAATACGCGTGGCGAACGGAAAAGTCGAGCGCTGGCATTACCAGCCAGCGAACGGCGCGGGGGACTCAATCTGCATCACGAGCGCGGTAGCGCTGCGTCCAGCCACAGCGGCGAAGACTTCCCGCGCTGTGGGTGCCGCAGCGAGCAGTTCATCGCCTTGAAGGGCGATCCATAGGCCAACATACCTGTCGCGGTTTTCAGCGAGCCAAGCGGACTCCAACTCGTCACGACGGCGCTCGGCAGCGCTGTAGCTCCGCATTTCCGTCCGGCCGCGTTTTGCCGCAATCTCGCTCACGCCTTAATTATAGCTCTCGCTGGCCGGAGGGAGCGGCATACCGTCGCCGCATGGACCGCCCACCATCCTGAAACTACTAGCGTCAAATGGCCATTCAGAATGAAAGAGAATGATAAGTCTAAAATAACCGGCCCAAATCTGCTTGCACAAAGTGCAGCGCAAGCGATCTAGAATCAACAGTTTGGCCGGTTATTGCCGATTTATCTGGTCAATCTCTGCACGCGCCACATTCCAAACA
>JBJXGM010000127.1:0-20727 GCA_046155985.1 Myxococcaceae bacterium | reverse complement strand
GCAAGGCCGAAGGTGTCTGCGCGGTTCACGACCATCGTGTTCGCCGAAGGAATGTCGAGTCCACTTTCAATAATCGACGTGCACAGCAAAACTTGGTGCTTCTTTTCGACGAACGCGAGCATCACTTTCTCAAGTTCGCCTTCGGGCATTTGGCCGTGCGCGACGCCAATGCTGACGTTGGGCAACAGTTCCTTGAGGAACTGTTCCATCGACGCAATGGAGTCGACGCGGTTGTGCACGAAGAAAGCTTGTCCACCGCGCGCCAGCTCGCGCGACAGCGCTTCGCGAATGACACCGGGGTCGAATTTCTGCACGAAGGTGCGAATGGCGCGGCGGTCTTCGGGCGGCGTCGCGATGATGGACAAGTCGCGAAGTCCCGACATCGCCATGTTCAGCGTCCGCGGAATCGGCGTGGCCGTCAGCGTCAAGACATCCACTTGCGTGCGAAGCCGTTTGATTTGTTCCTTCTGCTTCACGCCGAACCGCTGCTCTTCGTCGACAACCAGCAGCCCCAAGTCTTTGAAAGCGACCTCTGGAGACAGCAGCTTGTGCGTGCCAACGACAATATCGACCTTGCCTTCGCGCGCACGCTGGAGCACATCGCGCACTTCTTGGGGCTTGCGCATGCCCGAAACGACGTCGACGGTGACGGGATAGTCGCGAAATCGCCGCTGAAACGTGTGGAAGTGCTGTTGCGCCAACACTGTCGTCGGCACCAGCACGGCCACCTGTTTCTTGTCGAGCGCAGCTTTGAACGCGGCGCGCATGGCGACTTCTGTTTTGCCGTAGCCGACGTCGCCGCACACCAGGCGGTCCATGGGTTCAGACTTCTGCATGTCTGCGATGACGTCCGCGATGGCTTTGGCCTGGTCGGGTGTTTCTTCAAATTCGAAGTCCGCCTCAAACTGGTGAAAGTAGCGGTCCGGTGCGGAGAAAACATGCCCGGGATGGGCTTTACGGGCGGCGTAGAGCTGCACCAGTTCCGCGGCCATCTTGAGCAGGTTTTCTTTGACGCGTTTTTTGGTCTTTTCCCAGGACTGAGTCCCAAGTCTATCGAGCGCGACTTTGTCGGGGTCGCCGCCCGTGAATTTCTGAATGAGCCGCATGCGGCTCACCGGCAAGTACACTTTGTCCTTGCCGGCGTACTCGAGCACCAGGAATTCGCCCGGGAGTTTGTTGACGACCATGGTCGTCATGCCCAGGTAACGCCCGATGCCAAAGTCAGTGTGAACGATGAGTTCGCCCTCTTTGAGGTCGCGAAACGCGGCTTCAAAAGGCGCCATCCGTCTGGAGCGCGTGGCTTTTCGTCGCGCGCGCGCACCAAAGATTTCTTCGTCGGTCAAAAGCACGAGCCCACCGGTACCGTCCACAAAGCCGGACGACGCTTCACCCACGACCAAGTGCGCAAGCGTGTCGGGCGAGAAAAGCGAGCCCGGATCCACGGGCATTTCCGCATGCACGCGCGCCGAGATGTCGCGCTCGAGCAAGAGGCGTTTGAGGCGGTCGACTTGTCCGGCAGACCCGCAGGCCACCACGGCGGCGATGCGTGCATCGCGCCAGCGCACCAAGCGGTCGACCAGCGGCTGCAACGCGCCTTCTTCGCCGTGGTGTGAGCGAATCGCCTCGCGCAAGTCTTGCGTGGTGCCAAATCCAAACACCACAGGCGCGGCATCCTTGGCGAGCGACAAACCACCGCCTTCGAGGGTGCGGTACGTGCTGAGCAAAGCCGTCAAGTCCGCTGCGCTCGCAAAATGTGCGCTCGGGGGCAGCGACGGCTCTTGTTGTTCAATCGACGAGGTGTGTGCGCGATCGGCGGCGTTCCAAAGGTCCGTCCAGGCGCGCTCAATCGCCACAGGCGCATCCAAATAGACGATGGGTGCCTTGTTCCAGAAGGGCACGTAGTCCAGCACGGTCGCCAGCCCTGGCTGGAAAAGTGCGGGCAGCAGTGCGCGAAACGCGCTGGCGTGAACGCCACTGTGGAGCTGTTCCAAACGCTCACGCAGCTGCGTCGTCGGCAGATTGAGGCGCTCGGCCACTTCACGCAGCGCGGCCTCCATGCGCGGGCGTGTGCTTTCGGAAAGCAACAGTTCGCGCGCAGGGGGGAGGTAAAGGGTTTCGAGGCTGTCAGTGGTTCGCTGCGTTTCGGGGTCGAACGCACGAATGGATTCAATCGTGTCGCCGAAAAGGTCCAAGCGAACGGGGCGCGTGTAGAGCGGGGAGAAGACGTCGACGATGTCGCCGCGCACGGAAAATGTGCCCACATCTTCGACCAGGGGCGCTGCGTGATAGCCCATTTCCACAAGGCGTCTGGCAAATGCGTCGCGATGAATGTCCTGACCCGCGCCAATAAGTTCCGAGAGCGAATTCAACGTGTCTGGGGGAACGACTTTTTGCGCAAGGGCGCGGGCCGACAGCACCAGGGCTGAAAAACGCGTGCCCTGGCGCATGTGAAACAGGGCGCCCAGCCGACGCGAAACGACGTCCATGTCGGCGGTGACTTCCTCGTCTGGAAGAACATCATCGCCCGGCAGCCTCAGGACGCATGGTTCGAGAAGAGAGCCCTCACCCCCAAAAAAGAGCGAGAGGTCGCCCGCCAGCTGGTCGGCGCCTTCTTCGTCTTCCGTGACACAAATCAGCGGTGCCTTGAGACTTCGTGAAAGCTTGGCCAACACGTACCCGCGCGCAGCCCCTTTGACGCCTTGCGTTTGAACGCGCTTCTCCGGCACCAGCGCGCGCACCAGTGCCGCAAACGCATCGGAGGTAGGTACCGCAGGCGTTGCCGCGAACAGCACGTTTTGGGGAGTCGAGGACGCCGTCATCAGGGGAGGCGGCTAATTAAGGCGCTCCCCGTCTTGGGTCAATCACGCCCACGAGAGAAGTCAGACGGGTGCTGTAGACACACCCAGTTGTTGCAAGGTCTGAAGAGGTCGCGGTGAGTATCCGACGAATTCGGCGAGCAGTTCGGGAAGGGCGGTATGAGTTCACGGGGCACTGCTTTGAAGAAATGGATGAGGACGACCTAACGGTTGACGACGTTCTCGACGTGCTGCTTCGCGGTGAGCTCGTCAGCACGGTTGCCAGCGATCCACGTGGCACCCGATACGTGCTGCGCGGTTTTGGCGAGAGTCTTTCTCTAGTAGTTGAGGTTGTTTGCAGGTTCTTACCGTCTCGAACGCTCCGAATCATCACGGTGTATGCTGTGAGGGAATCATGACTCGCCCGAAGAAGACGGATGTTTGCGAATACTGCTCCGCCGAGCTTCACGCTCAAGAGGAACCTGTCACGGTCTACCGACATCGTGCGGGAGACCATTTCATTTTTGAGCAGGTGCCGGCGCGGGTGTGCCCCCGCTGCGGGGAACGGTACTTTTCTTCTCACGTCGCTCGGGAAATGGATCGTGTCATGAAGAAACCATCGGCGAGACGGCCCATGGTCAAGGTTCCAGTGATTAGGCTACGGAAGGTCGGTTGATGTTTCGGTAGCGGTCCGATCGAACTACCGAACGCGCAATGCGCTCTGCAAAACGGCGACGCGGTCGAACTCAAGGGATTTCAGACGCGCCAGACCCAAAGCAGGAGCCGGGGCAGCGTCTTCATCGTCTTTGCCGTCATCGTCCTTGTCGCCCTTCGCTAAGGGCGCGGGCCGAATCTGAATGTCGTTGGCGTCGTCGCTTGGAACGAATACAGAAACGCCAAACATTGCCAACAACACCAAGAACAGGAACGAAGCAGCTTTCATGAAAGACCTCACAGGCATTTGTAGCGAATAGACGGTTGTCGCGCGAGGCGCATTCACAGCGAACTTCACCCGATTTGGGTACCCTGTGGGTGTGCCTCGTACCTCACGTCGCGCTGCCATGCGAATTTCGCCCCTCCGCTGGGAGGTTTGGCGAATTGCCGCCGAGGGCGTGTCGCCTCAGTCGATAGCCGCAGACGTTCCGTTGGAGCTGGAAGGAGCGCGGTTACTTCTGACGGACGATGGCCTTCGGCTTGAGCCGGTTTTGGGAAATCGGGTGCTTTTGAACGATGTCCAAGTGCGGACGGGTGCCCGGCTTCGTTCTGGCGACCAAGTCACATCGGGACCAGACACCGTCGTGGTTCGTGCGAGCCAAGCCGTTGCAGTGAAGTCGTCGAGAATTCGCGAGGCGCACGAACTCGAGACGATGCGGGAACTCTTGCTGGAAGTTCCTGGGCAGTCGTTTGCGAGCGCGATTCTTCGAGGGACGTCACCCGAAGACATCGCACCTCACTTGATGCCAGGCGATGTTTGCGCGCCGTTGGGGCCGAACACTGTGGAGTGCTTTCTGCCAGCGACTTCGCGTGAGGCGGCGCATCAACGACTGTCGTCCATTTCGGCAAGTCACGTTGTGGTCGCAGGGGCCAGGGAAGGCGTCGACGAAGCACTGGCGCTGGATGCCGGCCTTCTCGACGCGCTGTTTGGGACAACGCCGACGGTCTGGATGGCCAGCCGTGACCCTTTGTGGGAACGGGCCTTGTCGCTTTTCGACCGGTTTCCATCAGGGACGTGGGTGATTTCTGGCGAAGCGGGCGCAGGAAAGGAAGTCTTGGCGCGCGCGGCACATGAACGTTGGGCTGCGAACAAGCCGTTCGTTCTTTGGCGTGCGAACAAGGATGGGCCCCTGGAAGATGCGCTGTCACGCGCACGTGGCGGGACGTTGTGCATTCGCGCACGCGGCGGGAGGGTCGATGCACGCGTGGAGGGGCATTCTGCGCGGGTGGTGTGGCTCACACGAGACGCCCATGCCGAAGGGACGAAGATGGTTCGCGTTCCAGCGTTGCGCGACAGGCCGGAAGACATTCTGGCGTTCGCCGAGTTTTTTCTCGCGCGAATGTCCCGTGCGCTCGAGAAAGGCCCCCTGCATCTTTCGGCCAGTGCGGCGGATGCGCTGGTGGCCTACGACTTCCTCGGCAACGTGCGGGAACTCAAGGTCGCTTTGGGTCGTGCTGCGTTCATGACGGCCGGCGGCGAAATCCAGGTCACAGCCCTGCCGCAACGCATGTGGCGCGGGGCGTTGCATGCGCCTGTGCCGCAAAACTTTCGTTCTGCGATGCGTGCCACTGAGCGAGAAGCTTTGCTGGTCGCGCTGGGACAGACACGTTGGAACGTGACCGAAACCGCCAAACAGCTTGGTTTGCCGCGGCGGACCGTCGTCTACCGGATGTCGCGCTTGGGGCTCACACGCCCGGTTGGATGAGCCAAACGCTTTTGAGGAGTTGAAGCGCGCGTTGGTCGGCGACGTCGTGCCGGGTGGATGCCGCGTGCCCGAAGCAGAGCCCTGCGATGGTGAGCGCGCAGACAACAGTGCCGCGAACAGGCAACGCTGAAAGGCGAATCACGTGAAGCGCTGCGACGACGATGGCCGCGCCCAGCGCTATCCCCAGCGGAGGCAAAGTCGCGGGCGCGGCCAACGCCGAAATGGCGGTCGGTGGCCAATAGGCCGCGCGCCAGAGCGGCACGACCAATGCGAAGAAGCCGTTGGAGACGCTGTCGGGGATGTAGTTGAGAAGGGAAAGTAATCCGGTGATGAGCACCGACGACGCCGCGCTCCCGACGGCGATTCCAGCCCAGAGCGGTCCCTTCTCCCAGGCACGGGCCAACCCGAGCGTTGCCGGCACGAGCAAGAAGACGACAAGTGGAGTCAGGTGCCTTGGGCCTGTCGTCCAGCCCCAGGAGTCATAGGCAAACGCGGAAGTAAAATAGCCGTAGCCAAATATTGCGATGAGCGAGAGCCAGTAGAGCGGACGATTTGTTCGCTGCAGTGGCGCCAGCCCGAAGAAAGCCAAAAGGAGAAACGGGCAGAGGGCAAAAAGTCCGCGCAGCGGCGAAAAAAACGAAAGCAAAAAAGCACGGGCATCCGGAAATCGAATGCCCAAGAAGCCACCGTGGTGCCACGGCTGGTACGCCGCATCGGCGAGATAGCGGTAACCCGACTCCAGCGGATGACCGAAACAGGCCTGGTGGTACGCCGCCAAGAGCGCCAGTGGGAGTGCTGCCCCAAGCACCGCCCATCCCAGCCGCGAAGCGCGTTCTGGATGTGGCGAGCGCAGGAACCCGTAGACCATGAGACACACGGCGCCCAGCGCAGCGGTGTATTCAGCGGTGATGGCCAGTGCAGCAAGAAGCCCAGCACCCACCGCGTTGAGTCGTGACAATGAAGCCGATGGCTCGGCGGGTTTCAGCAACAGGAGACTCCCGCCCAGCAGCACCGCAGCGAGTTGATGACTCATGAACAAGAGCGCGTAGCTGAAGCCGAGCGACCCCAACATGGCGGTGAGCCAGGCGACGTTGGCGCTTTTTTCCCCGGCGATGCGCACCAAGAAGCGACGGAAAGCGAATCCGAACGCCAATGTCGGAAGCACCAAAATCCAAAGCCGGGCCCAATAAACGAGCTCAGTTTCGCGAACGGCGCTTGCGGCACCGGCGCGCGCCTTCAAAACGGCATAGACCGGCACGGCCAGCATCGACACCAACGGCGCCTTCGAAGGGTAAAAGACCCCGTCCTTGACCGACAGGTCGCCGACGCGTCCGTCGCGATGCAGTGTCTCGTTGAGGGACAGCGTGTGAAAGTCCACCACCGCGCGTGCCTGCCACAGGCGTGAAAGTTCATTCGGCGACCGAAGTCCCGGGTGGTAGGGGAACGCGAAAACGTAGACAAAAACCACCAAAGCAGCCGCCCAGCGCATCGTTGAGTGCCTCCGGTAGAGCCTCCGGCAAAGCCCGGGTTCTTTTGGGAGAAACCTTATTGCAGGCTTCGTCGACAATGCCGCATGTCTTCCTTGGGTAGCGTTTCGGTTCATCGCCCTAAATTCCCGAACACCGGGTCTGAATTGCCCGTCGCTGTTCGACCCTCACGGAGGGCTTTCTTGGGTGCGGTCGGCGGGGCGTTCGCCGGTTTGTTTTTTGGGGCGACGCCCAGTGCCCAGGTCGCAGGCTCCGGCGAACCCGTCGAGACGGCGCCACCACAGACGCTGGCTGAAGAAGCACTGGCCAAGCGCCCCTTTGACAAGAAACGTGGCTTTGAAATCGCCATGAACCCGGACAAGTTCGACAAAGAGCTGAATGTGCCACCGGCGCTTCGCCGCGACGCGCTCACGACGACCGCTTACCTTGCGGCCAGTGTAGATGCGAGCGCAGCCGTGTCCCCCCAGCAGGCTGTTGAACGTGCTGCTGCGAAGTTCGCACTCTCGATGAGTCAGCTTTCAATGCGGGCGAACCAAGACATCGCCGGCAAGCGCCCAAATCTCGTCCGTGAGATTGCGCTGGGCTCAATACCCATCGTTGGCGGATTTCTGACAGGTGGCGGCATGAAGCCAGAGCTCTCGCGCTGGAGCGCCTTGCTGTGGCTCAAAGATGTCGCCGCCATCGCCAATACCGTGCCCATCTGGGCGCAGATGCAGGTCGATTCACCGACCGATGTGCTCGTGGCGAGAACTCGCCTTGTCCGGCAGTTTCCGTTCAACGCGGTGCTGGGACTTCTCCAGAAAAAGCACCTGGATGACGCCGACGCGGCTTTCATTTTTGGGCCAGGTGTCACGGCAGCGCAGGTGGTGGGGTTTGCGGAATCGAAAGAAGGCGATGCCACTTTCCTGGCACGTCTTGATGCCGTGATGTCGGGCGTGACGCGCTAGCGCGCAAACGCCCAGGTCTCTCCGCGACCGCTTAGGGATGAACGCGCCCTGCCGCGCGTTCAGTGCGGTACCAGGCCACCGTTTCCGAAAGCCCCTCTTCCAGCGAGATTCTTGAACGAAAGCCAAACGCTTCGGCCGCCCGGCCCGTATCGAGTTTGCGCCGGGGCTGACCGTTGGGCTTTGTGGTGTCCCAGACGAGCCGTCCTTGAAAGCCACAGAGCGAAGTGATGCGCTCGGCAAGCTGGCGAATCGAAATTTCTTCGCCCGAGCCCAAGTTGACCGGTGCATCGCCGTCGTAGCGTTCTGCGGCGAGCAAAATGCCCTCGGCCGCATCTTTGGCGTGCAAAAACTCACGCGTGGGCGAGCCGTCACCCCAGCAGACGAGTTCCCTTTGGCCAGATTCCTTGGCTTCGAGCGTGCGACGAATCAGCGCCGGAATGACGTGACTGACTTTGGGGTCGAAATGGTCGCGAGGGCCGTACAAGTTGGCGGGCAAGAGGTAGATGCAGTTGAAGCCATATTGGGCGCGGTAGGCCTGCGCTTGGACAAGCAGCATTTTTTTAGCGAGACCGTAGGGCGCGTTCGTTTCTTCGGGGTAGCCGCCCCACAAGTCGTCTTCGCGAAATGGAACCGGGACAAATTTCGGGTACGCGCACACCGTTCCGAGGGCGACAAACTTGGCGACGCCCGCCAAGCGCGCCTCTTCGATGAGCTGAACACCCATCATGAGGTTGTCGTAGAAAAAAAGTCCTGGGTTCTCGGCGTTTGCACCAATGCCACCGACCCGTGCCGCGAGGTGGACGACAAGTTCTGGCTTGGTTTCGCGGTACAAGCGCTTCACGGAAGACGGGTCGACCAGGTTGAAGTCGGCTTGGCGCGGCACAAACGGCTCACACCCCCGCGCACGCAGCGCATCGACGACATAGCCCCCCAGAAAGCCGCTGCCGCCGGTGACGACGACACGCTTGTCCCGAAAAAAACTCATGGGCGCTTACTGCCCGGAGCGCGTGGCTTGCCGGTGAGCTCCGTTTCGAGGGCAGCGATATCGGCTTCGACCATCATGTGCACCAATTCGCGAAAGCCGACTTTGGGCGTCCACCCCAGTTTCTTCTTGGCCTTGGAGGCATCGCCTTGCAGGACATCGACCTCTGCTGGGCGGAAGTAGCGCGGGTCGATTTCGACATGCCGCGACCAGTCCAGGCCCACGTGGTGAAATGCTTCGTCGAGAAACTCGCGCACCGAATGGGCTTCGCCTGTCGCAATGACGTAGTCGTCTGGGGCGGGTTGCTGGAGCATTTGCCACATCGCTTCGACATAGTCGCCGGCAAAGCCCCAGTCTCTTTTGGCATCAAGGTTTCCCAGAAACAGCTTTTCTTGAAGCCCGCGCTTGATGCGGGCCAACGCGCGCGTGATTTTTCGGGTGACGAAGGTTTCGCCCCGGCGCGGTGATTCGTGGTTGAAGAGAATGCCGTTGCTGGCGTGAAACCCGTAGCTCTCGCGGTAGTTGACGGTCATCCAGTACGCATAGGCTTTCGCCACGCCGTAGGGACTGCGCGGATAAAAGGGGGTCGTTTCTTTCTGAGGGACTTCAACCGCCTTGCCATAAAGCTCGGACGACGAGGCTTGGTAAAAGGGGGGTGAAATTCCTGTTTCGCGGATGGCCTCCAACAGGCGCACGGTGCCAAGCGCCGTCACTTCGCCGGTGTACTCGGGGATGTCGAAGCTCACCCGGACGTGGCTCTGTGCACCCAGGTTATAGATTTCGTCGGGTCGAACGTGCCGCAGAATTCGGTTGAGCGAACTGGCATCGTTGAGGTCGCCGTAATGCAGCCGCAACCGAACGTTGGGCTCGTGGGGGTCTTGGTAAAGGTGGTCGATCCGGTCGGTGTTGAAGCTGGACGAGCGTCGAACGACCCCGTGGACTTCGTACCCCTTGGACAGGAGCAGTTCACACAGGTAGCTGCCGTCTTGGCCGGTGATGCCGGTGATGAGTGCCTTCTTCATGGAACCTCACAAGCAGCATAGTCTTCGCCGGCCACGATGAGCGCTTCAAAAATCCACGCAGATGACTGGGCCTACGCGCATCAGCTCGCGGATGACCGAACGGCCGAGGCGAGCGCAAGCGCGTTCGAAAAAGCGACGCGGTTCTATCGCGCGCTTTTGGAGAAGCGGCTGTCCAAAGACAGAAGCGCCAGAGTGCTCGATTTGCCGTGTGGCAGCGGAGGAATGGTCTACGCGCTCCAGAAAATGGGTTTTGTCGACGTTCAAGGGTTCGAGCGCGATGCACGGCGCGTCGCGACGGCACAAGCGCTAGGGCTTCCTTGCGTCGCAGGTGACGTGTTTGAAGTGCTCTCGAAGCAAGAAGCAGGCTCTCTTGGCGGCGTTGTCTGCATGGATTTTCTCGAGCACCTCGAGAAGTCTGAGGCGATTGGGTTTTCGGAGTTGGTGTTCAACAAGCTTCGGCCGGGTGGCTGGCTGCTTGTCCGGACGCCCTGTGCCGACGCGCCTTCCGGGGCGAGTCACATTTTCAACGACCTGACGCACAAGTGGGCAGCAACGTCGGGGCTCCTGGACTGGTTTTTGCGGGCCGTTGGTTTTTCGAATGTGTCGGTATTTGGAGAACAGCCGAACTGGCACATGTCCAAGGGATGGTTGCGTGTTCCACTCTTTGCGCTCGGACGCGCGTTTTTTTCGGCGTGGTCTCTCAGCGTGGGTCTGAGCACGCCGCCTATTTTGAGCCCGTCGATGTGGGCGCTCGCACGAAAAGCCGGATAGTCTCGCGCAGATTCTGCGGGAGGCGAACACTGAAGCCCGTCAAAACGATTCACAGCAAAAGCGACCTCGCGTTTCATGGCGCGCCGCCGGCGTTTGACGAGCCGCTTCATGTCGGCCGGCCCAACATCGGCAGCCGGGATGCTTTTTTGAAGCTTGTCGGCGACATACTCGACCGCCGTTGGCTCACCAACAACGGTCCACTCGTGCAAGAACTCGAGCGCAAAATCGCGGAGTACTTGGGCGTTCAACACTGCGTCGCGATGTGCAACGGCACCCTGGCGCTTGAAATTGCCATCCGGGCTCTTGGCCTCCAAGGTGAGGTGATTCTCCCTTCGTACACGTTCATCGCGACCGCGCATGCGCTGCATTGGCAAGGCATCACGCCAGTCTTCGCCGATATCGACCCCGTGACCCACAACCTCACCGCTGACAGCGTTCGCAAAATGCTGACGCCGCGCACCAGCGGTATCATCGGCGTCCACCTGTGGGGTCGCCCGGCCCCCATTGACGCACTCGAGACTTTGGCCAAGGCGCATGGGCTTCAGCTTCTGTTCGATGCCGCCCACGCGTTTGGCTGCAGCTACAAAGGCCAGCGCATCGGGCGCTTTGGCCGCGCGGAGGTGCTCAGTTTCCACGCGACCAAGTTCTTCAACACGTTCGAAGGCGGCGCTGTTGTGACGAACGATGGCGAATTGGCCGAAGCGATGCGCCTGATGCGGAATTTTGGCTTCGTTCACTACGACAAGGTGATTCATCCGGGCACCAACGGAAAAATGACCGAAGTGTGCGCGGCGATGGGATTGGTCAACCTCGAAGGTCTCGATGCCGTCATCGAGGCGAACCGGCGCAACGCTCAAAAGTACGCTCAGGCGCTCGAAGGCATTCCTGGCGTTCGCCTCCTTTCCAATGAGGGCGAGACGAGCAACTTCCAGTACGTTGTTGTCGAGGTTGACGCGTCTTGCGCAGTAAAGCGCGACACGTTTGTTCAAGCCCTGCACGCCGAGAATATCTTGGCGCGCAAGTACTTTTGGCCGGGCTGCCATCGCATGAAGCCGTATCAAGAGCTTTTCCCCCATGCAGGGTTGATGCTGCCCAACACGGAACGGGTTGCGGACCGCGTCATCGTCCTTCCTACCGGAACGGCGCTTCCTGAAGGCGCGATTGCCGTCGTTGGCGCTGTGTTTCGCCAATTGGTGCGCGCAACGTAGATGGCGCGTTTCGAGGAACGATGACGCTCAAGCAGCGAGCCATTCGCGCGACGTTGTGGAGCGGTGCCGATATTTTTCTTCGGCAAGGCGTTCAGTTTTTCGTCAGCATGACTCTGGCGCGTCTCATCTCGCCCGAGGCGTTTGGAACCCTGGCCTTGCTGTCGGTGTTTGTGGCGCTGGCCAGCGCTTTTGTCGACAGCGGGTTTTCCGCAGCGCTGGTTCAGGCGCAAGACGTCACCCCTGAAGATGAGTCGACGGTGTTTTGGTTCACGGTGGGTGCAGGCGCGCTTTTCGGTGTTTGCTTGTGGTGGAGCGCACCCGCGATTGCCCGCTTCTTTGACAACCCTGAACTGCTGGGGCTGACGGGCGCGATGGCCCTCAACCTGTTCTTCGGGGCCCTGGGTGCCGTGCCTGGCACATTGCTTCGCAAGCGACTGGCGTTCCGCGAACAAATGTGGGTGAGCGTGACAGCCAGTGCGGCTTCAGGCGGGGTTGCAGTATTTCTGGCGTTGCGCGGTTTTGGGGTTTGGGCGCTGGCGACGCAGATTCTCCTCGCCACCGTGATGACGATGCTCCTTCAGTGGCGTGTGAGCCGTTGGACGCCGCTGTTTGTTTTTCGTGTGGCATCGCTTCGTCGGTTGTTTCGATTCGGCGGATACCTGTTGGTGTCGAGCCTCTTGGACGGTGCCTACACCCGCGGGTATGCAGTCCTGCTCGGCAAGTGGTACGGCGCGCGCGAGTTGGGGCTCTACAACAGGGCAGATGGCACGCAGCAGTTGCCAGTCGGTGTCTTGGGGCTTGTGTTGTCGCGCGTGGCTTTCCCCGTATTTTCAGAAGCAGCAGGCGACGTTCAGAGACTGCGGCGCGGCGTCCAGCTCGCGGTGCGTGGGGTGATGCTGCTCAATGTGCCTTTGATGTTGGGGCTTGTTGTGACCGCTGAGCCCCTGGTCGTTACTTTGTTCGGCGAAGTGTGGAAACCTTGCGTGCCCGTTTTGCAGATTCTCGCATTGTCCGGCGTGCTCTGGCCGTTGCACGTCATCAATCTCAACGTCCTTTTGGGTCAGGGCCATTCGCGACTCTTCTTTCGCTTGGAAGTCATCAAGAAACTCTTGGGCACAGCACTCCTGGTGTTGGCTTCGTTCTGGGGCGTGCTGGGCATTGCTTGGAGTCAAGTGGCTCTCGGCGTACTGGGGTTTCTCATCAATGCGACCTACACAAAACAGAAGCTCGGGTACGGGGCGCTCGCGCAGTTTCTGGACTTTGCACCCACGCTGCTCCTGAGTGTCCTGATGGCGGCGGTGGTGAAATGGCTCTCGCTTCACCTTGCTTCGCCGGCGCCGGTACGGCTGGCGTTGCTGGTTGTCGCGGGAGCGATGTTGTTTGGCGGGCTGGCTTGGATCATGCGTCTTCGGGCGCTTCGCGAGAGCGTTGGACTTTTTTCGCGCGTTCGGATGGCGACATGAGCGACGTGCCTTCCACGCTGAAGGCCGCCGAGCCGCTCGTGAGCGTTCTCATGGTGACCTACAACCAGGAGGCATACGTCGCGCAGGCGATTGAAGGGGTGTTGCTTCAGCGCACGGATTTCCCTTTTGAACTCATCATTGGGGAAGACGCTTCCAGGGACCGCACCCTGGACATTGCCCTGGATTACCAACGCCAGGAGCCGAACCTCATTCGCGTGATGCCGTCGTCGCAGAATTTGGGCCCGCACAAGAATCTGCAGCGCGTGGTGGAAGCCAGCCGCGGGCAGTTTCTCGCCGCTTGCGATGGTGACGACTATTGGATTGCGCCCGACAAACTGAGTCGACAGGTCGATGTGCTTCGCAAGCGCTCGGACGTTTCCGCTGTCTTCACCAATTTTGCGTCGACGCGCCTGGAAAGTGGGATTTGGCGCGTGTCGAATACCGACGCGCTGACGGCTGACGCGTTGACGTCTTTGCGAGGTTCGCCCCGCGGAAAGTCATTGGCCGGAAAGCTGCGGACGCTGACGTCGGTCTATCGCGCAGAGGTGTACAAGACGCTCTACGCGAGCTCGCTTCCGCTGGAAACGTACCCCTTCTTGGACAGTTTCCTCGTGGCGCAAGCACTTTCGCTGGGAGAAGTGGAGATACTCGATTTCCGCTCGGCGATTTACCGCGAGTCGCCGCAGTCCGCGACGCGTTCATCGCCAGCGCGAAACCTGGCTGTGCTCGAAGGTCTTCGAGACTTTCTCGGCAAGTTCCCAGAATTCTTCCCCAAGCTTTTGCCCATCAGCCCTGCGGAAACGCGCGAAGTCGACATCGCCATATGTAAAGCAGCCTTTATGGCGGGAGATGCAAGCGCCTATGGAAAGGCGCTTGTGCGTCTCAAAGAGACCGGACTTCCGGTGCCTTCGGCGCTTCGATACTTGATGCCTCTCATGCGCTGGCCGACCCTGCGAAAATTGAGCATTGCGCTGCG
Source organism: Myxococcaceae bacterium (assembly GCA_046155985.1). GTDB lineage: Bacteria > Myxococcota > Myxococcia > Myxococcales > Myxococcaceae > JBJXGM01. The sequence continues at coordinate 6,656 of JBJXGM010000127.1, read as the reverse complement.
CAACCTTGGGGGCAGGACGCGCACATGGGGTGCCGGGCGATGAAGCTCGCCATCATGCAACCCTACTTCTTGCCGTACATCGGCTACTTCCAACTGATTTCGGCTGTCGACGCGTTCGTTGTTTACGACAACATCAAGTACACGAAAAAGGGTTGGATGAACCGAAACCGTTACTTGCTCAATGGCGAGCCGGAGGTGTTTTCGATTCCGCTCGCTCGAGCTGGCGACCAGCTCACCGTGGTCGAGCGTACGCTGGCCGCGGACTTTGACCGCGCGAAGCTTTTGGCGCGCATCGAAGGTGCCTATCGCCGCGCGCCGTACTTCGCCGAAACGTTTGCTTGGTTCCGCGGCGTTGTGGAACACCCCGAGCCGAACCTCTTTCGATTTCTGCTTCACTCGCTCGAAAAGACTTGCGCGCACCTCGGCGTCAAGACGCCCTTCGTTGTGTCCTCGACGCTGAATGTCGATGCAACGTTGAAGGCGCAGGACAAAGTGCTCGCCCTTTGCAACGCACTCGGCGCGAGTCACTACATCAACCCCATTGGCGGGACGGCCCTCTACGCCAAAGAGGCATTCGCGACGCAAGGCGTTTCGCTTCACTTTCTCCAGGCACGCCCTCTGGAGTATGCGCAGTTTGGGGGGTCTTTTGTTCCCTGGCTCTCCATTCTCGACGTCTTGATGTTCAACCCGCTTTCCGCCGTTCAGGCCTGGGTGTCCGGCCACTACGAGCTGTCATGACTGCATTTCGGTGGAAGAAATTGGGCAGAGTGTTTTCGCCACAAGAGGCGAACGCGCCCGGCTGGATGAGCGAGTTTGCGCAGGCACCCGCGACGCTTATCGAAGCGGACCATGTGCGGGTGTATTTCTCGTGCCGTCCGCCGGCGGATGCCAACGGCCAGTACGTCAGCCGTTCAGCCTACGTTGACCTGGACAAGGCGAACTTGTTCCGCATCCGGGGCTTGTCCGAACAGCCCATTTTGCCGCTGGGCGCGACAGGAACGTTTGACGAGTTTGGGACTTATCCCGTGTCTGTCATTCGCGTCGGAGAGAAACTGCGCGCCTACTACGCGGGTTGGACCCGTTGCGAGTCGGTGCCGTTTAACGTGGCCATTGGTGTCGCTGAGAGTACCGATGGGGGTCAGACGTTCACGAAACTCGGGCCCGGCCCGGTGCTTTCGTATTCGCCCGATGAACCCTTTGTGGTGAGTGGCCCCAAAATTCGGCGCTTCGATGGCCGTTGGGTGCTTTTCTACATCGCCGGCAAACTCTGGAAACGGGTCGAGGGGCGGCCCGAGCCCGTGTACCGAATTCGGATGGCCACCTCGGATGACGGCCTCAACTGGCAGCGTCACAACAAAGACTTGATTCCGGTCCGGCTCGAAGCCGACGAAGCACAGGCAAGCCCAGACGTCTTCTTCAAGAACGGCAAGTACCACATGTTTTTTTGTTACCGATACAGCGAGGGCTACCGAAGCAAAGAGCGGGGTTACCGCATCGGCTATGCCTGGAGTCGCAATCTTGTCGACTGGACACGTGACGACGCCAAGGCGGGGCTGGATGTCTCGCAAGAAGGCTGGGACTCCGAGATGGTGAGCTATCCGCACGTGTTTGAGAACAACGGCCGCACCTACCTCGCATACTTGGGGAATCAAGTTGGCCGATACGGATTTGGGCTCGCGGAACTTGAAGGCGAGCTCCACTAGCCATGCGATGGGTCAAGCGCGGAAAACTTTTTGACCCCACAGCGCATCGGCTCCCAAACCGGTGCGTGGAATTCGCGCAGTCGCCGCAGGCGCTCGTGTTCCCGGACTTCATTCGCATCTACTTTTCGACTCGCGAAAAGGACGAAGCCACTGGCAAGTACCTCAGCCATGTGGCTTTTGCGGATTTCAATCCCGCATTGGAGGGTCTGCTGCGCGTATCGGACAAGCCGGTAATTCCGCTGGGCGGTTTGGGCGCGTTTGACGAGCACGGCATTTTTCCAATGAACGTCCTGCGTCACGAAGGGCGCGTTCTCGCCTACACGACTGGCTGGAGTCGTCGCGTGTCCGTGTCTGTGGAGACTGCCATTGGGTTCGCAGAAAGCACCGACGGTGGAGAAACGTTCCGACGTCGCGGCGAAGGTCCCATTCTCGCGGCATCGCTGTATGAACCCTTTCTCGTGGGCGACGCTTTTGTCCGTGTGTTCCGAGGCAAGTTTCACATGTGGTATATATTTGGGACTTCGTGGCGTACAGCGGTCGGCGCGACGACGCCCGAGCGCACCTACAAAATTGGGCACGCCACTTCCCACGACGGCGAAACTTGGATCAAAGAAGAAGGTCGCGCCATCGTCTCCGACCGGGTCGGTCCCGACGAGAGCCAAGCCCTGCCGACTGTCATCGACATCGATGGCACGTTTCACATGTTCTTTTGTTATCGACAGTCGTTCGATTTTCGAACCCACGTTGGCCGTGGCTATCAAATTGGCCATGCTTGGTCGCGAGACTTGGTGCACTGGGCACGCGACGACGCCACGTTGACACTGGACGGGACGCGCGGGGATTGGGACTCGGACATGTTGTGCTACCCCCACGTGTTCGAAGCGCGGGGGCGTGTTCATCTGCTCTACAACGGCAACGCGTTTGGCCGTCACGGGTTCGGTTGGGCGGTGCTCGAAAAGTGAGCGCAGCAACACGCGACGCGCTGAATTCGGCTTCGCTCGAGCAACTTTGCGCGCATTTGGAGGCGTGCGACCCGACTTTTGTGCCTCCGCTGAGTCAGCGCGTTGACATCGCAGCGTATTCGCAAAAACTGGTTGCGCGGGCGGAGCGACTGGAAGTCTGGTCAGCGGAGACCTTGGTCGGGCTGGTGGCGATGTATTGCAACGACCTCCAATCGCGCGTGGCGTTCATCAGCAGTGTGAGCGTGCTTCCAGCGTGGACCCGCAGGGGGCTGGCGCATCGCCTCGTCGTGCGGGCGATCGCTTTGGCCAAGCAGCACAGCATGGTGCGGCTTGATCTTGAGGTGGCGACTGAGAACATCGCAGCGATTCGGCTGTACGCGTCGGCTGGATTCACAGTTGCGTCGATGGCGTCGGGTGTGAAGGTATTGTCGCTTCCGTTGACGTTGGGGAGTCGGGGATGAGTGCAGAGCGCGACTACAACCGTGAAATTCAAGACACCGCGGACCACAAGTATGCGTACGACTTCGACATCGACATCATGCATCCTTTGATGGTGCGTTCGTTCGAGCCATTTTTTCGCTCCGGGAACGTTCTTGAACTCGGCAGCTTTCAGGGTGCTTTCACGCGCCGGCTCCTGGGGCACTTTTCGGATGTGACGTGCGTCGAAGCCTCGGACGAAGCCATCGCGGAGGCAAAGAAGGCGTTGGGTGAACGGGCACGATGGGTGCACGGCGTTTTTGAGAAGGTGACTTTGCCGTCACGCTACGACAACGTCATCTTGACCCACGTCCTGGAGCACTTGGATGACCCAGTGGGTGTTCTGCGTCGCGTGAACAAAGCTTTTTTGGCACCAAAGGGACGACTCTTCCTGGCGTGCCCCAATGCGAACGCACCTTCGCGGCAGATTGCTGTTAAAATGGGACTCATTTCCCACAACGCTGCGGTCACGTCTTCGGAACAGGCGCATGGTCATCGGCGGACTTACGCGCTGGACACGCTGGAGCGGGACGCAGTCGCCGCCGGGCTTCGCGTGATTTTCCGGTCCGGCATTTTCTTTAAGGCGCTGGCGAATTTTCAGTGGGACCGGCTGCTCAAGACAGACATCGTGTCGAAAGAGTACCTGGAAGGGTGCTACCTCTTGGGACAACAGTATCCGGATTTGTGTGCGAGCATTTTCTTGGTGTGCGAGCCCCAATAGGTTCTGCTCGTGTCAGACTGGGCTGGCCGGGTTCCGCTTTCGCGGCTGAAGCGCGGAGCCGACCGTGCGAATCGCCAGCAGGGCGTAGAACATGCCCCAAACCAACCCGCGGCCATACGCGATGAAGTCAAGGTTGTAGCCCCACAACGACAAAAGCGCGACGACGCCGGCCAAGGCGGCCAGCTGGTGCTTGCGCTGGATGAGCGCTGCCAGGGCGCGGTGAAGCACGGCGAGCAGTACCCCACCCAGTCCCACCATGACGAGGCCGCCTTGATGAAACAAGGAACCCACCATCGAGACTTCGACACTGTTCCCGGTGGTGATGAGCCACCCGTAGTCCAAAAGAATTTCTGTCCCCGTGTAGGTCAGCGACTCCGCCTGGCCAAACAAGAACGCGGGCAGAAGGACACGAAGACCTTCGCGGACGAACTGCAGCACGTTGAAGTCAGAAAGTGAGACTCGACCCCAGTCTTGAATGATAAGTGAGTGTCCGCCTGCGCTGTATTGACGTCGCATCGCGTCTTCAACAAAGCCGCCGCCCTCTCCGTGCTGGAGGTCGCCCCGAAGCGCGCGGGACATGACGGCAGTTCTCTCCTCGATGTTGGCGAAGCCCACGCTGTGCAACGCCAGCCTGGTTTGATTCCCAACGGCGAGATAAAGCGGAAGCAGCGCCAGCAGGGCGCCAAACAAGATGACTTGGCGTCGCCTGGCCACGTCGCGGGCGAGTGCGTACCCAAGGACAGCGACGAGAAGCGGATTAATGGCGTACCCCCGTGCATTGGCCAACGTGTTGGCCGCAAGGCACGCAAGAAGGGCAACGGCGATGACTTGTTTTCGGAAAGGAGACCAACGGTTCCATCGCAAGCCCGCGAGAATGCAAAACCCCGTGAAGAAGTTTCGCAAAGCGTTCCCCGCCAAAACCAAGGCGCTTCCCAAGGGCGTCACCGAAATCAACCATCCGAGGTTTACCGACACGAGGCCGACGGCGAGCAACCACCATTCGAAGTCGATGCTTTCGGGAACGGTGTTCGCCTCCTCTGAGCGAGGCCGCAACAGCGGCCAGATGAATACGAAATACGGAACGACGAATACGGCGAGACACAGCTGCACCCACTCGCCTTGATAGAGAAGCGGCGTTTCGCCGAAGCGATTGACGTAGGTTGCATGGGGCGAAAAGTGCAGGAAATAGAGTCCCGCCAGCGGCCAAGAGGACAGCAGTCCCGGCAGGAATCCGACGACGGGTGCAAGTTCGAGACGACGAACCGCGAGTGCGCGGGCCAACAAGGCACCGAGCAAGAGCAGGTTGAAGGCCGCCAAGCCCCCGAGAAGTTCGAATCCCGCTGGCGCTGACGCGGCAGAGAGGAAAGGCAGCCCCAGCAAAAGGACCCACAGCCCGGCACGCCGGCTGGAAAGCTGTCCGCGACCCAGGGGGGTACCGGACGGGGCTTGCGCCGCAGTCATCGTCATGGGCGGGGGTTGCACGGTTGACGAAGGCTATCGGATTTGTGGATACATTTCGCCTCGATGCTTCCCCGATGGGTCGACCAATCGCTTCTTGGCCTGAAACAAGCCGTGGGCGAGAAGCGAATGGCACGGTTGCGGCGTACCGCGGCCTACCAATGGTGGCGCCTGGGGCGTGAGCGCACTTTCGAGGAGCGTGTTGAGCGGTTCTTGAAGAATGCACCGGCCGGCGCGCCGCCATACACGGAGGCCGCGTTGGCGGCATCACTTCGTGCGCGTGCGGCGATAAGGCGCCTTCCGAAAAATGGTGAACGGTTGGGCGTCGTCGCCTTTGGGGTCGACGATTGGGAAGACAAGGGCTTGTGGCAGGCCGCTTTGCGCTGGGGGGATGGCAGCCGCTTCGACCAGCGCGCGCACATTCGAAAATCGGATGGTGTGGTTGCGCGGAGGGCACAGTGGACTTTGCAGCTCTTGAGTCATTTGGACGAGCGCGAAGCGAATGGGCGTCCCGTGCACGTCGTGTTTCTCTACGCCGGCGCCGCGGACCTCGAGCCGGCGTTGTTCGAATCCCTCCACGCACGGGGAATTTGGACTGTGCTCATGGGGCTGGACGACAAGCAGCAATGGCCAGAGCCATTGGGCGGCGAGACAGAAGGGCGGCAGTTGTCCATCGCACAAAAGGCAGATGTGTATTGGACGACTTGGCGCACCGGCGCAGATCTCTTGGCGGCCCAGGGGGGGTCGCCCTGGTACGCGCCTCCTGGCGCAGACCCCACATTCTTCGCACCGAAGGAAGTCGAAAAAACGATTCCCGTGGTTTGGGTCGGGCGGCTGTACGGGCCCAGGCTCGAGCTCATTCGCTATCTGCGCGAACAGGGAATCGATGTTCGAACGTTCGGGTTTGGCACGGAGGGTGGTCCGGTGTCCTTTGACACCCTGGTCACCCTTTTTTCACAAGCGCGCGTGGTGCTGGGGATGGGTGGTGTCGGCCCGACCGACCATGTGAAACACTTGAAAGGACGAGATTTCGAGGCCCCGATGGCGGGCGCTTGTTACCTGACGAGTTTCAACCCGGAGCTCCCGGACGCCTACAGCATCGGTGACGAAGTGCTGTGTTATGCGTCAAAGCAGGAAGCGCTCGATACCCTACGCTGGCTGTTGGCGCGGCCCGAACACGCTGCAAGAATTGGACGGGCGGCGCGGGTGCGCGCACTTGCACACCACACGTGGGATGCGCGGTTTGCGCGCCTGGGGGTGCTGATTTCCGGGGGAGGTGGGGTTGCGTGATAGGTTGCCCGCCGACCCATGGATACGAGAGTCACACTTCCCACC
>JBJXGM010000113.1:0-24953 GCA_046155985.1 Myxococcaceae bacterium | reverse complement strand
CTTCTGCCGATGTTGACGCTCGCGCTGTTAATGGCGCGCGGTGTGGACGCCGCCCTGACGCTCAAGCGATGGCAAAGCGCCCTGATGATGGCTCTCCCCGGCGTCGCAGCTGCAATCGCCGCTGCCGTTCCCACGTTGCTGGGGGCGAAGGCCGGCGATGCCGGAGCGTCCGCTACCGTGACAACCGCCGCAACCCACGCAGGTCTGGTGGCCCTGGCGGCTGTCCTGTTTGTCGGAGGTCTCGCCGAGAAAGCGCCTCGCGCTCCCCTGCTTGCGGGGCTCGTCATCCTGGATTTGGTCGTGGTGTCCCCCTGGGCCTTGGCGACTTGGACACCGCCCCCGCCGTCCCCGCTCCTCGCCGGCGAACCCGAGCGTGTTCTTTTTTCCACACTCGACATCACCAGCGCGTCGCAAAAACTGCCGCGCAGGCCTTCGGAACGACGACGTTTCGAAGACGCGATGTCGCGACCGAACCTCGGAATTCAAAGAAACATTCGAAGCGTCAGCGGCGTGACGTCGATGGAGTTCACCCGCACGCGGCTTTTGCGCGAAGCCGTGGGGCTGGAAGACGCGGCGGTCCGTTTTCAAGCGCGCCATGCTGTCGCGGATGCGCGGCACAAGTTTCGACTGTTCTCTCCCGTTCAGCCATTGGGTCTTGGGATTGAACTTTTCCGTCACGAAGGCCCGCTGCCGCCCGTCACCTGTACCGGAACATGGCAGGTGGTGCCGACACCTGCCGAAGCGGCTCGTCTCGTGAAGTCAGGCCACGTTGTCGATGGCGCTTCTGCGCCAGCGAGTCCAGGCTTGCCTGAGGTCCCCTGCACGCTCCAGCGACTTGGCCCAGGCGAGATGCACCTGTCTCTCTCGGCGCAAACACACGACACGCTCGCGATTGTCAGCGAGTCCTACTACCCGGGCTGGCAGGCTTCGACCCCAGGCGCTGCCGTCGTCCCTGCTGACGTCGCGATGCTGGGCGTGCATCTTCCTGCGGGAACGAGCGAGGTCACCCTTCGGTTTTGGCCCAATTGGCTTTGGCCAAGCCTTTTGGCCTCGGCTTTGGGTCTTCTGCTCGCCATTGCTGCCGCGCTGTTTAAGCGGAAGTCAGTTCTGCAGGGCACGTAGCGCGGCCAGTCGTGCCGCCTCAAACTCATCGCCCGCACGCCAGTGGGGAAGCTTCGGCTCGCGCGCGATGGCCACGCCCGTCCAGAAATACAGCTGGGCGTCCTCCATGATGCCGGCGAAGTCCCACGACGGGGTGAGCTCATCCGACGGCTGGTGGTAGTCGCGCGCTTCCCAGGCTTCACGCTGCGTCCGACCCCACGCTGCTGGACGCCCAACGTAGTCCAAGCCGCCTTCAAAATAGACGCCCGGAACACCCACTTTGGCGAAGCTAAATTGGTCTGACCGATAGAAGAAACCTCGGTCGGGAAAAGCATCGCCGACGACGCGCCGCTGCTGATGCTTTGCCGAGGCTTGAATCGCAGCGTCGAGAGAACTTTTCCCAAGCCCAATGACCGTGAGATCGCGGGTGCGGCCGAAAATGTTGGCGCCGTCGATGTTCAAGACCGCGGCGATTCGACCCACCGGAATGGGCGGATGGTTCGCCAAAAAAGCCGAACCCAAGAGTCCCTGTTCCTCCGCGCCAACGGCTGCAAACCACACTGACCTTTCGGGCCGCTTGGGCAGGGCAACGAACGCCCGCGCGACGGCCAGCATTTGCGCCACACCCGACGCGTTGTCCTGCGCACCGTTGTAAATGGCATCGGCGGCGGCGTTCTCCTTGCGACCTAAGTGGTCGTGATGGGCTGTGAAAAACACGCCCTCTTCCCCGCGCTTCGGGTGAGCCCCCGCGAGCTTGCCCAACACGTTGCCTGTTTTGACTTGTCGAATCTTGCTTGAGAACTCGAGAGACAACTGTGAACTCAAGTCGACAGGTCTGAAGTCTCGCTTTTGCGCGGCGGCAACGAGCGCTTCCAAAGAATGCTTGCTCAGCGCAAGAGACTTCTTGGCCGCGTCCTCCGTCAGCCATCCCCGGAATTCAAGGCCAACCTCATCTTCACCGGGCAAGGAAAACTGCTCGCCCGACCACGACGTCTGAACGACTTGCCAAGGGTAGCCAGCCGATTCGCGGGTGTGGACAATCAGCACGCCGGCCGCTCCGAGCTTCGCGGCCTGGTGGTACTTGTAGTCCCAGCGGCCGTACCAAAGGCGCGTCTTGCCGGCGAAGAGCGCTGGGTCGTCTTGCGGGTCGTTGTTCAGGACAACGAGCACCTTTCCGCGAACATCGACACCTTTGAAATCGTCCCACTGAAACTCTGGCGCCACGATGCCGTAGCCCACAAACACGAGCGGCGCCGACGACATCCGCACTGCCGACTTGGCGCGACCCGCAACAACCATGAAGTCTTGTGAATGCTTCAATACCAGCGGCGCGGCACCAGCCGATACAGAGAGCGTGTCGGGGTACCCATGCACACCCACCAGGTCGAAGGTCTGGAACCACGACCCGTCCGCGCCACCGGGTTCAAGGCCAAGCGCCTCCATTTGCGCAGCGATGTACTGTTGCGCCAACGCATCACCTGGGCTCGCAGGCCCGCGGCCCTCGAGGAGGTCTGACGATAAGAATCGAATGTGCCCGGCGAGGAGTGGCGCAGAAATTTCCTTCGCCGCGCGCACTTCAGCGGGAAGAGGCCCCGCCGCCAAGGCCAGTACCGTCAAGCCCTCCAAGAGTCCCACGCGTCACTCCTTTGCAGCGGCAAGCGCTTCTGGCGAAACCCGCCACGTCGAACCCTGAGGCGAATCCATCACTTCAACGCCCATCGCCTTCAGCGCGTCGCGCAGCCGGTCGGACTCCGCCCAGTTCTTTTGGGCACGGGCCTCGCTTCGCTGCGTCATCAACATTTCGATATGCGCTTCATCGAGCTTGCGCTCTTGGACCGCACGGCGACGCCTCGCCAGCAGCCAAGCTTCCGGCGGCTCTCGAAAGAACCCCAACACGGTGCCGATTTTTCGCGCGTCGTCGCGCAGCGCCGCCACCGCGGGCAACCACGTCGCCGCCGTTTTGCCTTTGGCACGTTCGACGGCTTCGTTGAGTTCGTTGAACAAGCCGGACAGCGCAGCCAGCCCACCGGGACAATTAAAGTCATCGTCCATGGCGGCTTCGAAAGACGCGAGGTGCCGATGAGGGTCGCCCTCCAGGGGACCGGAAGGCGTCGTCCCCTCAAGCCTCGCATCGGCGCGACGCAGGGTTTCGTAGAAGTACTCCAGACGAGCGTCGACGTCGGCGAACGACTTGTCCGTAAAGGCCAACGGCCGGCGGTAGTGCGTCGAAATGAAGAAAAGGCGCAGCACCTCGCCACCCACGCGGTCAAGCGCGTCGCGCAGCCGGACGACGTTGCCCAAGCTTTTCGACATTTTCGCGTCTTCAAGGTTCAGAAACTGCGAGTGCATCCAACACCGGCAAAACGCGCCCTGCGACGCCGCTTCGCTTTGCGCGATTTCGTTTTCGTGGTGAGGAAAAATGAGATCAATGCCACCCCCGTGAATGTCGAGGGGACGGCCCAAGTATTTCTCCGCCATCGCAGAGCACTCGATGTGCCATCCCGGTCGGCCTTCGCCCCAGGGGCTGGACCAAAACGGTTCTCCGGGCTTGGCGGCTTTCCAAAGTGCGAAGTCCAGTGGCTCACGCTTGTTCTCGCCCGATACCGCCCGTTCGCCGGCTCGCAAATCGTCCAGGTTTCGTTTCGAAAGCCGCGCGTAGCCAGGAAATGCCGCCACATAAAAATAGACGTCACCCCCGGACGCATAGGCTGCTTTCGCAGCGATCAGCTTTTCAATCAGCGCGATGATTTCGGGCATGTGCTGGGTCACGCGAGGTGCGACATCCGGCAGCAAAAGCCCCAGCCGTGCTGCATCTTCGTCGAACGCACGAACGAATCGATCCGCCAACGCGGATGGGGATTCCCCCGAGGCCCGCGCCGCTTGAATGATCTTGTCGTCGACATCGGTGTAGTTGCGCACGTAGCGAACGACGATGCCCTTGTGCCGGAGGTAGCGAACGACGACGTCAAACATGGTGAACGTGCGCGCGTTGCCAATGTGCACGTAGCTGTAAACGGTCGGCCCGCAGACATAGATGCCCAGCGGCTGCCCATTCGGCGGCGTCAGCGTTTCCTTGGCTTGGGTCAGGGTGTTGTAAATTCGCACGCCGCGCTCCGTCACTCGGAGGGCGGGTTTTTTCACACCTTGGCGACGGACACACGATTCTTCCCGCGCGCGAGGCCGACCTAGACGGCGAGGCTAAGCGTGCGCAAGGGTTACACGTCTTCAAGGTACCGCCTGGTGCCTAGCGCCCCACTCGCCCAGGCAACGCGACACCCCACAACAACGCTGTCGTTGAAAACGTTCTGTAACGTGTAAGATGTTCTCAGCTATTTCAGATGCTTAGCGTTCACCTGGCCGCATTGCAGGAACGCCGGGATGCTTTTCTTCCCAACACGCCCCGGGGAGAGCACTTTTGTGGGCTTCTCTTCGATAATTTGGCGTAGGCATGCCGACACCCAGTAAGCCCAGCATTCGTGGTCGCAACCCCGGCGCGAGGGAGTCGCAAGTGTCCAGCACTGCCAGCAAGTCGGGGCTCGACCTTCCCTTCCCTCAGGAAGGGTCCGCCCCGCCGACTCCACCTGTCGACTCGTCATCGGCGCTTCAACTTGCAACGGAGGCTCCACAAAGGCGGTCGCCTTCTTCCGAGCCTGCACGAGCGACGCTCACCGCGGTGGTGTCAGAGCCAGGCTTTCAGCCCGTGCACTTGTATGTGGAGCGCGGCCCAGGCGCTGGGCAGCTGATTCCGGTGCGCCAAGGCCAAGTCAGCATTGGCCGCGCGTCCGCGTCCGACCTCCGGTTGCTTCACCCCTCCATCAGCCGCTACCACGCGCAGCTTGTGCGTCAGGGCGACCGCTTCTTCCTGCGAGACCTGGGCAGCCAAAACGGGACCTTCGTCAACCGCACACGCGTGTCGGGGGAAGTCGAACTTCAACCCGGCGACGAAATTGCGCTTGGACAGGCACTTTTGCGCCTGCGTTCGCAAGATGTGGCCCATGCGCACGGGGGAGCCCGCGCGCGCCGGCGCTGGACGTTTGAACAACTTCGCTCTCGCGGCGTACTGACCCGCTGGGCGGTGTTCACGGCCGCTGTTGCCGTGGGCTTCGCAGGCGTTTCGATGGCGACGTTGTACCGGGTCACGCGCGAGCCCCGCGCGCCCATCGCCCTGCCGCTCGCGCCAGACGCAACGCAAATGTTCACTCAAAGGACTTCTCCCGGTCGGCATCCCAAGAAGCCCGCGGTTCGCGCGCAGCGGATCCCCATCGATTTTCCAGGCGAGGGCGAAGCCAGCGAGTCGCCAGCCACACGCCCAGCTGCTGCTGCCACGGCCAATGCGGGAACGGCTCCCGCTCCCGCACCGGCGAAAGCCGCAGAGACATCGGCCACGGCCTCGCCCTCACCTCAAGCGCCTCCGGTATTGCCTGCGGATGCCCTAGCCTCTGTCACGCCCCTGCCTGAAGTGACTGAGCAGATCCCCGGGCCTTCGCTCGTCGAACGGCTGCGAAGCACCGAAACGCCCCAAGAGCGTTTCCGCGGTGGCGACGCCGTCGGTGCCAAAGAACTCGCCGAAGAATCAGGAAACACCGCGCTCGCGCAGCAACTCGCTCGCTTTCAGCGGACGTTTACTGAAGCGCATCTCGCGATCGAGTCGGCCAACGCGCAACGCGCGCGCCGTTTGGTGCAGTCCGCGCAGAAGCAAGAGTCAACCCTCTCGGGCGGTAAGGGTTGGTACCGCCGAGAGCTGCAGCGCGACTTCGGCGCTGTGCTCGCGCTTGAAGCCGATGAAGCGCTGTCAGCAGGCGACACGCTTCGGGCCAAGGCGAATTTGGAGCAAGCGATTCGTCACGACCCAGACAACACAGCGTTCCGTGCGCGGTTGCAGGGCCTTCCCGCGGTGGCGCGACCGGTGCAAAATGTTCCGAAGCGCTCGACTGACCCGCGCACCGCGGCCATCGAAGCTGCGTTCGGCAGCTAGAGCGGCTTCGGCTGGCGCTACGGCAAGTTAAAGATGCGCTTGAGGTCAGCCTCAATCTCATCTTCGGTGCACTCTTTCGCGAGCGACAGCTCCTTGATGAGCAGCGAGCGCGCGGTGTCGAGCATCTTTCGCTCACCGAACGACAAGTCCTTGTCGCCCTTGAGCAAGTAGAGGTCACGCAAGACTTCGGCGATTTCGAAGACGGAGCCGGTCTTAATCTTTTCCATGTACTCGCGATAACGCCGGTTCCACGTCGTCGAGTCGACAGAAATGTCCTTCTCTTTGAGGATGGAATAGACCTGCTTCACGTCGTCTTCGCTGATGATTTCGCGAAGCCCCACCGACCCGACTTTGTTGATGGGAATCATGATGCGCATCCCGTTGTCGAGAATGCGAAGCACGTAAAAAGACTGACGTTGCCCAGCAACCTCCGTGTGCTCGATGCCCATCACTTCGCCAACGCCCTGGCCGGGGTAAACGGCCTTGTCACCTTGTTGAAACTTCTGCACGTGGGGTGGCCTCCTGACGGCCGAAAGAGGCGCGCGAAATAGCACATTTTTTGGGGTTCTTCAAACGCGCCCAATTGGCCCAAGCTTTGCTGAGCCTTATCCCGCCAACGCTTCGCATCAGCGATGGGGGGTTCACCATGGGCGTCGGAGCATCGGGGTGGGTCGGCGGGTTGGTGTTTCCAGCGGCCTTGACAGTTCTTGGCGCGCATTGGGGCGGCTCGAGCAATGGCCCGGGCATGGGCCTCCTCGCCGTCAGCATTGCCTTTGCCGCCGCCGCGTTGGCCTGGGCGCCACGCGTCGGCGCGCACCTTCTTCTGTTGGCGGCGTTCTTTCTCGGAGCGGCGGGCAGCGCGCGGCAAGAGCGCACGTCGGACGCGCTGCCAGAAGACACCGAACTTCTCCTTGAAGGACGACTGCTTGCCGCGGAAGACATCAGCCCCGAAACCCAGCGCTTGACGCTCGCCGTCGCGCGACTGCCAGAGGTGGCACGCATTGTCCGCGCGAAAGTGCGAATCTGGGCGCGCGCACCAGGCCCTCGCCTGCACGGGGGCCAGACGGTGCGGCTGCGGGCCACGCTGCGCTCGCTGGCGGGGCCCGAGAATCCGGGCGAATACGACAACACCGATGCCCCAAGGCGGCGCGGCGTTCAATACGTCGCAAGCGCAGAGCGCGCGAAAATCGCCGTGCTCTCCCCGGCCCCTTGGACATCCGCCTGGCGCGAGCACATCCACGCCTCACTTGCCGCGCGGGCGCATGCAGTGGCGCCCTCGCCGGATGCTGCGGCGTTGGTGCTCACCCTCGCCGCGGGTCAACGTGCCGAGCTGGGTGCTCGATGGGAGGAGGACTTTGCGCGCTCGGGTCTCGCCCATCTGCTGAGCGTCAGCGGTTTGCATGTCGCCGCACTGGCGTTGGGCGTTCTCTGGGTTTTGCGGCGCCTGCTCGTTCGGCTTCCGGCGGCGCGCACGCATGACATGCGCCGAATTGCCGCACTGGCCGCGATTCCATGGGTTTGGGGCTACGTGTTCTTCACCGGTTGGCAACCCCCGGCAGTTCGGTCCGCAGTCATGACAAGCGTCGTGTTTTTGGGATGGGCCCTGTGGCGCTCCTCGCAGCCGCTCAACGCCCTCGCTCTCGCAGCCCTGGTGCTTGTCGCTTGGGACCCCGGCGCCGTTGCGGACTTGTCCCTGCAGCTTTCGTTTGTTGCCATCGCGGCGTTGCTTCTTCTGGCACCGAAGCTGCAGCTGTCCTGGATGAACCGGCAGCCGCGACCGCTGCGCGCGCTTCTGCAAACGGCTGCGGCGAGTGTTGCCGTCACGCTCGCTTCCCTTCCGCTGGCAGCAGCCGCCTTTCATCGCATCAGTCTCGCTGGCGTCTGGACGAATATCGTCGCACTGCCGCTCAGCGCTGCGCTCACCGTGTGCAGCGCCGGCGCGGCACTGGCGCATGGTGTCTCGATTCACGTTGGAGATGGCCTCCTGTGGGCAGCGGGCTGGATGTCAGAAGGCATGTTGCTTTTGGTGAAATGGAGCGCATCCAGCCCTGCAGCCGCGCTCGCGCTTCCAGGGTTGTCGTGGCCGGCCGCAGCGGCTTACTTTCTGGGCCTTGCGGCTTGGGTGAGTGACTTCGCCAGAATCCGAAACGCCGTTTGGCTCACGCCGCTTTCTCTTCTGTGGACGCTGCTGCGACACGCGCCATCGGGCGTCACCGTCACTTTTCTATCCGTGGGCCATGGCGACGCCATTGTGATCGCCTCGCAAGGACGGACGGCGCTCGTGGATGGTGGTGGCGCCTTCGACCAATCGGTCGGCGCAAAGCATGTCATTCCGTTTTTGCGACAGGCTCAAGTCCAGAAGTTGGACCTCGCCGTTCTCTCCCACCCACACGCAGACCACGCGCTCGGCCTTGCCGAAGTCTTGCGCGCCGTTCCCCCTGTGGAGCTCTGGCTGCCCGCTGGCAGTGATGGCGAGCGGCTCAGTCACACAGTCATCGACAGCGCCAGTGAAGCGCGCGTGCGATGGGTGGATGAGCGGACTCCCGTGGCGCGGGTCGGTGAAGCGGAACTCCGTGTCCTCGGCCCTCCTCGAGACCAGCTTCTGTTGGAAGGCGTCAACGACCGCAGCGTGGTGCTGGAGGTCCGACACGAAGACGTCCGCATCCTCCTGACCGGCGACATCGAAGCCCCTGCAGAGTTTCAACTTCCGTTGGAGCCTGTGACCGTTTTGAAAGTGCCTCACCACGGCTCACGCACGTCCTCGTCCGAACAACTCTTTCAAAAAACACGGCCGAAATACGCCATCTTCTGCGTGTCACGACAAGGGCGGTTTCATCTGCCGGCACCCGACATCGAAGCGCGCTATCGCGAGTGGGGTGCGCACTGTCTTCGCACGGACGTGGAAGGCGCCATTTCGGTACACAGCGACGGCCGAAACGTACAACTGTCTACGCATCGGCGCGGCGTGATTGGTGCGGCGCGATAATTCCCCGGTCAGCCATTCGCGCTTCGCGCCGACCGTTCATGCAGCTCGCGCTCAAAACATGCTTCGACCCATCTCACTTTCGCCAATGCATCAGGTCGTCGACTCCTGCGTGCTATGGCCAAGGCCTTCCGCAGGCCCGATTTGCATTTCGCAAGATCAGAGGCTGGGCCCAAAGGAGAAATCAGCGTCAGGTCCTCGTGCTTGAAGGTCGCGCCGAAATCCCCCTTGGCCAATCGTGAGTCAATCGAGACAGCCGCGACCTCTTTCCCCTTGAGATCCCGCTCAAGGTCTTGCGCGTGACAGAGGGCCGCGCTCACGACTCGCCCCGGGGCGAGTTCGAAGTGCAAACCTTGCGCGATTCCACCTCTACACAGAAACCCGTGGTGAAGCGCAATCTCCGCAAACTCAGAAGCGCACTTCACAACCTCGTCAGCTCCGGATCCCACAATGAGCAACGAATCCGACGACGCGCTTCTCCGCGCGAATCCAACGTGGTTCTGAGTCAGCAGGTTCGTCCATGCCATTCCCAAGTCAGCTCAATCGTCTGATCTTCAGTTCGTTTCAAACACTCTGAACCTACTCCGTTGGCTATTCGAAAATAAGCTTCCCGAAACGGGCCAGGTGGTGAAAGTCGCCGATCCGCGGCGGTGAAAACGCCAAGCCCTCCATGTGGCGCCTTTGGTGGTGTTCGATGCGGTACAAATTGAAGCGCGCGACATGCCCTGCGGGAATCGGCACCGGCGCGCCTTTGAGACCGGCGAGCGGCATCGCGAACTCAACCGTCCAGCCTTCATCAGGCTTGGCATCATCCAGCGTACCTCGCACTTGGACTGCACTCTTGAGCTGAGCACTGAAGGGCAAGTTCATGCCCTTACGACGCGCCGCGAACGAAGCGTCGAACACGACGTTGTGCGGCGAAACTTCGACTTCGTAGTAGTCGCGCTCATCGCCGTCGGGGTCGAGGAACAGTTCAACAACCTCTTCGTTGTAGATGGGCGAATCCGGCTTTCGAAACGTGCCCCAGACGTCAGCGTCTTGGCACTCAAAGGCAACGTACAGGGTGCTGCCATCGTGCAGCAGGCGGGCAAACGTTGGCGCTCGCGCCGGCTGCCCGGTCAGACTGTTGACCAAGGGGACACGGGCGGCGGACTTCCAAACCGGCTCGTCCAAAACGCCGTCGATGCGCGGCGACGCGTTGACCCGCGCGACGCGGTACTCAGGCACCGGTGACTCGGTGCCGATTCGGGGACCGAACGCACGGCGTTGGCCATCTTGCGCTGCAGCGGGCGCAACAAGAAGACGTTCGTTCTGACGCCAAAAACCCAGCATCACGCGTGCGACGACACCTGGGGGAAGCGCCACCGTGTGCACATCTTCCAGCACCCGGCCAACGGGCCATTGGCCCTGCGGCAACGCCAGCGCGTGGTCGACATTTCCCATGAGCTCGCCGGTCTCCGGGTGAACCAGGTGAACAAACAGGTCAAACCCCTGGGGCGGCGCTTTGTTCACGCGAAAGAAGTGATGCAGCTCCACACCTCTCGCAAGCGCAACCACGCGCGACCCAAGGTAGCGAATGGCGTCTTCCCCGAACGTTGCATCGCTTCGAAAGCTGAGGTCTTTGGGGTCCTCCGCGAGGGCGGGTGCGGCTTGGCCTGCGGTGGCCGAAGGCGAACGCTGTCCCGGGCCCGCCTGCTCGTCCTTGCAGGCGACCAGCAGCAAGGGCAGTGCAACAGTCCAGGCGACCAAAACGTACGCCGAGTTCCGATTCATGCGATCTGCATAGCGCAGGTCCGTTGGCTTGGCTCTTGCTTCATGGGCCCCCATGAACACGAACGCCTTTCAGCCTGCGTCGGCGGGAACCTCACCCGTGTCTCCAACACCGGACCCAGGGTCTCAGACGGCGGTCCTGGCAAGAATGCTCTTGGCAGGCGCTGCGCCCCCACCCCAAGAACCCCATCTGCTCTGTATCGCGGGTCAGAACGCGACTGCCGTCTTCCCTCTGTCCGAAGGGACACTCACGATTGGCCGCATGTTGGAGGCGGACATCCGCCTGTGCGACCGCGCCGTCTCAAGACATCACGCTGACATCGTCCCAGTGGATGACGGGTGGTGCATCCGTGACGTCGGAAGTCCCAACGGCGTGTACGTCAACGGCGAACCGGTCTTGCTGGAACACCGCCTTGCGCCGGGTGACATCGTGCGGTTGGGAGAAACCCGCCTGGTGTTCCGAGCGCTCGAGCCACATACGCCCGTGGAGACACCTCTCGGAGCCGTCTTCCAGGCACCGGCGAATGCGCCGGGCCAGCCCCCACTCGTTTGGCGCGTGGCATCAGTCGTTGTCGGCATAAGCTTGGCGGCCAGCGCGCTGATGGCGCTCACCTAACTCATTGGATTTCCAAGCCCCATGCGCTCCGCAAGCGCCTATCGGGCCAGCACGCCTGCTCAATCGGAACACCGAGAAAATCTGACAAGCGCCCAAGTCGGAAACTTCGTCGCTGCCGAGCGCGATAACGAAAGCGCACATTGGCGCACACCTATGTCCGTACGAAGAGCAGACGGCTCAACGCAAAGCCGAAGTCTTGCAGACGGAGATCGAATCTCTCGGCCTGAGGGGGACGCTTCAGTCGCCTCAGCGCCGCGGACTGATCATCGCAATGGCCCCCCGCAACGCACGCCGCCGCCAGGGACCAGTTCCGTGACCGTCCGGGCTCCGTTGGCGGCCGTGAATTCCGAACGAGGTGGCGCGCCTCGCCCGATTCCTCAAGCGGTCGAGAGCCGTACTACAGGAGTTGGCGGGCCTCGCCCGATTCCTCAAGCGGCCGAGGGCCGTACTGCAGGAGGTGGCGCGCCTCGCCCGATTCCTCAAGCGGCCGCGCGGCGTACAGGTACAGATGGATACGAAGGAGGAAGACTTCCGGCAGGAGGAACGAGCGGAGGATCCTCACCGACACCGGTTGGCGCCACCCGCAGCGTTGGGGGCCTGCTTGGAGACGCTTCCGGAAACGAAAGAGCGACTTTTTACACACGTCTCACTTTGACGGGTTCGTCCGCTTCTCTTGATCATGTGGTCGCATCTTATGCACGCTGGATTCTTGGAGGCGCGCGGCAACGTGCGGGGCGACTGGCCCTTGGCGTTCCCGAATCACTGACTGCGGGGGAACTGTGCCGGGAACCTGTGGCCACACACTTCGGTACCAAAGGGTGTGAGATCCGACTTCGCAGTGGCCCGGGCCATACGCTCGTCGAATTTCTGCACCAGGCTCAAGATGACTCCAGTGTGTTTTGGCGGAACGTCGCTCGCATTAAAAAGGTGGGACAAGATGTGGTCGTTGAGCACGCGACGTTCTGGTCAGGTCCAGAGGGCCGCAGCGCTCCTCCTGAATTTTCGAGACCCGGTATCATCAGCGAGCTGCTCGATGTTTCCAGGGTGATCCCAAGCGTTCTGCCCGACAGAAGTCCTACAGTTTTGGCAACGGCCGATGAGGCTTCGGCATTCGTCAGCCAACACTTGCTGGACCCCAATCGAAAAGTGCCCATTGCGGTGGTGGCGAGCCCGGAGCTAGAGGCCCGTGGGATTCTGATGAGGCTGCGCGGGACCGCAGCAGTCGTCTTGTTGCCGAAGGAGCATGTGCCCGCATGGAACAGTCGCCTGAAGCAAGCCGGGTGTGAACCCAGCGCAGCCTGCTACAACGGCGTTCGCCTCTACGCACCACTGACCGAAGACAGGTCACTCAAGTCTGTGGGTTGGGACATCGCAGCGATTTCGCGAAATCCTGATCCAACACTTTGGGTCGCTTCACAGGCGGGTCGTGTTCTGAGTGTTCCTCCACCTGACCTCAGCAAGGCGATCGTTGATTTCGACGCGGCTCATGAATTTCGTGAAGAGCCATCCGACGCCGCTGCGTTGATGCGAAAAATTTTGGTTCTGGAGCAGCAACGAGACGACCTCGGCCGAAAAGTCACGGAACTCCAGAAAGGCGACTCGGACGTACGGGCCGCGCTCGCCGCAGCACAGCAGTTGTCCAAAGATGCGTCTTTGGCCGCCGAAATGGCGAACGACCAGATCGGAGTTCTTAAAGGCCAAATCGTCGCCCAAATTCGGGAGATTGGCCAGCTGAGACACGTTGGGGGCGATGGCAGTCCGCTTCGCACTCAATTGAGAGAAACTCAGGAGACCCTCAATCGGGTGCAATCGGACCTGCGTGTTGCTGAGCTGCGTCGTGGCACCCTCGAAGGCGATGTTCGTCGTCTTCAACGAGAACTCAATGATGCGAGCTTGGGTCGGGATCAAGCGCTTGCCGAAGTGACCCGCCTCAACGGCCGAGTCGCCAATCTCGATGGAGAGAACCTGGGGCTCCTAGAAGCCGCCATCAATCTTCAGACGCGTGTCGACGAACTGCAGCGGACAGATGGCGCAGTCCTTGCGCCTCTGACGGACTCGTCGACCGACGACACAGCCCAAAGAGATGCGCTGCAGCAAGGCGTGATTGCATCTCTCGAAGCTGCAAATGCGGCCCTTCACTTTGAGCTTGAACAATCTCGTCGACTCGTCACGACTTTGATTACCGAACATCAAGCGGAGATCGCTCGTCTCGCCGCCAAAAAAACGAATCGAGAGGGCTCTGCAAAACCTTCTAACGGTGCGAGCGCTGAGTTGCTTGCGCAGCTGCGGAAAGTCCTCTGTGGCAAAGACACTCTCGAAGATCAGCTCAAACTCATCTGCGCGCTTTTCCCCGATCGCGTTCGCGTCTTCGACGTCGCATTCGACGCTTCGAGACGCATGGGGCGAATGCCGCGCAATCAACGCCTTGTGGTCGGGGAACAACTGTTGAGGCTCGCGACCAACTACTACGAAGCGAAAGCGAATGGCGCCAGCGACCGAGATGCGGCCAAGGGCGCGTTTACCCACAACGAATATGGGTCATTCAATGGAACATATGATTGTGAATTTAAGACTGACGACGGACGGACCGTTTCGGTCCCAGCACATCTCAGAAGTGGGGGTGGCGAAGACAGCACCAATACGCTGCAACGAACCCATTTTCGGTACATCCCAGCTGAGAAGGTCATTGAGATTGCTTGGTGTGGTCTTCATCGGCCAAAGAAGTAGCTGCTTGAGGAGTCAAGAATGAGTCCCCTGGAATTGTGTGAAATTTGGGTTGATGCAGCATTGCAAACGTTGAGACGAACTTCCGACGTGACGGAGTTTCCGCGTCCTTCCGAACCTTCCCCCACTGCAGAGCCGCCGAAAGTACCTACGAAAGGAGTTCGTGTATGAGTGCAGCAAGAGCCATTCCATCGGGCAAGGCGGCTACTCCCGCTTCCATCGACCCCGCGAACCTCGCGGAAGAACTCGTATCCGCCGCGTTGAGAACACTGTGTGATCACCAGGCGGTGGTTCAGGCGGCGAAAACCAACTTTGGGGAGCATCTGAAGGTGCTCAAAAAACCGAAGTTCGACCAGAAATCGGCGAGGGGGTTTCTTGAAGGAAATGTCCCAGTATGGTCCTGTGAGGTTTTGCCTCTTGCAGATTTGAAACGCCTCAACGCGACGATTTTCCTTCCAGATACTGATGTGACCATTCCGCACTCGGTATCGGGTCGGAACAAGGACCTCCCCAGGGAAATTCGCTCCGAAATGCTGGCGATCCTTCGCGGGATTGAACGCGAATTGGGCAGCTGGGAAATACGGGGATGGGTTGTCTCACCCAAAAAAGTCCGCGTGAGCTTCGGAATTCCGAAAAAGACGCATCGCGAAGTCGTCTTACGGCGCGGAATGGAGATCGACAGCAAATCACCCTCCGGGCGACGGTTCGAACCGCGTCAACCCGAAAGAGAGTTCGCCATCGGCCAGGTTCCTCCTCGCAATGAGGCCAAATGGCAGGAGCTCCAAACAAAGGGCCTTTACTTTCGAAGACTCGTTCAGTGCTATCGAGAATTTACTGAGTATTGCGAACAGCACGGTCATGATCGGAACAATTTCACGCCGGAACTTCTTGCGGCGTATCAATCTCATCGTGGGCGACAAGATAACTACACTTACCTCATGTTTAAGTTCGTGAAGGACAGTGGTCCACCGGATGAGTGGGACTTTAACGCTGCAAGAGCCTCTCAAGCGGAGGCCAATGCAAGAGCTCGAAAGCCGTCGGCTCCTTCGGTCGTCGTATAGTTCTATCGACGTGGACAACGGACAATGGCGAGCACAGACGGCGTCGGGCCAAAGCCGATAGGCGGCACTGTTCCGGGGGCCATCACCCCTGCTGCGCAGTCGCTCGCCTACGTGCCGATTGCGCGTGAACTCCTCGAGCTCATGCAGCTGAAGCCGGATGCCCTGCCACGAAGCGGCGGAATCCCGAGACTCCCAAGTGCCACACAACTCGCTCGCTTGGGAAAGCGAACATTGGCTCAGCACATCGGCGTATACCCCAGACGTGACGTTCCTCAAGAAGGGCGCAATGGCCATCTCGGAGGCTATGAGGGATTCGCCCAAGATCTCGGTTGGGTCAGTCCGACAGGCACGCGACCTTCGGCAGAACCATTGTCTGTCTTTTCGAAGGACACGATCGGATGGGAGATGGAGCCATCGGTTCCTGAGCCTCCGATCGAGGTGGCCTCGCGCGCGGCGCTCACGAAAGGCCCCGGCACGATTTTATCGATGCACCTCCGCCACCTGGTCGATACGTACGCGACCGCCAACACCCAAGTCAGCGCCGCGCTCCAAGGTGTTCTTCGCGCCGCACCCTCATTCGCTCCGTTGGTCGCTGATCTCGAACGCGTTTTGAAGGCCAATCCAGCGAAATTTCCCTTGGGGAAAGATGGGCGCCAGGTCGATGCCGTCACGCTGTTGGACGTGGGCGCGCGGACCCTCCTTGTGCAGTTGCTGAAGTATCCGGCGCGTGCCGCGATGGGTCAGCTCCGCGGTCACCGTGGTGGCTTGGATGGCTTCCTGGTCGATGCCGGAATTCGCCAGGCGCCCTATGACAACTACGTGACCCGGCTTCTGGCGCATTCCATGCGATTCGGAGCTGCTGCGAGAGCGGAGGAGCTCGCGCCCGCTTACCTGAAGCAGGCGGACGTCGCCACGGTCCGAAAACCTGCTCGAACGAAACGCGTCCTTTCGGAGTTCGAACGGCTCGCACTCCAACTTCAGCCGCTCGTCGAGGAAGGCGCGTTGAGCAAACCGACGCAGTTGATCCTCCTGAGACGCGCGGGGCTGTTGCAGGGTTTGACAACGCATCAAATCCATTTCCGCCTCGATAGGTTGGGCGTCGCAGACCTCGATTCTCCGCTCGATTGGGATGACGGCGGCGGCGCAAACACCACGGCAATCACTTATCGCGATCGTCCGAGGCCGCACACGACGGAGCCCGAGCGCGAGATCTGGCACGCAGTTGCGGGGATTGGTCGATTCGGTTTCGCCCTAGAGGAAGTGGTCGCTCTTCAGCTTCAGAACGACATGTATCGGGCGTTTAACCGCAAACTGGGAGATCCGGCATTTTTGGCGATCCGTACTCCGGCTGAAGTCTCAAAAGCCATTCGACACGTGCTCCTGGAAACGTGCCCCAAGGAGGCACGCACCGACTTTGTAAAGGCCTTGATGGGACGTTTCGGTCGCGAAGTTGAAGCCGACATGCGTACGCGTCGATCGCTTCTGGATTCGCCCGACTGGGATCCCGACGCTGCCATTGAGCTCTATCAGGCACACGGCATCCGAAGGGTCGCGGAGGCCATCACCCACAAGAGTTACCTGTTGCTCGCCGATGCGACAGGACTCGCAAAGACACGTCAAGTGATCGGTGGCGTTCGTGTTTCAGGCATCGACAGCAGCCACTTTGTTGCCCCCAAGGATGTTGCAGACCAGGTCTGGATCGACAGCGAAGCGGGACCCGGGGAAATTCATCGCTGTCTTCCCGGTGCGCGAATCGTTCGTGGAATGGACGCAGCCTTGGCAGACCTTGACGCGCGCCGGCGACATCGGGGACCTCGACCCCTGACATTCTACGTCTACCATTACGAAGAGTTCCTCGATGCGAAACGAGTCCAGGCGCTCGCACGGCATCCCATTCCGTTCCTTTGTGGAGATGAAATACGCCACATCAAGCAACGCGCGAACCCCACACCTTCGAAGCGTCGGGACAACCTGCAAATGGTTGTCCACAAGAGCGAAAGCCGCGTGGGCATGGACGCAACGCCGTACGTCAACGAACTTCGTGAGGTCCTCTCGCTGTTCGAATTGCTCAGCAAGGGAGAAGCCAAATTCAAGGCGGCACGGCTCAGCAACCGACGCCTGTCGGACCATGCCGAAGTCTACGAAGTCATCCTTCCGCACATGTTGAGACGTCTCAAAGACGATATTTTCCCAGACCGAAAAAGACCTTTGATCGACATCACCTACGTCGATCTTCCCGCTGACTTGGAACGTCGGTTGATCGACGTTCATGCCATGCCCGCGTCCCAGACTGGACGTCAGTTTACTTTGCAGCGTGAGTTGATGGCCGAAGCGACCCTTGAACACTGCCTTGAAGCGGTGCGGGGCAGTGGTCCGAAGGTTTTCTTTCCGACGTACCACGTGGAAAGAGTCGCGAAGGTGATCGCGGATCATTTGATAGCGAACAATATTCCGACCGGTTTGGTGACGGGTCGGATGTTGAGGGGCCGCCAAGCGGAATACGATCGGTTTCGATCTTCAGGCGGGCGCTACCGGGCACTGGTCGCAAGCAAAGTTGCTGGAGAAGGAATTTCACTGACACCGCAACATCGAATCGTGTTTCCGGACCCCTTTTTTACCTGGACGGAGATCGATCAGATGATCGGCCGTCAAGACCGACGCGGGCAGACGCATCAGGTCAAGGTGGATTTTCCTATCGTGACGTCTCGCATTCGACTTCCAACGGGGGAGACGCTGAAGACGTTCAGTGAGGTTGCGTGGGCGTATGTGTCCGGCAAGAAGGCCCGTGGGGAGCTTTGTATCGACGGTGATCTTCGTCTTGAAGACGCCAGCGAACGCCTCCAAATGACTTTCGGTCAATGGCTGGCTTCCGCACGCCTGCCGGAAGGCGAGAAACTCCAAGAACCCAAAGAGCGTCCCGGGTTGACGCGTGCTGAGCAATACCGTTTGTCGAACGGGCGACTTCGGATCATGAGCACAGCGGATGCAGACACACTGTTTTCGAACCCGGCATTTGCCCAAGCCTACCTTGAGGATCTTCAAACCTCCGGCGGATCACGCCTCTCGGCGCGCTGGCTGCGTGAAACGCTGCGTGATTACATCACGCCCGAAACACACCTCTTGGACATGGGGTGCGGACTGAATCCGCTGAAAGACTTGCCTTGCCATGTGACAGGCCTGGACCGTCACGCACGAGAAGAGCCCGGTTACGTCCGTGGGAAAATGGAAAATCCTCCGCTCCCAGATCGATGTGCGGACATTCTCGTTTACAGTCTTTCGCTCCACGGCAAGCCCGCCGAGCTTCGCGATTACTTTCAACAGGCGCGTCGTTTGATACGTCCAGGCGGTGAGGTCTTCGTCGTGGAGCCGCTGGGAGCGTTTACCGGACGCGGGCTCCACTTGTTCCGTTTGGCGCAGGACCATCTCGGATTCCAGCTGCTCGATCGATGGCACATTCGAGGTGCCAATGGCCTGGAACTGCTGGGCCTTCGCTTCAAGGCGGTCGAGCCAACGGGTCAGGTCCCCCCTGCGTCGTATTACGATAGATTGGCGCTGTAGAGGCCTCCTTCGTTCGGTGGCCACGGCGGTATTGTCACCGGGCGCCCGAACGATGAACGCCGTACCTTCGCGATCGAATCAACCGAGCGCGGCGTTAGCTGCCTGCTTCATGCCCGAAACGGATTCTTCAGCAGAATCGTCTCACCACGATCTGCGCCGACGGAAACGCACGTCACCGGGACGCCACACAGTTCTTCGATTCGTTTCACGTAGCGCTGCGCGTTGTCTGGAAGCTCATCGATGGTTCGCGCGCCGGTCAGTTTTTCTTCCCAACCGGGCAACGTTTCGTAGACCGGCTTCACCCTGGCCAAATCTTCTGCATCGTTTGGAAGTTCGGTGACACGCGCGCCGTCGAGTTCGTAAGCCGTGCAGACGGAAACGGTCTTGAGGCCCGAGAGGACATCCATCTTCGTGAGGGCCAAGGCATCCAACCCGTTCACCCGAGCGGCGTAACGAAGAACGACACCGTCCAACCAGCCACAACGCCGAGGACGCCCGGTGGTAGAGCCAAACTCATCGCCAGTTTTGCGAAGCCGGTCACCGGTCGCGTCGGTGAGTTCCGTGGGAAAAGGCCCGCTGCCCACGCGCGTCGTGTACGCCTTGCTGATGCCCATGACGCGGTCGATCGCCGTGGGCCCAACCCCCGAGCCCACTGCGGCGTTGCCTGCGACACAGTTTGAACTCGTGACGAACGGGTAGGTCCCGTGGTCGACGTCGAGCAAGGTCCCTTGCGCGCCCTCAAACAGAATCCGGGCGCCTTTGCGCATTTCTTCGGAAAGAAAGAGAGACGTGTCACGAACAAATCGCCGAAGCGCGTCGCCATAACGGCCGTACTCTTCGGCGATGCCGGCTGCAGAAAGCGTTGGTGCCGTTTCACCGCTCGCGGCTGCCAAGTGTGCAAGCTCTTGCACGGCGGCAGGCAAGCGTTCGTGGATGAGGCGCGAAAGCCGCTCGAGCCGAAGCAAGTCACGCACACGAATGCCGTGCCGCGCGACTTTGTCTTCATAGGCTGGCCCAATGCCGCGGCCAGTCGTTCCGATGGCGCCACCCGCGAGCGCTTTCTCGCGCAAAGCGTCAATCGCCTGATGCCACGGAAAGATGACATGGGCGGCGTCCGAAATCAGAAGATGCCCGTCGTCGCGCAAAAGATGTCGCTTCTCCAGCGACTCGATTTCCTTCACCAGAACCCGCGGGTCGAGCACGACACCGTTGCCGATGACACACACTTTCCCGGCGTGAAGAATTCCCGACGGAATCAGGTGCAGCACCGTCTTTTGGCCGTCGACGACGAGGGTGTGCCCCGCGTTGTTGCCACCTTGAAAACGCACGACAACCTGTGCGTGTTCGGTGAGCAGGTCAACGACTTTCCCTTTTCCCTCATCGCCCCACTGGGCGCCCACCACCACGACGTTCGGCATGACGTGACGGCCTTATAGCCTGCGGTGGCATTCGCTGCGAAAGCCACATTGCAGTTGGGCACACCGTTTGGCCGGCAAAGCGACTTCTGGCACGGGTTCTGCTCCGAAACGCGCTGCGGCGACCTCTGAAAGCCGCACACCCAGTCCAGGCGCGGGGTGCACAGGCGCAGCAGCAACTCCGGCGTCCGACAGCCTTAAATGAACCGCCAACTCCCTTTGACCGAGAAGCTCGGCTGCCGCCTGCGCCTCGACTTCTGCCCAAAGCACGCCCCCGACGCCAGGGCGATGGGCCCCGACGAGCGTCACGCCCCGCGGTGCGTCCACCAGCAGCGGCAAGTGGCCAGACACGCGAAGCGACGGCACGGACGCTGCCCCCGGCACTTCGAGGACGTAGGGCTCGTCCAGCCGTCGCGGCAAGAGCGGTGTGTCCGCGATGTCGCGAAGCATCGCATCTCGTTTCAAACGCTTTGACACCTCATCGGGCAAGCGCGTGACCTCTCCCTGTGCGGCAAGAAAAAGCCGCTGTTCCTCTTCTGCCTGCTCAGCAACGCCAGGCTCGGGGACTCCGAGTTCATAACGGAGGCGGTAACGTCGAGGGCAATCCGCCAGCGTCGCCAGGGCTTCCATGTCGAGCTCCAGCCACTGGGGGCTTGGCGGAGGCGTGTCCGTGGACAGGGCCTTCGCGTGTTGCGCGAGCCTGGCCTCGTCCCAGCCGAACACTTCGGGCACTTCTTTGCGCCGCGGTGGAACAGGGGCATCGAGCGGAACGTGTTCAACGTCGTGCTGGGGCGCGCGCGCCAACATGTTGCCCAGAGCCCGCAGCCAGTCGCTCCCCTTCCCCCGCGGTGAGCCGCCCTCGAAGACAATGAGGCGCTCCCGCGCCCGTGTGAGGGCGACGTAGAACAACCGCTGATGCTCGGCGCGTTCTCGCCGTTCGCGCTCTGCACGCAAGGCCAGCCACCTGGGCGTATCCACGGCTTCGCCATCGCTCACCAATGTCGGGCGCAGCGCCACACCCAAAGTGCGTTCGAGCAAGAGCCGCTGGCTCACCGCCTGGCCTCCTGCGTTTCCGGCATCGGCAAGCACGACCACCGGCCACTCGAGTCCCTTGGCCTGATGCACCGTGAGCA
The DNA here is from genome assembly GCA_046155985.1 of Myxococcaceae bacterium. GTDB lineage: Bacteria > Myxococcota > Myxococcia > Myxococcales > Myxococcaceae > JBJXGM01. The sequence continues at coordinate 3,617 of JBJXGM010000113.1, read as the reverse complement.
GCTGTACACAGTCCGGCTCATCTTCACCCGGCGGCTCAAACTCACGAGACCCGCCTGACGCCAGGGCACGCAGCTCGTCTGCGAAAAGCGCCAGCTGTCCACGCCCTTGTGCATCGCGACGCGCGGCACGGACGAGCAGCGCATCCAGATTTCGCAGACGCGAATGGGCACGGGGGCTCGCTGCCAGCGCTTCGCGAAAACCGAGTTCGGCGACCGCGCTCTCCAAGAGCATGTGCAAAGACAATGCGTGCTGCGCGCGCCGCAGTTCTGCTTCGACGTCGAGAAACCGTGCCAGACGTCGGGCATCGTCGGCAGACAAGCCGCTGCCCCAACTTCGTTCCCGCACCTGCGCGGGCCGTAAGCGCCCATTCGCTGCACAGGCCAAATGAAACAATCCAGCGTCCGACAGGCCTACCCAGGGTGAACGCAGCAGTGCGACGAAAGGCAACGTCGCGTCGGGCTGTTCGAGCACCTCCAGAAGCGACAGCACGTCGCGCGCTTCGGGAGAGGCCCCTGTCGCTGTCCCCCGAATCACCCGGTGGGGGATGCCGGCTTCGAGCAACGCGCGGGCGTAGATTTCGACATGGGTGAGCACGCGAAACAGCACAGCGATGTCACCACCGCGCAACACCCGCTGAACACCGTCAGCCTCCTGCCACGTCGGGCTTTGCTGTGCCGCCAGCAACCGCCGCAGATGCCGGGCAAGCGCGTCGGCTTCTGCGGAGCGGCGCTCGAAAGTCTTGGGCGATGTGCTCCCAAACGTTGTGCGAAACGCTCTGTCAGGCGACCCGGCCACCCCGCCGCTTGTGGGCTCAGTCGCCAGCACTGTCAGCGGGGGTGCGTCGTGCGGAGGCCGTACCGCTTCCAAAGCGTCGTCTGGTGAAAATTCGAATTCGTAGGCGCGAGCCGGCGCGTCGGCGGGCTTCAGAATTTCCGCGCTCGCCCCCTGCACGTGCCCCCACAGTCTGGGCCTTGCGCGAAAATTTTGGGACAATGCGTGGCGGAAGCCGCCTTGCGACACCACGGACGTCGTCAACTGCGAAAACAACGACACGTCGGCGCCCCGAAATTCATAGATGGACTGTTTGCGGTCACCGACGATGGCCAAGAACGACGCTTCCAACGGCAACGCGCCCAGCGTTTGAGACGATGGCGACAACTCGCGCGGCGCGTCTGAACGCTGCTCGGACAACAACGTGACGATATCGAGCTGCACGCGGTTGGTGTCCTGAAATTCATCGACCAGGAGCGCGCCGATGCGCTGTTGAACGCTGTGTCGAAATGCGACATCGCCGCGCAATTCATCGCGCAGCTCGACCAAGAGTTCGCCAAAATCCCAGGCCTCACGGTCGCGAAGCGCCTGCCGGTAGCGCTGTTCCAGCACCGCCCAGAGCTCGCCAACGGCCTGCTCGAGCGGACGCGCCCTGACGCCAGCCCACACGCCGCCAAGGCCACACTGCCCTTCGTCGGAATCGCCAAGCAAGCGCGCGCGAATGGCGCGAATCCCATCACGAACACCACCCTTGCCGCGGTTGCCGGGTAACTCCACGAGCGCCGCTTGGAAGGCGGGCCATGCCTCGTCCAGCCGCTCCGGCGTCGCATTGGCCAGAGCAGCCACCAAGCGGCGCAGTGGGGCGAGCTGTACCGCCTGCGCCGCTTCGGCCGTTTGCAATACGGTATCCGCTTCGCGCCGCACTTCATTCAAACCCGACGCAACCGCGTCCAGTCCAAGCCCTTCGTCTGATGCCAGCCCCAAAACGTCGCCGGCAGAAATCCCCTCGTTCCGCAGCGTTTGAAGGCCCTCGACGAGCGCATCTACCAGGCCCACCGACCAAGCAGTGCCTCGGTACTGAAGCTGCCCGCAGAGCGCTTGAACGTTCGGGTCGCCCTCTGAGAGTCGCTCTAAAACGAGCCGCTCTGTGCACTCGCGCAGCAAGAGTTCTGCGTCGTCTTCGTCCAGCAGTTCTCGCGCCGCACTGGCGGGGCGATGGCGGCGCAGCCAGCGCAACGCCAAACCGTGAAAAGTGCCGATCTGCGCTTTGACCAACTCGTCCCGCACGTCGTGCCAAAACGCGGCGTCTGGAGGAACGCGCCCAAGCGCTTCAAACGACGCCGCGAGCTCTGGCTCCAACCTTGCCAAGTCCACGCCGCGACACAAGCGGTCGACCCGCTCACGAAGACGCGACGCCAACTGAGCGGCAGCTTTCTCCGTGAACGTCACCAAACAAAGTTTCGCAGGAGGAAGCGGTGGCCGGGCACGCGCGCCCGCGAGCACATGAAGGGCCAGCGTCATCAGGCTGTACGTCTTGCCGCTGCCGGCGCCGGCAAACAGGGCAAGGTTGTTGTCGAGCCTGAACGGACTCAAACCGTGGACTCCTTCCGCGCTTTCTTCGCGTCCGCGGAAATCCGGCACACAGTGGAGAAGTCGCAACGCCCGCAATCATGAGAGGCCGGTTCCCAAACACCCTCGCGCAGCCGCCGACGCAGCGACAGCACGGTGCTTGGCAGCTCTTGGGTTACCAGCGTGTGGATGTCCACGCCTTCCAGCTGCGACAAGCGAAGCAACTGTCCGTCGCGGAGCGACAGCCATGCGGCGTCGTGGATGCGGCGGCCGCTCTGTTGCAAAGCATAGAGGTAGAGCGGCAACTGAAACTCGGTCGTGAGCAGCGCTTCGCGCGCCCGTGCGCGCTTGGGCGCTGTCGTCTTGTAGTCGATGACAAAAAGCCCCTCGGGGCCTTCGTCCACGCGGTCGATGGCACCGGCCACAAACACAACATCCCCTTCATCACCCTGAACAAGCGCGACCTCTCGAAGTGCCGGTGCGGCGCGTTCATCGCCGAAATGCAGTTCGACTTCAGATGGCGTTCCGCCAACTTTGGAAGGCGGTCCGCCGACCGTCCCCGTCGCCTCAAGCGCAAGGGCCAAGACCCGCCGTGCGGCGCGTCGTGCCTCTTGTTTCAGCAATCCCACCAACGCGGGATGGCCTAGCGACTGTGTCTTCGCCAACTGGCCGAGCGCCCCCTCCAAAGCGTGCTCAATGAGGGCATCGACGCGCGCTGGCTCAAACCCAGGAGGCCACGTCCCGTCCTTCATCAGTTCGCGGAACAGAAGCTCCAGCAGCCGATGAAGCAGAATGCCGCGTGCCCGTGGGTCGGGCGCGTCGTCGGTCGGGGATTCTGCACGAACCCCCAGCGCGTGCGCGACGAACCCCTGGAACGCACAGTTGGCCCAACGGCCCAGCGCTGTGGCCGTGAGCGGCGCACTCCTCGGGAATGCAAGAACAGTATCCGACGCGGCGCTTTGGCCCACTGCCCCGCTGGCCGGACCCGGGGGGCCGTTGCCCGCAAAGAAGCATTCTCGTTCTCGCTCTTGTTCGCCACGTGCCATGGCGTCGTTGAACCAGACGTGTGACCCAAACGCCTGCCGTACCCGAGCACGTTCAACCGCGACGCGCTCCGCGCCGTGGCCAATCTCCGCACCCAGCACCAACGCGACTGCCGCCCGGCGTTCGGTCAGTTTGCCCGGCGCGCCGATGTCGGGAACCGCGTGCTCCCGCCAGCCCACCACCGGAATCGCGCCCCGTTCCGAAAGCGTCATCATCCAACCGCTGGCCTCCT
>JBJXGM010000089.1:0-3339 GCA_046155985.1 Myxococcaceae bacterium | reverse complement strand
GGTCGATTCGGAGGTGCCTGTAGAGTGCTAAGTGCTCGAGAAGTTTGAAGCTCCTCGGACTCTCTCGCCCGCGCCGGCGCGAATGAATCGGCAAACTTTCCTTGGTGTTATCGCATGGCTTGGCCGTCCTCGGCAGCGAGGTCCGAGGCCTGGGCGCAGGCTTTTGGGTGAATCAGGCGTCGAGTTCGAGTTGTGGCGAGTCCTGTGCCCGGGCCTGAGGCAGCACCTGTGAGGGGAGGCCCAGATGCCGAAGAATCTCCCGAATGGTGGTTTGGGCCGTGACGTAGGCGACGATGCGCCTTTCGCCGCCACACTTGTCACAGGCCAAGACGTCTTTGGCGAAGGTGCGTTTGAGGAGTTCGGCCCAGGGGATTCGCGAAGTCCGTTTTGGGCGGGTTGGGGTGTGGCCCATCGGTTCTGCGACTTCGCCTGAGGCATGACATTCGACGGCTGGCGAAGCTGCCACACCTTTGAGTGTTGCTTAGCGGACCACTGCGCCTTACCGAAACGTGGCGAATCCGCCTCGACCTCTTTGTGAGTCATACCGAAATTACAATAGTTATTAGATTTACATAATCTCCCTAATAACGGTATGACTTCGTCGTGGACCCCATTCGAAATCCGTTTTGCCCTGGAGCCGGAACTCCGCCCCCTGAGCTGGCCGGTCGCGAAGCAGTCAGAGAAACCGTTCGCATTTGTATCGAGCGTCTCAAGGTTGGGAACCCCACAAAAAGCGTCCTGATGGTGGGTCTCCGAGGTGTCGGAAAGACCGTCCTCCTCGATCAGATGCGCAACGACGCCGAAGCTGGCGGCGCACACACGGTCCGGGTCGAGGCGCCCGAGGGGCGTTCCCTGCCGGCGCTGCTGGCCCCTCAATTGCGCTTGGCGCTCTTGCGTCTGAGCCGCGTTGAGCGCGCCGCAAACTTGGCGCGCCGTGCGCTTCGCGGACTCGCGGGCTTTGCGAAGGCCTTGAAGGTTAAATTCAACGACATCGAGGTTGGCATTGATCTCGATCCGGAGCCGGGTCTTGCAGACAACGGCGACCTCGAACTCGACCTCGCCGCCCTGCTTGAAGCCGTGGGCCGCGCAGCGAAAGCGGGCGACACGGCACTCGTCATCTTCGTTGACGAGCTTCAATACGTGGAGGAAACCGAGCTGGCAGCGCTCATCAGCGCGCTGCACCGTTGCGCCCAACAAAAGCTTCCGCTGTGCCTCGTTGGCGCGGGCTTGCCTCAGCTGCGTGGGCGCGCTGGGAACGCGAAGTCCTACGCTGAGCGACTTTTTGACTATCCTGAAATAGGACCTCTTCCAGAGGCCGCTGCCAAGCAGGCCCTGGTGAAGCCAGCGGCAGCGCAAGGCGTTGAGTTTGAGCCCCGCGCTGTAGACCGCATCATCAAGAACACGCGAGGCTATCCGTACTTCCTCCAGGAGTGGGGCAAGCACGCGTGGGACGTTGCGGATGCGTCGCCCATTACTGAGAAGGACGTTTCCCTGGCCTCGAAGACGGCGGTCGCCGCCCTCGATGAGAGTTTTTTTCGCGTTCGATTCGATCGACTGACGCCAATGCAGAAACGCTACCTGCGAGCGATGGCTGAACTGGGTCCCGGACCGCATCGATCCGGCGACATTGCGGAAAAACTGAAGCGAAAGGTCACGGCCCTAGCGCCGCTGCGAAACGAGCTCGTCGGAAAGGGAATGATTTGGAGCCCAAACCACGGGGACACGGCGTTCACAGTTCCTCTCTTCGATGAGTTCATGAAGCGAATCATGCCGGACGACTCCTGGCAGCACGAACGCTGACGGCGAGTGTCATGCTTCCGCGCCAGGACCGCTCGAGCAGTCGATCGACCAAGAAGTTGGACTGTTCCAACGCCGTTTCTGAAAATCCCCCCAGAAAATGGCGGACTTCAGCAAATACTTCTCGAAAACGGGACCCGTACAGGTCGTGCGCTTGGGATCAGCAGGGCTTCGCCGCCGCGACGCAATTCTTCGCCTTCCCCAAGGCGCACTGGAAGCGGCTGCGCTCGACGAATGGCCTCGAGCGACTGCACGGTGAGGTGAAGCGCCGCATCCGCAGCGTCGGCGCCTTCCCGGACCGCGCGAGCGCCCTGCGTCTCATCACCGCCGTCGCGCGCATAGGCGGAATAGCCGCGGTTTTCCCGCACCTCCCCCGGGGAGCCGCAGCGGTCGAGCCGGGGCCACGTCGTTGGAGGCGGGCGCGCGGGGGCGGTAACGAGCGCGAGCGTGAAGAGAGGCCCACCTGCGCGAAGGGCCCTCAGTTGCTCAAGCTCAACGTTAAGTCTCGCCTCCTGAAACACCGGTCCCGGTGCCGCCTGATTGACTGGGGCCCCGCTGTCCGCGGGTTTGTTGCATCCCGCCAGGATGACGAGGGCGGCCGCACACGACAGTAGGCGTCGCTTGGTCTTCACGGGTCCGCAGAGTGGGACGCCATTCGTCGAGTATCAACTTCGCTGCCTCATCCACGTCCATTCCAGGCGGGATGAGAGTGATGTGTGGTGCAAGCGATGGCCCGCTGCGCCGCGCATCACCGTGAACACGCTTCTATTGAGGCCCAGTCAAGGGTCCTCGCGGAGTCAGCTGGGCCAGGTACTTCCGCCTCACGTCACTCAGACGCAGCCACCAAACCCCTCGGGCCCGCCGCCTCGCGGTCGCCACTTGAACATCAGGTCGTCGAGGCGACGCACGGCACCCGTCACGTTCGGAGAGCATGCAACGATCTCGCTCTGCGTTTTCAAGGTGCGGAACGCGTCCATCACTTCATCGAAGAGCTTGTGGCTCCGCGGCTCACGGTTGGCCCGCTCAATCAGCGAGTCCGCCAGCGCGACGGCGTAGGCCTCCAGGTTTTGGGAGGAACGGTTGGTCCAGTAGGTCCTGGCGAGAGCTTTGAGATCGGCGGGAGGATTGGCCTCGAGAACAGAAATCACGGTGTTGATCGCCGTGGGAGGGCTGTTGGCAGCCCCATGCAGAATCCCCAGGACGGCAGGCCAGTTGCGTCGATCCTGCATCAAGCGCTGCGCCTCCAGCACCAGCGCCTTGTTTGGCGTGGGCACGTTGGCAAGGAAGGTCGCAATGGGATCAGAAACTTCGGCGCGGATGGGCGGCATACCTATAGGTTTTCGCGAGTCGGCCAGGAGAGTTGCGTCGGCAGCAATGATCGGCGTGCCAGTTGTGCAGGGGTGAGCGCCCGGTAAGTTCCAGGCGCCCTTCTCGATGGCGCTCGCGCTCGCCCTGGGCTTGAGCCGCTTCCTCGTGCGTGGCCCTCAACGCTAAGGCAATCCCCCGGTGCCCCTAGGCAGCGCCGACCGCGCAGCGAGCAAG
>JBJXGM010000072.1:0-15193 GCA_046155985.1 Myxococcaceae bacterium | reverse complement strand
CAGCCGATACGGCTCGGCGACTTCAGAACGGACAACGCCGTCGGCGACAAGCTGGGCGAGTGTTCTCAGGCTGTCGGCGGGATGGGGGCGGGCGTCGGTGACCAATCGCTCCAATTGTGCGGCGCGCAGGGTGTCAAACTCCGTGTCAGTGATGACCTTGTCGGCGTGAAGTCGCCCAAGCTCGCGCAGGGCCACCGCGGGCGCCTGTTGCCGCCACTCCCAAACTTTTGCGGCGACACCGCCCACGAACGCACCCGTGAGGGGCCCCAGAACCGGCAGCGGCCACCCCGCCACGGCGCCAATGGCGGCCCATTTGCCGGCGGGTCCGACCTTGGTCTCAAGTCCCCGGTCAATCGCGCGGGCAAGCTCGAGCGCGTCTTTCGCGACACGGCGTGCGGTCTGCAAGGCTTCGTTCAACTTCATGGTGGCCTCCCACGGCTCGGCGGGAGCTCGCTGTTCCCGCCACGATGGGTTATCGCACATTGCCCCCCGCGAGTTTCATGCGTGCCCGTTGTTGAAGCGCGCTGTCGACCAGGATTCCATCCCGCAGTCCACGCTGGACAGCCTTGACGCCGTTTAGCCGCAAATGCTCAAGCAGCGCGTCGAGGATGACGGTGCCTCCAACGATGAGTTCTGCGCGCTTGGGCTCGAATCGCGCCCGCCGCTCCCGAGGGCTCATCGCGGCCAACGCCTCGAGGGTAACGGTGACTTGTCGCGCAGTGGCGAAGCCCGCCCCATCACTGGCGTATGCGACGACCGCACCAATCGTTCCAGAGCTGCCCAGGGCCCTTCGCACGCCGCCAGGGCGGGGGCGGGGCAACGCTTCGCGGACGACTTCTCGGACGTACTCGCGAACCAACTTGAGCTTTTTTGAAGAAATATTCCCGGACGTCTTGAACAGGTCTGTGATGCGCACAGAGCCAAGCGCAACGCTCCAAAGCGCATTGGGCGTCTCCCCCAGAGCGGTGGCGACTTCGGTCGAGCCGCCCCCGATGTCGATGCACACGGAACGGACCTTCGGCGCTTTCCCGTGCAGAACGCCCAGGCAAATGAGTCGTGCTTCTTCAACGCCGCTGATGACCTCCAAGCGGATGCCCGCCTCAGCACGCGCACGCCGAACAATGTCGTCGCGGTTGCGCGCCTCGCGGATGGCGCTCGTGGCGACCGCTCGGACTTTCGCGTGGTGCTGTCGGCAAAGTGCCGCGTACCGCCGCAGCGTGGACATAAGTCGTGTCGCCACGGCTTGAGGGATGTAGCCGGTGGTAAAAACCCCTTCGCCAGACCGAACGGGGTCGCGTTCTTGGTGCAGGGTTTCCAGCGATCCGTTTGGCAAAACCCGGGCCAGCTCTAACCGGACGGCGTTGGTGCCGACGTCAATGGCACCCAAAACCGAGTGTGTTCGCAGCTTTGCCATGATCTCGACTGTAGCCCGCCCCGCGCGGTGCTCATGCCGGAAAAACCGCCCTTCACGGCAGGCACATTTGGCCCGTAGTGTGTGCGCGCTTTGTACCTCGGCCGCTGCCGTCGGCCTCACCGAATGGGTCAACGTTTCGCATGGAAGAAGTCGCTGGAGCACAATTCAGGATTTCCCCTTCGCTGCCTGGAGTCGCCGAACGCGACTCAGGCTCAAGGGGCACGGCGTCACAGGCCCAGGTGGGTGCGTGCGCCGGTTGGATGAATCGCCCGACGTTGGCAGAACAAGCTGCCGCGCTCGCGCCCAGCGGCGAACCCCTTTCGCTTTCGTCGATGGACGCACTGCGCACGCATTTTCGCCGGCGCGTGTTGGCCGCAAACCCTGAAGGCAAAGTTTCTGCCGTTCTGCAGCAAGAACTGTCGACGTTCGAAAAGACTTGGGCTGGACAAATGACGCCCGAGGTCGCTTCACGTTTTCAGTCGCTGGTGGCCGAGGTGGGTGGGCAGCTGGAAGGCCGCGTCGCTGTTCCTGAGTTTCGGGGAACACTGTGGACCGTCACGGCGCCAGACCCATTGCGCGGTTTTCGCTCAACCGAGGCGCTTCCTGACTCGGTCGATGTGGCCATCATCGGCGCTGGCATGGCGGGCGGCGCGCAGGCACACGCTCTGGCGGCGGCCGCGCGAGCGGGCCTTCGGGTGGCTGTGTTTGAGCGCGGCGGCGTGGCCAGTGCGACGAGCAGCGAAAACGGGGGGAACACCGAAACGACCCCCGAGGGCTGGCTGCCCGACCCAAACGGCACTTCGCTGCAGGGTCCGTACAAGGGTTACGCCCACGTGCGTTACCTCGCCCTGCGGGCACGTTTTCCGGATGCGCCAGAAATCACGCTTCGCGCCCAGGCCTATCGCACCACCGTTCGGCTGATGCGGGCCGCAACGCGAAGCGGCGCCAGGCGGGCGCAAGCCATTGTTGGCGAAAACATCGCGTGTCACTTCAGCCCGCTCGGAAGCACGCGGGTATCCGACCATCCCCAGGAGGACGCGGCCCTTGAGAAGGAAGCCCGTCACTTCCGACGCTTAGGAATCCCCACCGAGTTTGTTGACGAACAAACCGTGAGAGCCCTCCACGGGCTCGCTCGCGCACGCGCGGGGCGGCGCGTGTTGAATGACTTCACGCTGCACCCACGCCAGTACGTTCAAGGGCTTTTTCTGCAATCGGCACTGCCGCGAGGCGTACGTCTCTACACAGAGACGCCGGTGTTGCAGGTGATTTCGAGACCCGACTATCAAACCCTCGTGACGTCTCGAGGTGAAGTGCGCGCTGGCGTGGTCGTCAATGCGCTGAACGCATACTCGGGGGCCTTGTTTCCCGAGCTTGCGTTTATTCGACCCACGCGAAGCCACATCGCCGTCTGGGCACACGCTCCCCGTGCACTTCGTGGAAGCATTTCACTGCAACGCGGCGACATGTACTGGAGCCAGCCAGAAATCGGCGCCTCGGGGTCAACAGCGCCACTGCTTGCGGGTGGGGGACCCGACGTGCCACGCGACCATGCAGACGACCGTTCGATTGACGTGGACACTTTCGAACAGATTGTCTCGACCGTGTATGCCCATTTGCCAGCGCTTCGCGGGCAGCCGCCGATACTGTTTTGGGCGAGCGCCGGCATGGGCTTCACGGCAGACCGCTTGCCTGTCTATGGAAGAATGGAAGCAGAGGACATCGCCGCTTCGCGCCGCGACGTTTTTCTTTTGAGCGCCTGCAACGGAAACAACGTTCACCTCGAAGAGGCTGCAGCGAACAACGCGGAGCTCATTCTTCGAAACCATCCACTGCCGGAATTTCCAACCGAAGACTTCGCGCTTTCTCGTTTTGCGGCATGGGAGCGCGAGCCCGACTGGCCAAAGCGGCAAAAGTGGTGGGAGACAGACACCGCACGCGATTGACTCGAGCGGTCAGCGGAACGTTTCAGCCAATCGCCGAGACGCGCGGCTTCTCCGGCTGAACACTGTGAAACTTGGTGTAGTCGATGACAAGCCCGACTTCGTCCTGCGACAAGATGTCGACAAACCCATGCCCCCACCGAATGTCGCGCCGGTCGTAGGCGTGACGTGCGTGCACCGTCTGCGAAGACGTTTCATCTGTGCCCATGAGTGAGCAAAAAAACTGGGCGTTGACACTGGCGAGGCGCTCCGCCGTCCATTGGTGAAGCGGGCTTTGCGCATCGAGGCGGTGAATCGCCAGAAACGTGAACGCAAAAATCGGCGTGGTGTCTCGCACGAGGGCCAGGTCGTGCAGTCGGCGAATCCGTTCGCCTTCTGCCGTTACTTCGTCGAGCAACACCGTCAACCGAAATCGGGCTTCGACAATTTGATTGGCGCGCTCGTTGGCCACACGCAGAACAAGGCAGGGCACACCCTCGCGCGACTGGACCACCATCACGTTGCTCCAGAGCACGCGCGCTGTGGGCCTGGCGAACTTGGTGAAAATCATGCCGGTGACAAGGGCGACGCTCACAAGTCCTGTGAGAGACTCCGCCGCGACAGCAGCGTTTGCCGCCAACGACATCGGAACCATTCTTCCATAGCCAATGGTCCCGAACGTCTGAACGCTGAAGAAGAATGCTTCTAAGAACGAGCCCGACGCCATGTTGTCGATGCCGCCAACAGCCAAGTACACCAGTGCAAAAAGTCCGTTGATCACCAGGTAAAACACTGCCACCGACGCTAGAAACGACGGCCACGTCGCGTTGAGCATCTGGTGGTACAGGTCACGCCCGCGACTGTGGGCGATGCCGATGCGTGTCATCCGGCCGCCATCCGGCCGCCGAACATGGCTCACGCGTGAACGGTTTTTCATGGGCGCCGGAAATAGCACAGCCGCACAGCGGCCATCCTTGCGGTGTCCCATGACCAAGCCTGGGAAAATCGCGGTGATGGAATCAGCTTTGTCGTCTGGAGAGCAATACTGTACGCTCTTAAAAGCATATAAAACAAGTTAAAAATCTTTTAAGAAAATCTAATGACCGCAAAGAACGCCTTAGCCAGCCAGCCGCCCCATGCCATTGAGCAAGTGCTCAAGCGCCTGGGTGCAAACCTCAAGGTCGCCCGGATTCGCCGTGGTCTCACGGTGCGTCAAGTGTCCGAAAAAATCGGTACGGGGGTTCGTGCTGTGGGTGACGCGGAGAAGGGGAAACCCTCGACGGCGGTATCCGTTTACGTCGCACTGCTGTGGTTGTTTGGCCTCATGGCGGATGTCGAACTCCTCGCCGACCCGGGTCGCGACGCAGAAGGCTTGAGCCTCGCCCTGCGGCGTGAGCGGACGCGCGTTCGCGCTTCTGGAGGTCTCGACAATGACTTCTAGAATGAGTCCTTCGACGTGCTTTGTTTACCTCACCTTGCCAGGTCAAACCGAGCCGGTCACTGCGGCTCGCTTCGAGCTCACGACGACGCGTCAGCAAGTCCCGGTCGGGCGGCTGGTTTACGGTAAGAGCTACCTGTCGCGGCAGGACGCCGTTCCGCTCGAACCCCTTGAGCTGCCGCTCTTGGAACGAACTTTCGAAACCACCCAGCTCAGTGGATTGTTCGGTGCGCTGCGAGACGCCACTCCCGATTTCTGGGGTCGTCGCGTTATCGAGCGTCACGCGGGCAAACCCGTTCTCAGCGAACTGGACTACCTGCTCCATTCGCCCGACGACCGCGCTGGAGCGCTGGCTTTTGGCCTCAGCGCAATGCCTCCGCCGCCTTTGCGCAAGTTCAACCAAACGCTCGATTTAGAGCGCCTCCAGTCGCTCGCCGATACTGTTCTTTCTGACGAAAGCGAAGCCGGTCCCTCCGCCAGGCAAGTCGAAGAACTCTTGCTGGTGGGAACCTCGATGGGCGGTGCTCGCCCGAAGACTGTCGTTGAAGACAGTGACGGGCTGTGGCTCGCCAAGTTCAACCGGCCCGATGACAAGTGGAACAGTGCTCGCGTTGAGCACGCGATGTTGGTGCTCGCTGCCGAGTGTGGCTTGCGCGCGGCCGCCAGCCGAATCGTCAGTGTTTCGGGTCGCGACGTGTTGCTGGTGAAGCGTTTCGACAGGCAGAAAAGCGAAGCGGGGTATCTCCGCGCGCGAATGGTGAGTGCCCTAACCCTGCTGCGCGCTGAGGAGACCCCGAGCGCACGAGGGCGCTGGTCGTACCTCGAGCTCGTCGAGGCCCTGCGACGCGCCAGTGCAACGGCCCAACGCGACGCTCACGAACTGTTTCGGCGGGCTTGCTTTAATGCGCTCATCTCAAACACCGATGACCACCCGCGCAACCACGCTGTCGTGGCGATGGACCAGGACTGGGGGCTTTCACCTGCCTACGACCTGACGCCCATGCCACACGTCAGCGTCGAACGCCGCGACCTCGCGATGGTGGTGGGCGATGCAGGCCGATGGGCGAATGCACAAAACCTCGTGTCACAAGCGCCGCGATTCCTGCTGACTCACGAGCAAGCGAACACGATGCTCAATGACATCGAGGCTCAGGTGCGAGCGAAGTGGTACCCCACCGCCCGCGCCGCCGGCGTTTCCGAACGCGACTGCACCGCCATCTCCGGGGCATTTTGCTACCCCGGGTTTCGTTTGCCTCTGCGCTAGGGTGAGAGGCTGAACATAAAAAGCACAACGATTGCAGCTACTTAACTAGCTATGCCGGGCTGTAACGCAATTTGAAAGTCTAATTTTGAAATTGCACGGCTGGCAAACGGTCAGAAGAAGGGCGGCTCAGTCCGGTACGGCGGAGATGCTGAGCGGCAAACGCTCAAATAGCCTTGAGCAGCGTCGCTACCGCGCCCACCGCCTGCCTTGCCAGTGCATCCGCTTGGCCGGTCCCCTGTCCCATGAAGCTCGCGTATCGTCGAGGCCCAACGGCATCGAGGTCTGCGAAAAGCTTCCGCAGTTCCGTCAGCGAATTGCGGAATTCCGGATGATTGAAGATTGGACTTGAACGAACGGCATCCGCAGCGCCCGCAGGACCACCGGGCCACGCTTCGATAAGCCAAATGATGTCGTACGCATCTTTGTGCTTGTCCCTTCGGATGAGGGCGTCGACCTTCGCCGCGATGTAACCGGCGATACCTGTCACGCGGAGACGCACGCGGGCGGTTCCCCCTCTGGCGGGCAAGGCGACGTCGATGATTCGTTCCACGGCGTCGAGGTCAATGAGACCACCCGCGGCGAGTGCGAGCGCGGAGAGGTTGGCGCCCACAAGCCCGCCGGGGCGATGAAGGCGGCCGGCAGGGCGATTCGGGCCTGCGGGGCAAAAGAACTCCACCGTGAGAGGCACATCCACGCCGCCCAACCATCGCCAACTGATCGGCTCGTGGTTTTCGTTCCGAGCCATTTGAAAGCCGGCATTCTTGAGGCACTTCTCCAGCCGCTCGTAGTTGCCCACGTCCCCGTCTAAGAGTCCCACACTCAGGCAGAGATCGAGATCGCGCGTTCCGACATGGGCTTCGAGCCCAGGCTCCAACACTGGAACGAGGAGGCCGGGGACCAAACCCCCGAGAACGGTGACGTGTTCGCCGGCGAAGCTGAACGCTTGAACCAGTCGAGCCGCTTCTGCGAGCAGCCCACGGGTGATGTCCGGGTCGTATGCCCCAGCGCGATCGCCGTCAGAAGCCAAGGACGCCCTCCCGGAACGCTTGCGCGACCTCTTCGCCACGCTTCTCCACGAAGCAGTCGAGGAAGATGCGGACCGCTGGTGCGAGCTCAACACCACCTTGCGCAGCGGCGGCCAAGGTACCGACCCGCCCGGTGTCTTTCATCAGCACCAGATTGGTCCCACGAGATGTCACCTCGGCGCCCAAGACTTCCGCCGCTTCCTCGAGTGCCGCGGCGGGTCCAATTCGAAGAACCGACCGCTGGATGGTGCTCGGTCCGACCTCGTACAATCCTGCCGCTGCGAATCCAGTGAACGCATGAGGAATTCGAGCACGGCCCAGCAGAGCGCTCGCGTTCTTCCACAGCTCACCGGGTGTTCGAGCGTAGAGGGCCACCTCGAGTGTCTTTTCTCGTCGCTTGCTGGAGGGCTGTTTCGCGAGCCAATCCAGCAACTCACCGGGGCGCCCAGCGCGACGTCTTTTTTTCGGACCGCGCCCTTCAGCAGTCATGAGGCCTTCGTTCTCGAGCAGCGAAAGGACTTTGTGGGCCTGCCCGGCCGAAACTTCCGCCATTCCGGCGAGGTCTTTGACGGACCATGCCCGCTTTTGCTCTCCGAGAATGACCTGAACGGCTCTGACGCCATCGATTCCAATGCCCCGCTGGCCTTCTGCCTGGTGTTGTCGCCCTTCGCCGTCGATGTGGATCAGCAGGTCGTCACCCTGCAAGTGGAAACGCCCGTGTGAATCAGCGTAGCTGAATCCACGCTTCTCAAGCTCTTTGCGGAGGGAAGAGGAGAGGTACGGGTCAACGACGAGGATGAGCTCAGCGCGTCGCCTTCTGTGCCCCTTGAGCATGTGAACCCAGCCTTCAGCCCCGGCGGGTGCTGCGATGAGCTTGAGTTGCCAAGACCTTTTCCCGAGGCGGAGAACCCCGTCCGCCCCGGCCTTTACCCGAAGCCACGGGACGCGGGGCGCCCAGCCGGCAAGCCTCTGTGGCAATTGTAGGATTTGAGCCATATTCAGTAGGATACAATATTCATTACGTCGTGAATATATCGAGTATATGAATATAAATCCAACTTGGTAGGCGGGTGGCGCGGAGCGCGCTCTAGTCGCTGGGCGTGTGTTCGTGCCCGTTTGCTAAAGGTAGATGAACCCAAGCAACGTCAAGACTCCGCCAAGTGACATGAAGATCCCCATGAGTAGGCGCGCTATCCCAAGTTGTCGCGCCTTCGGACCGGTGATGACTTGGTCGCGATTGTCGACCGTTTGAGCGGTCCGAATAGCCGGCAAAGCGATGGCTATCAGGAACGCACCAATCCCAACTTGGCCAAGCATCAAGAAGATGCCAAATGCGAATCTCATTCGTTGCCTACGAGGTCGGTCTCATCAACGGAGCAGTGGAGCTGGACAGTAGGTGTGGTGCGAAAGCTTCTAGTCCCAGTTCGAGCCCATCCATGCCATCCAGCCACATGGAAAGGCGAATATCTCTTCCCTTGCTACCGAAGAAAAAGATGTCTCTGCGCGCAAGGTCCACTCGCGTGATGTCGGGCCATGCGAGCGACAGTCGACCGAAGAGCGTGCGAAGGTGGACGCCCCCATTGTCCATCGCACAACGGTACGTCATCGTGTACCCGAGAGAGAATGCCGCAAAAGCGATGAGGCATGCGACCAGCGCTGCCTTAAGCGTCGTGGGAGCGGGGTCGGACATCATTTGTACGACCAGAAGAACAATTCCTACGGCCGAGAGTACGGTCGCGGCTCGAAGTGTTTTTGGGGCGGCGAGCGCAAACCCCGTCGGAATCTTCATTGCCTGAGGGCGAGGCCGTTGAATCACCAGAAAGAGCCCAATCGCAAACAGAAGAAGAGGAAGAAGAAGTAGGACGCTCATGGAAAGCCAGTGATGGTTCGAACGCTGCACTATTAGCAAGTTGTGGCCACCACAACCTCAGCGCGTCTCAACCGACCAACTCCGCCGACTCAATCAGCGGAAACTCCTCATTCCGTTTGCCCCAAGCCAGGCGAATTGCCGTGAGCACCTTTGCGCGTTGTCCGGGGGCGAGTTCTTGGTCCTGGTCCGGCGCCGAACCCCACCAGCCAAAGTTACAAAAGACGAGCTGCAAGTTCGCGCTTATCTCGCATGCGAAGTCCATCGCATGGTGCGCCGCGAGCTCGTCCAGAAGCTTCAGCTGGCGGCGAAGCGGAACCCCCTTGAGCATCGTCGGGAGCGGGGCAGGACCTTGGTAGGCCGCCCCATAAAACGCATGCGTCACCCGAATCGGCGAGCGAAGGCTTTTGTTGAACTCTGGCAATTGCGCGGCGGGAATCCAAAGTTCTTGGTGATTGGAGGCACCGACGGTTTGGACCTCGTACGGTCTGACGAAATCGGCCGCGACGTCGAACTCTGTGACGAAGCCGGCGTAGCCGGAAGCTTCATCCGAGGGACTCCATCTTTGGGCGATCTGCGCCGCATAAATTGCATTGAGCACCGGATAGAAAATCGGTTGGCTCGGCAACCGTGGCGGAAAAGCCCGACCTTTCGCCTCAAGGATGAGCTCAAGTTCCTTGAGGCCCACCGGACGATAGAGGCGCGAGGTGTCCTCAGTACGGCTCATGTGCGGGCGCTTTGCATGGGGTTCGTGAGATGCGTCACGGGTCGTTACTCGGAGCATAAGCCGCCTCAACCTTCGTGACGCCCGGCCCAACGGAAAGTCTCTGACGGGCTTCCTCTAGTCGTGTGCGGAGGGCGGTGGGTTCTCGTGAGGTCAGGGCTTTGAGCGCCGCCGACCGAATCTCGCCTGAGTCACGCCCAAGAACTGAACCAAGCGTCGCCAGACAGGTTTCATGATTCATGGGCTCTACCGGAACGCCGCCTCGAACCACGCGTGTCGAACCCCCAAGTAGGCACAAGATGTCTGGCTCTGCGCCAAAGTTCTTTCGCAGAGGCTCGAGCAGCGGCGCCCAAGCTTCAGACGGCGGAGCCTTCGAGGGCAGAGGGACTCCGCGCCCAATCGCGTAGGCCCGAACCATCTCACCGAGGGCAAGGGGCTGTCCCGGAGAGCGTCGAACAACTGATCGCACGCCCTCTAGTTCCTGCAGCCGTGGCTCAAAAGCCAAAATCTCAGAATTCACCCTCTCCACATTCGCTTCAGCATCCAGCGTGAACGCGATGTTCGTTAGAAGCGCATCGCTCTTTACACTGAGCTCGTGCGCGACCGTCGCGATGGCACGTGGGAGTATCGCGTAGTCGTCCTCCATTGGTCGTCCGGTGTTCAGTTCGTATGAGACCAGCACGCCTACAAGCAGCTCTGGAGATTGCGCCCCTCTTGCTTGGAGTTGGGCGATGAGCGGCCGCCAGGCGTCAGTCACCAGTGAATCACTGGGGTGCGCATGGTCCAAGGGCGCAGCAAACGTTGTCGAGTGCACATGAAGTGCGCCCACCCAGAGCGCCACGGCGAGGAAAGCCAGAAGCGACGGAATGGGCCGAAACAAGCGTGCTGTGTCCGGGACTAGGACCAGCGGGGGTTCGCCTCCATCTGCTCCGAGGGGCGGTGGTCGTACAGCGATGCCGATGCTGAATCCTTGAGCCGCATGTAAGAATAAGACTTCGAGTGCCTTGTAGTGGTCCAACAGGGTTTCGGCAGGACTTGGGTCCAAAGCAACAAGCACGGGTTCGCTAGCGGTGTCCTCCATTTGTACTTTGGCAAGACGCGCAGGCGGGTGGTTCGGGTGCGGCTCGAGGATATTGAAGCGCCCTTGGCGCAGTGGCGCGGTTCGCAAGGTGCGGGTCCATCGCCAAAACATCCAGACGTACGTGCCCAAGAGGAGAATGCCGGTTGTTCTCAAACCCTTTTGATGTGCGAAGAAGCTGTATGCGAGGGTCGTGACGCCAAGGCCAATCAGCAGTTGGGTTTTCCAACTCAGAACGTCGATAAACAGCTGCCCAAGAAAAACGCGCCTCGGCGGTGCCTGACTCAACAGCTGGCGAAAGCCGTCAGGGTCGCTGACGTACCAACCTTCGACGATGTCGTAGTGTTTGTTCGGGCTCAAAGCGAAGCCAGACGATAGCCCCAAAAGCAGAGCCAGGCGGCGACGAACAAGAAAGATACGCCATACGCAATTGCTCGGCGACCGGTCACAACTCCCAGCCGACCGTGAATCGTTCGTCGCCTGATTGCCCGACCACCTTGGACAGCAAAAACCGCTGCGAAAAGGAACATCGCGAGTGCGCCAACCGCGTTCATGGTGATCAAGCGCTCCCACAGGTCGGACAGCTGCGCAGTTCCATTACGCGCTTCCCCAAGTCGTCAAAAGAGCCTGTCTTGAACAGATTCCACAAAGGTCGTGTTCCGCAGTTGGGGCAGCGGATCGATGTGCCGATCACCAGGCCGGCCATCACCAGGATGAGACCCATCAGCACCGCCCCTTGCCGCCAACTTGCGTGAGCGTCCGAAAGTAGGGCCCAGGCAATGAAGACGATGCCCCCGACTTGCCCGGACAAAAATAACGCCAGCGCCAGGAGTCTCGTAGGCGGTCGAAACCACCACGGCGGGGTCATTGGAAGCTCCTACTTTCCGCGGCGAACACGCGCCGAAATCGAATGAAGCGCATGACAAGTGCGCCGAGCAGTAGCGACGGCAGCGGGGGTTGTTTCATATTTGGAACTCCGGCTGCCGCAACGTCACCGGTACGAGACTGCTCGTGGAATGAGTCCCGGCCACTGAGCCACCGCTATCGGATTCTACGGCAAAGTCCCGTTTTCAAGCGTATGTCAACGGGACCGCTCCCAAAGAATTGCCACCCAGCACGGTACTCACTCTGGCCGCGGAAGCTGTCAGGTTTCCATGTCCAACCATCCTGTGGGGCTTGCTGAGAATACACATGCTCGCGGCTGCCGTACTGGCAAGGCTTGAGGCCCAGCGGCGCTGCTGATACCCCCTGGCTTTTCAGCGCGCTCGAGATCAGGTCTACAAAGCGAGCAGGCTCTGGGAACTCCACAACTGCATCATATTCTGCCGGTAGATCCGTTGTGTTTTGGTCATGCGTGAACGACAAGATGAGTGCTTCCCACTGAAGACCGAATCCAACATCGCGCAAGATGAGATTCCCAGGAGGCATTCGCGGGTCTAATCTCATCGCCCAACTATCGTGACCCGGCTCAGGTCGGTAGTCGGCTCCGACGGACTGGAGAAGGAGCCCTTCACGGGAATCGCCTATTCCACTGCGGTGTGCCTCCTCTTTCCGGAAGTCAGAGAGGGTTCGTAGTCGCAAGCGCCCCTCATCGACCAGAGCGTTGGCGTACCGACTCTCCATTCGCCGAAACAAAACAGGGTACCGAGACATGGTTCAGACGTATTCCCTCTCAGAGAGCTTGCGGCCCCTGGTTAAGAGGCCCGGTCGAGCACATGATGTGAGAGAGCACAAATAAAGTCTCGGTCCTTCACAGCGTTCTTCGACGGCAGCGATCCAAGCGCCGGCATAAGAGGGGCATGGAGCGTGAAATCTTTGCGCAAGACCCAGATAGTCTGCTCGTGCCGACCATGCTTTTCGGCCATCTCGAGCGCGAAAGCTTTGTCGGGCTATCTTCCTCGATGTCCAGCCCACAATCACCAGCAATTTCGCCTGTGATCTTTGTGGTCGGCAAAAGTGAGCTCGCTCAGACCATCGTGTCAAAGTCTGGGCATTTGGCTCTTGTCATGTTGGTGTGTCCACTGATCAACTGCCGTTGTTCCGTTCGATATAGCGACAAGAAGTGTTGCTAGGGGCGCGAGGAATCGCCCGTCGAGCGTTTCAAGAATCTGCAGGAGCGACAACGGACCGGGTCTTTCCGAAGGCTGGCTTCCATCCCAGATTGTCCACGCCGCCAAGAAGACAACCTCCTGGCCGGCGGTCAACCCTCGGCAGTTTCTCCGCAATGTTTCACGAGCTGTCTCCGTTGGTCCATAAGCGTCCGACCACATGCCTGGTAGGGAGGCGGCATCGCATAGAACGCGGCAAGCGCGGGCGCGCTTCTGGTCATCGGTGAATGCTGTCTTCGGAAAAAGTTCCACGGCTTCTCTCTTCCCCTGGCTGTTTATCTTGAGTATCGGCCGTAGCGCTCCAAAATCATTTTTCCAGAGGAGAAGTCGAACAGATCTAACGGCGGTCCCAGCGGGACTACTGTTTGTTCCCCGGTTTCACCTGCGATTCCAATCCCATCGCGCACGCCGGGATGCTTTCGAACGATCTGCCAGATTGCATTGGAGATAGTCACCCAGATGAGTGCACCGCGCCCGACTCGTGCCGCCGCCCTCTTCGCGTAGCGAACGCCGACTTCGTAGTCCCTCGAAAGGTAGAGTGCTGCTCCGAATTCATGAGATTCGCCAAGGCCGAATCCTACACTTCTAAAGGACTGAGTACGCGCTACTTCAACCGCCCTAGCTTCTTCTTCGCCTCGATGAAACTCTATGATTCCGTCACGGTCCTCGGGGCACAGCTGATTCGCTTCCCTGACTACGTCATCGGACACGATTCCTAGCGACGCTATCAAGGCAAGGAAGAGCAACGGATGATTTAGCGCAGTCGATGTCCAACTATCGAATGCTGGCACGGCTCGTACAGCGGCTCGGCCCAAGGTGATTGGCGCTCCTGTTGAAAACTGACCGGACGGGTCGATCGCCAACGAGGGCATTCCACGCGCGTATTCGTAGTAGCTCGCACCGTCTTGCGCGCGGTCCGGTTGGTGCCACCGCCCGACTCTCACATCCAGGTAGCGGTCTCTGTTGTAGTTGAGGCCTGAGGCGTCGTGCTCTCGCCCTGTGAAGCCGAATGCCAACTCAGGTGAGGCGCCCGACACATTGGTGCGTTCGCCGTACACGTCATAGCCATAGCTTCGTGTGACTTGGCCGCTTGAATTCGAGACGGCATAGACGCTGCCCAAGGCGTCCATCAGCGGGAAGTACGTGCTGCTGCCTTGGGTAAACGCGAAAATGTCGTCAATGCCTTGGGGGTTTGTGAGGTAGTGCGCCTTTTGCTGGTTTCCGGCGTCTAACTCTTCCAGCACACTGGCGCCGTCCAAGACGTACTTCGTGACGCCCGTCGGCGTGACTTGCTGAGTCCGCAAGCCATTGGCGTCGTATTGGTATTGGTGGAGGCCGCCCGGAGTCGTGAGACTTCTCAGCCTGTTGTCGGCGTCCCAGGTGTAGCCACGCACGGTGGTGGTGCCGACAGTTTCTGTCAGCAAGTTACCGTTGTTGTCGTAGGCGAAACCTGTAACCACGCGGGCAGGGCAGCCGGTGCCGGTGCACGAAGCGTTCGACGACAGCAGTTGGTTGAAGCCGTTGTACGTGTACGAGGTGCTGTACGTCTGGCCGGCGACTGTCCGGACGTCGTCCATGGAACTGCGGTTGCCAATTCCCGACAGCGAGTAACTCACGACTCTGTCGGTGCCGTAATTGACTTGGATGAGTCGCCTGTCCGAGTCGTACCCATAAGCCTCGACGTCTCCTGAGGCATTGGTTTTCGACGTCCTGTTACCGTCTGAATAGGTGTACGCGAAGCGCGCGAGGACTGCCTGGCCTCTCTCATGGACGACGTCTTGCACTTGTCCCACGGCGTCGTAGCTGTAGTGGGTGTTGACACCGTTGCTGCGTGACAGCACACGCCTTCTGGACAAAGCGTCGTACGAAAGCTGCACACTGCCACCTGGGCCATTGGCGGCCGAGAGGCGTCCTTCGCCGTCATAGGCGTAGGTGTAAACGAGACTGCCGTTTTGCAAACGCGTCCGGTTTCCGGAAGCGTCGTAGGCGTATTGCAGCGTGCGGCCCAAAGTGACGTCATTCACAGACGAAACGCGGCCGAGTTCGTCGTACGAGAGTGCCCTCTCATGCGACGGCGACCTCTCAAGAGTCCTGTTGCCGCGTGTGTCGTACGCAAAGGTGTACTGCGTGCCGTCAAAGAAGCGGGTTTCCAAAAGGCGCCGGTTTTCGTCGTAGACGTACGTCGTGGTGCGGCCGTTGGCGTCCAGTTTGGTTTGGCGGTTGCCGGCGGCGTCGTAGGTGTACGTCGTGACTCTCGTGAGAGGGTTTGTTTCGGTGAGTAGCCGGTTGGCCAAGTCGTAGGTGTAGCGGGTAGTCGCCCCATTGGCGTTCACCGTCAGGCGGTTTCCACGGGCGT
>JBJXGM010000056.1:0-3052 GCA_046155985.1 Myxococcaceae bacterium | reverse complement strand
CCCCCCCTGGGCGGCTGCCGTGCTGGGTGCTGCGTGCGGCTTAGGCGCACATGCCGTGCGTTGGATCATCAAGAAGCATGCGCCGATCGCCCAAACCGATGCGGGACGGGTCGAGGCGATGGTCGAGCGATTTCGGGAAGTCGACACGCCTGTGAAGGGGCTTGGTTATGGTCGGACTGATTTGACGCTGCTCGCCGCCCAACTCGCCAAGCTTCCTCGGGAACACGCCAAGTTCCTGATTCGACCTGCGCTCGCGAGCGCGCTTCGAGACATCCTCTCGGATGCCCTGACCGTGCAACCCTTGATGTTGGAGCGGCTCGGTCGCGCGGGATTCAGTCCGTTTGTGTTGCGAAAAGCGTGTGTTGGCGAGCCCGTGCGGTTGGAGTCCGCGCTCGCGCTTGTCCGCACGCTCCGCCGTTGGGCTCGCTGAACCAGCCATTGGAAGCGTTGCTCGTGGCTCTGCCAAAGCAATTTCCGCCGGGCGCCGTTCCTCAACTCTGGCGACGCCTACCTCGTTCGGATTTCCTCGTCAGCGCCTCCCATGTAGTCGCAGTCAGTGCGCGTGGCGCTCCGAATCGGCTTGAAAATCGTCGAACACCGCGACGCCACCAAAGCCCACGTTCGTCACGCCCACGTACACTGGCTGGGAGAGTGTTTCCGCTGTCACTTCAAGAGAAAGCGCAAGGTGCTGCCAGCCTGGCGCGACAGCATTTTGTGCGCCCGCCGCGGCGATCGCCGCGCCCTCGAGCTCCGGGTCTCGACTGACGCGAAGCAGCAGCGGATTTGTCTGCTCCTCACGAAGTAGAAAAGGCATGTGGGAAGCCTCGCAGCTCACGTTTCGGGTCGGTGTCTTCCCAACGTCAGCAGACGGACGAAGTCCTTCAGAAACGCCTCGATTCCTGTGAACGCGCTCGGAACATCAGGTGGAGGCGCCCCGCCATACGCTGTCTGAAAAGCTGACGCCATCGGACATCGCGTCCGAACGCGAGAGGTGGCAGCGGGTTGGGAATATCGCCCAGAGCGAAGTTCCAGCGCCGTACCCGAGTTCCGCTGGACAGCCTTGGCCCGCTTGGCCGACAAGAAATCCTCCCCGTTCATCTCACGCTGTTCGTCCATCACCGCAAAAATGCTCCAACCACCCAGCTCCATGAACGCGCCATAGCTGTCGAGGAATCTTGTAGATGTAACCCCCGTTTTTTCGATGCGTTCTAGCGCTTCCTGCGCTGCCGGAGCGAGAGAATCAAAAGCGCCCCAGCCCAGAGCGCGAGCGCGCTCGGGGGCGCGCTGGTACACGCGCAGCCGACGTTGAGGTCCCAGGGACTTGTAGCGCTGGATGGCCCATTCGGCAGCGGGGGAGGAGGTCCTGCGCCGCCATCTGGTGGAGAACTGATTGCCGCGAAAATTGTCTGAGCGTCTGTTTCGTAGCCCAAAGCCCCGGCATCAATTCGATAAGTACCCGCGGCGGCTGCACGCAAGTAGACGTTCGCATTGCCCACCCCGGCGGGAATTGAAACCGGCGCGATGAGCGCCGTCTGGCAGCCGCTATCTGAATACAGCGCGAGGTTGGAATCGCTTGAGGAGAGCGATACATCCACCGCAAAGTTCGCCACGCGCGCGGTGCCTCCACTATCTCGAATTTGCAACGCGAACGGGCCAACGCACTGACCCACCTCCAGGGTGGGCGGAGACGGAAAATCAAGAAAGGCACGCGAAATTTCCAGCACCTTAGCCTGCACACCGTCGACGACAAGGATGTTCCCATTAGCCAGCGGGCGGACTGAGCCAGGGCTCGCCAGATGACCTGGAGTGGTTCCTGGCACGTCAGTTACACCGTATTGCCAGACGATGGCGCCAGTCGTGACTGAGTCAAAAGGGACGACCTCGATAATGCGGTAATTTTTGCTGTCGGAAATGAGCCAGTTGCCATTAGAAAGCACAGCGACGTCGGCAGCGTTTTCGACGTGCCCGGGTTGCGCGTCGGCGTTCACGCCATCGCCGTACCATCGCACGATGGTGCCCCCGGCAGCGCCAGCAGGAACAATCTCAAAGACCATGCGGTGCTCCGAAATCACGAGATTCCCGTTCATGGGATGCTGGGCAAGGCCCGAGGGCTTGAAAATGCCGCCGTTCGGCACCGTGTCTGTAAGACAGTCCGAGCGGCCGAACTGCCACGACTTCGTTCCTGCCGGTGTGATGCGCATGACGCGATGCTCGCCACTGTCGGCAACGAGGACGTCACCGTTCGAGAGTGGAATCGCGTTGCTTGCAAATCCCGCGGTGGTGTTTGAGCAAGCGGGCACACCACCACCCCATTGCCAAACGATGGTGCCAATAGGTGAGACTTCCTGGACGCGTTGGTCAGGAAAGATGTTCGCCGCCAAGGTGTTGCCGTTCGTCAACCGTGTGGCGGTGTGCCAGTTGTCATCGAGGCGGTTTATCTGTGTTCCGCCTGAGCCGGGGTTCGGCACCAACTCATAGAAGGCGTTGGCGTTCGCCATCAGGAAATTTCCATTTGGCAGCTGCTCGGCACGAGTGACGGCGTCGAACGGGTCCGCGTACTCCCAGACGACAAGCCCCTCGGCCCGTGCAACGGCGGACAACAGCAGCGTTGTTGTAACGAGTATGCGCAACAGACCCAAGAGCATCGACGTGACGTCCCGTGTGGACAATGTGTGTGACGCACCGCCGATGTCGTTTCTCTAAGGGAATCCGGGTTTGCGTCTGCCCGGGAATGCGGTGCAGCGGTCACGAGTCCACTGGAGACGGAAACGCGCTCAATCGCGTTGCACGGGGCCGGTACGCGAAGCGTCCCGAGCGAAAGATTGGAAAAAGTACGAACTGGCCATTGCCGCCATAGACGAGGGGATGCATCACGACGACCTATTTCCGGCTGCGTTCGAGCGCTGCCAGCACACCCACCATTTGCTCTAGCAGGCTGCTGAAAAACGTCGCGAGCAGGCCGAGATGCCAGGCGCGGGAGGCCCTTTCGCCGCAGCGTGCTCTCTGTACGTGAGGACGAAAGGAGGGGCCCGCAACGCCGCAGATGGGACGC
>JBJXGM010000054.1:0-3403 GCA_046155985.1 Myxococcaceae bacterium | reverse complement strand
CCGCCGCCTGCTTCGCCACGGGGAAAATTATGCGGCCAGTCAACAAGGCGGGCCAGCTCGCCGGCGTGAGCATGACCGCGCAATCGATCTTCGAAGTGGTGGAGCGCTACAGCGAGCAACTCGGCATCCGTGTCGCCCCGCACGATCTGCGCCGGACTTTTGCCAAACTGGCGCACAAGGGCCACGCCCCGCTCGAGCAGATCCAGCTTTCGCTCGGGCATGCCTCCGTGCAGGCCACGGAACGGTATCTGGGACTGGAACAGGATTTGGTGGATGCGCCATGCGACCATCTCGGACTAAAGCTGTAAAGTGGCTGCCGTGACCTGATGGAAGGATACGGACACGGCGTCCGGTTCGATGCCCATTGTGTCGTTGACCGCCTCCCGGAGCTTGCATCCCAGGTATTGGTCACCATTTGCGCTCTCTTGGGTACGTGCCGTTCGATCGATCAAGGGCGAATCGGGTTCCGGTTCTTCGGCGTTATCCTTTGTTAGAGCGATGCGCGGTATTTGTGGGTTGTGTCGGCGGGAGGATGCCTTGCAGCGGAGCCATCTGTTGAGTGCTGGTTTTATCGGCTCATGCGTGATACGTCCTCCGCGAGCGATCCGCGACATCCGATCGTGGTGGGCGCAACGCGTGCGGTACAATCTTCGCGACAAGTGTGGCGTCACCTGTTGTGCGCGGACTGCGAACAACGGCTGAGTGCGCGGGGCGAACACTGGGTGCTGGGGAACTGCTATCGCGGCCCAGGGCAGTTCAACTTGCAAGCCGCGCTCCACGCTCTCACGCCAGCAATGGGACCCAAGAACGGGCTGGCAATGTACGCGTGCGCTACCGAGCCGACCGTCCGCGTCGACTCGCTAACATACTTTGCGGCTTCCACGTTTTGGCGCGCCGGAGCAATCAGTTGGCACGACAAAGATCGGACCGAAGACCGTATCGCTCTCGGCCCGTATCAGGAATTGTTGCGGCAGTTTCTCCTCGATGAGGCATCCTTTCCGGCGCATTGCACGCTGTGGATATTTGTCTCCAATGCCGCAAGCCCGCACTTAGCCGCCGCATTTCCCTTCGGCAATCGCGTTCTTGACTTTCGGGCGTGGCGGTTCTGGGTGCCCGGCATTCAGTTCATTCTGCTTGTCGGCCAGCAAGTGCCCGCGGCGATCAGAGTCGGTTGCGCCGTGTACGCGCCCGACCGATACGTGATGCTCACCGACGATTTCGAAAGTGATCTCGTGGATGTCATGCGCAAGAAGATCGCCACGGTCACGCCAACCCGGGGACTTGGGTAAGGCAACGTCGCGCAAGAGTTCCTGCCTTCCGGCCTGAAATGGGACTGGAGGCGGCACGACGTGATCGAGGACGCGATTGATCGGCTGAGAGCGATCACCACTCGTTTTGGCACTTCGGCGGCAGCGCCGATCGACGCCATGATCGCCACATTTCAAAACGCGACGCTGAACCAAACGACGTCACCTGGCGCGCTTCCCGAAGGCTCCGGCGTACCTGGGACGCCAGAATTATTTGGCATAGATTCGTCAACATTATTTGGCATATCAGGGTCGCCGTACGGTGTTGCGGAAACCTGTCGCCATGCCAGTGCTTAGCGCAATACAGTTTCGCAACGCTGAAAGCCCCGCCGTTGGAAGCCTTCGCTGCCGTTGCGAAATCCTCCGTTTGCGCATCCATCTGAGACATGCCCCGTTGAAGCCTTCGGCTCCGTTGCGCAATTGGACGATTCTGCAACGGCGGGGCTCGCGGCGTTGCGAAGAGGAGTGGCTCGCCCGTTCAGAGTCCGAGAGCTTGGCGCAGTACCGCTACCTTTTCGCGGCTCACCGGAAGTTCGCTTTTGTCTCGAAGGCGCACGAGTACACGACCGGCGAACCAACGGCTCATTTGATCTACACACTGAAGGTTGACGATCGTTGAGCGGTGGATGCGAAGGAACTGGGCCGGATTCAGGCGCGATTCGAGTTCCACAAGCGAGAGGTCAAGAAGGAATCGGCCCTGCACTGTCTGGCCGTAGGTATAGCGATGTTCGGAGACGAAATGAGTGATGTCCTTGACAGGAATCAGAACCAGATGATCCCCCTTCCGTGTCGCCACTCTCTGCAGGTACGAAGCGGTTGGGAGGACGCCGGACAGTCTGGTGAGTAACGATGCCAGCTCCGGCGCGGGTGAGGATAGCCGGTCTGACAACCGGTTCAGCGTGGCCGCCAGACGGTCTTCATCGATTGGCTTCAGCAGGTAGTCCAGCGAGTTGACTTCAAACGCGCGAACGGCGTAGTGGTCATAGGCCGTTGCAAACACAACGTGCGGTGCTCGTTGAAGTGATGCGAGCAGTTGGAACCCGTCAATTTCCGGCATGTGGATGTCGAGAAACAAGACATCGGGGGCAATAGCGGGAATCTCAGCGATGGCTACTTCAGGATCCGTGGCCTGCCCAACCACATCGACCTGGCCAGAAGCCTGGAGCAATCGAACCAAGGACGCCAACGCGAGCGGCTCATCGTCAACAGCGTAACAGCGCGGCTTAGGCATTGGGCTGAAGCTCCTTAACTAGAGTGGGAAGCAGGATCTCGACAGCAACTCCCGGGTGTTGGGGAATGATGTTTAGCATCGCGCCGCCTCCATAGAGGAGCATAAGCCGCTCGCGGAGCAGGTCCAGGCCGTGCCCTGGAGGTAGGTTAGCGCTCTTGAATCCTGGTCCATCGTCGGCAACAGAGAGGCGAAGAAAGTCTCCCTCCATTCTTGCCTCGATCATGACCCTGCCCCCAATGCGCCGTGGAGAAATCCCGTGCTTGATGGCGTTTTCAACCACTGTGAGTAGGCACAGCGACGGGATCTTTGCCTGCTCCGCTGCTGGGTCGCACTGGGCGCCCCAAGTCAGACGCGCGCCCAGCCGCATTTGCTCGATGTCCAGATACCCTTTCACCATGCGGATTTCCTCGGCAAGCGGAATCAGCGGATTGTGGGGAGCGTCGAGCGAAAACCGGAGCAGTTCGGCAAAGCGCTGGATCATCTGGTCGGCCCGGCCCACGTCGCGATGGAGCAGTTCGCGGATCGAGGCCAGAGTATTGAAGACAAAGTGAGGGTGGAGACGGGATTCCAGCGAATTCCAGCGCGCTTCAGCCGCCGAGCGCCGCTCACGCTCCTCGATCACCGCGCGCCGCACCACTTCGCGGCGAGCCTCGCCCAAACGATCCCAAATGCTCTCAACCGTCAACAGGACTGGCGTGAGGGCCAGCCCAAAGACGATGGTCTTCGAGAACATGTACTTAGCCCAACCTTCGCAGCTAAACCCCATTTCGGGGAAAGATTGAGCAAATCGGCGAGCTAAGCCCCTCGCTGTCAATAAACCATTTCCAGAAGTGCTTGTAGTGGAGACCTACCCTCTAGGCAGACG
>JBJXGM010000040.1:0-5269 GCA_046155985.1 Myxococcaceae bacterium | reverse complement strand
GCAAGGCCCGCGCCATTGACCATGCAGCCAATGTTGCCGTCCAAGGCGATGTACGCCAGGTCGATTTCTTTGGCGGCCGTTTCTTTGGGGTCTTCCTCGTCTTTGTCGCGCAGCGCGACGATGTCGGGGTGCCGAAACAGCGCGTTCTCGTCAAAATTCATCTTTGAATCGAGCGCGACCACCGAACCGTCTTTCAGGATGACGAGCGGATTGATCTCAGCGATCGATGCGTCGGTTTCCACATACGCGCGATAGAGCCCACGACAGAAGCTGACAAACTTGTTCACCGTCGGACCGGTGAGCCCCAACCCTTGGGCCAACTTTCGCCCCTGAAAGTCCAAGAACCCCACAGCAGGGTCGACGGCTTCACGCAGAATCTTTTCGGGGTGCTTTTCGGCGACTTCTTCGATTTCAACGCCGCCCTCGGTCGACGCCATGAGGGTGATGCGCGACGTGACGCGATCCAAGGTCATGCCCAGGTACATTTCCTTGGCGATGTCGAGACCCTCTTCGACGTAAAGCTTGCGGACTTTTTGCCCCTCGGCGCCGGTTTGCGGCGTCTTGAGCATCATACCGATCATCGCTTTCGCGTGTTCTTTGGCCTCGGCGGCGGAACGCGCAAGCTTCACGCCTCCGGCCTTGCCGCGGCCTCCGGCGTGAATTTGGGCTTTCACCACAACGACCGGCGTGCCGAGCGACTTGGCGGCCGCTTCGACCTCGTTCGGGCTTTGGGCGAGCACGCCCCTGGGAACGGGAACCCCGTACTTTCGAAAAATCTCTTTGCCTTGATACTCGTGGATCTTCATGGGCGAGCGCCGAGGCGCGAGGCCCCTCTAGCGCAACTCCGGGCCAAAGGCGAAGGACTTAGCGCGCGACGTTCATGCGCTGAGCCGGGGCTACTTAGGTCTTGCCCGCACCCGGTGGCCGGTTCGGTCCGACGAATCCCGGCGCGAATTTTTTCCTGGGCGCCTGTGGCGGCGTGTTGTCGAGCGCTTTGTTCGCATCCGAGGCCGACTGAGCGCGCTTTGCGAAAAGACTACGAACGATGGCGTCCTTCAAAGCCGGAGCCATAATCGACGACAACAACCGGCGTGGGCGGGGCCCCGCGGGCGGATCTGGTAGTCGCGCCCTGGGTCGCTACCAATCCTCCTGACAGAAGTCGTGCTCATGGGCGGCGGGTGCGGCGGCAACCCGCAGTTCCTCGAGACTGCGGCGAACGCCTTGGGCATGTCCTCCGACGACCTCGCCCGGTGTTCCCGATGGCCTCGCGTGGTCGATCCGATACCGCGGGAATGGCGCGCTGAGCCCATCGAAGGATGCCAGTGGCGCGAGGCGCGTGTAAGCGCAGCGATAGCCGCAAGTGATCCGCCAATGCGCCCATTTCCTCGCGGCGAATTGTCCAGACAAGGTAAGGCGCTCAAGCACGGCCTCGCGCTGTTCGACAAGCCGCCCGCGCTGCCGAACCGCGGACGGGGCGGAATGCCGGAGCTCGAGGGGCTCCCGCCCGAGGTGCGGTGACAACTCGAGGAGCAGTTGCGCGCTCAAGGGCGCTTTAGCGCCCAACCCAAACGACGAGCAGGGGTAGCATCAGAACAACCGCCGCGAGAAGGTGTGGCGTCGATCGCCGTCGCCACGCTATCGCGGCGAGAACCAACCCCAAGATGAAGAGGAAACCGGCACCGAAGATGAGGATGACTGCTCCGCCCATGGCGCAACCCTGACTACTCCTTGGTCTCTTTGTCCAGCAGTGCCTCGAGCGAGGCGATGCGCCGCTCCAGCGCTTCAAGTCCCTGCCCGCCGCCGAGAGACGGGCAGGCACGAGCGTCTGAGTTGCCTCGAGTTGCCTTCGCGGGTGATGCTCCGTTCGAACGCGACGTCGACGTCGTTTCGCCCCGATGCGACAGCAGCCAAAAGCAGGAGAATGGATTTCATCGAATCACTTTCCACCTGCGCTGCCTTGCGGGCGGCTTCCGCGTCACCGGGCTCGCACGGGCCCTCCCAGGTTCCACCCTGCACACGCGCCTTGACGGGTGACTCTCGGTGGTTGAGCGAGACAATTTCGCCGTCGGTGAGCCGCCCAGCGCGTTCGCGGTGCTCGGCACGCTTCCGACGGAGGTGAGCGGATGCGTCCCGTCCGCCGCGATGTCGTTGGAGTCCGAGTAGCTTTCCTTCATCGCTGCCTCGCAGGGTTTGGCTGAACGACGAACTGCTTGGTGATCTGAGCAGGGAACGCAACACGATCTAAGTGTCGCGGCACCGCTCAAACATGGCTACGTCCATGATGCAATCGACGCCGGTTTCGCGGTCGTCGAATTCGCCGAAGACTCGGAGCACGATTCCACCCCGAGCACAGAGCGCCAACGCGACGTCCCGGAGCTCGTGCAGAGAGGCAAACCCTCGGTGCCACCCGGCAGACACCACGCCTTCAACATCGGGATCCGTTTCGGGTGGCACCCAAGCAAGAAAGGAGCGTGAAGCTGGGGATACCAATTTACGAACTTGCTCAGGATCGTCTGAATCAATTTCAGCAGCGCCGTAGAAACAGAGACTTCCGTCGTTGTTCCTCCGAAGACTCTCTGCAGTTGTTCGTCCGTGAAATTCGATTCCCCGCAGGGAAAGACCTCTCCAAATCTTACGCTGAGTGAAAATGCGACTATCTTCCCCGCATTCGCAAACGTAGATCCATGCTCTATGCGACTCAAAACGACTCAACACTATCTCGCGTGCACGTCTAATACAGGCCCACATGTCCTCAGCGCGTCTGCGAGGATCAGAGACTCGCAGCACGGTGATGGCAGCAAGTCCCAGAACATGTCCGGATTCACTTCTTGCGGGAAGCTTCAAACACTCATTGGCTTTGAACAGGTCGGGAGCGCGCCCGATCTGGAAGCCCGATGCTTCAGTAATCATAGTGGTTTCCATCTGGATCGTTGAAGTGACGCCCACGGTTTTGTGGATCGTTCGGGCCGTAGGTATGGCCGCGCGCGTCGTCTCGAATTCTGATCGGGTCTCTCCCGGGGCCCTGATCAAACTCGTAGATACGTCCCGGTTGCCCACTTCCCTTTCGATCCAAATTTGGAGTGACGCGGTCCGGCTGGCGCGACACTGGAATGCCGTTCCGGCGCTTTGCCTCCTTGAAAGCACCATTGCGACGTGCGGCAAGCGGGGTCAGGTTCGGTGGTTTTCTTCCTTTTGCAGCGACTTTCCCCACATCAATCAAATCATCGGCGGCGGAGTAGCCACCGCCGGGGAGGACGGCGCCGAGAAGGAAGAGACCGCCGGCGAAAAACTTCTCGGTCAGCGTCGAACAGCGACTGGTGAGGGTGTAGTACGTGTCGTAGGCGTCGTAGAGGGCAAGGCCGACTTCGACACCCGCCCAGATGAAAAGGAGGGGCGCGACGTGCCCAGACGGGTCTCTCAACTGCGTTGGGGCATTGGCGACGTAGCGGTAGAGGTGGGTGTCGCCGCCTGCAAAGCCGATGGGGTCTTCGCTGAGGAAGCGTCCGAGGCTGGGGTCATAATAGCGGGCGCGGTAGTAGTAGAGGTCGGCCCTGTCTTTCTCTCGGGCGGTGAATTGGAAGGGGCTTTCGACGCTGGGAAGCGCGCCCAGCACCTCGCCGAAGGGCGCGTACTTGAAGCGGCCCAAGAGAGAGGTGCCATTCGTCGCGGCGACAATTGAACCCAGCGCATCGGCATGAAGGAAGCGGCGGCCTTGGGGGCCGTCTAGGAGGAGGGGTTCATCGATGCCTGTGCCAAACGTGACGCGCTCTCTGAGTTGGCCTGAAGCGTCGAGTGTCGCGATGCGGTTTTGGCCGTCGTAGACGTAGGACTCCAAGACGCCGTTGACGGACTTGGAAAGGCGACGGCCGAGTGGGTCATAGGTGAAGAGGATGCGTTCCGTGGCGACGGAGGACGTCGCGTTGGGAAATTGCTCGACGGAGATGAGCTGCCCAAGGCCATTCCAGGTGTACACGGCGCGTGCGCCGGTCTGCTTGTCCTGCTTGCGAAGAAGCCTCCCTAAAGCGTCGTATGCGTAGGTGTTTTGGGAGTCTTCGGTGAGGCGGTTCGCGGCGTCGTGCGGGTATCGCCAACCGCACGAGAACTGCGGCGAGCAACTCTGCGCAGCACCGGGCATCTCGTTGATGGCGTCGCCGGGGATTTCGAGCGGCGGCCGTTCGCGGGTGATGCTCCGTTCGAACGCGACGTCGACGTCGTTTCGCCCCGATGCGACAGCAGCCAAAAGCAGGAGAATGGATTTCATCGAATCACTTTCCACCGGCGGTGCAGCTGGCGCCGCGCCTCAGCCACACTTCGCGCGCTGAGGGTCACTTCAAAATCGCCCCAACGTCGTCTGAGCTGGACCGGGATATTGCTTGATCGCGGACCGGGTGGGCGCGGCCTGACCCAAGCGATGGGCACCAGCAGGAGCAGGAGCGGCGAGTACGTCATCGGGACCGGAACTCCCCCTCAGACAGGAGAGTGAAATTGAACCGAACATCCTGCTCCGACGGCGCCTGCCCAACAAAGCGATGGGCCTCTGCTGCTGTTGCTCGGACGGTAATGTCCCAGCCCTCATCCCCAGTGAACATCGTGGAGAAGTCCGCGAGCTGGCTCAAATCGGCCTTGAGCGTGCCTCCTTTCCCCAGCCGGAACACCTCTATCCCCGCGATGGCCAGGGACTCATGGACGCAGGCATCGATGTACCCGTCGATAGCGGACGCTGGAACGTAGAACTCGCCCGCGTG
Organism: Myxococcaceae bacterium; assembly: GCA_046155985.1. Classification (GTDB taxonomy): domain Bacteria; phylum Myxococcota; class Myxococcia; order Myxococcales; family Myxococcaceae; genus JBJXGM01. Next base: position 524 of record JBJXGM010000040.1, on the reverse strand, counting down.
CTTGGTGCCCACATCTGCAAACGTTCGCTGGAGGCGCTCCTCCGCGACTGACTTCAGTCCCATGGCGCCCCCCAGTCGAGGTCGTGGCGGTTGGATAGCTGAACGATGTCGCCAGTTTGGTCGTTGCGAATGACGTAGTGACCCTGCCGATTGATATAGGCTGTAGCGGGAGCATCCAACTGTCCGCCGCCAGGTAAGTGGCGGATGTCCCGGACGGTCCTCGTCTGGTGCGGAGTGGCGATGACCTTGTCGATGGCTGCTCGGTTCCACCCTCGGGGCGCCATCTGCTTCTCGATTTTTGCACCGATATTGGTGCCGGGTCCCAGCAGCTTGGGTCCGGCCTTGCCGGCGACCTTCGCGACATCAATCAAATCATCGGCGGCGGAGTACCCGCCGGCGGGGAGGACGGCGCCGAGCAGGAAGAGACCGCCGGCGAAAAACTTCTCGGTCAGCGTCGAACAGCGACTGGTGAGGGTGTAGTACGTGTCGTAGGCGTCGTAGAGGGCAAGGCCGACTTCGACACC
>JBJXGM010000039.1:0-19552 GCA_046155985.1 Myxococcaceae bacterium | reverse complement strand
TTCTGCGGAAATGCCACTCTGCGCAGCACGAAAGGGCGCCCTCCGAGCTCGAAGGTTCCGGAGCGCTTGGTGTTGTAGACAAGGGGAGCCGCGAACACCGAGGTGGTGCCCAGTCCAAGGGCATTCCAGCGCTCTGGTCCGGTGAACACAAAGAGTCCTCCTTCGAGGAACGCGCGCATGAGCTCTTCGTCCGTCGGCGGGACCGTGCCGAAGCGACTCCGGCGAGGGTAGGCGAACAGGCCGTGAGCGAGAGGCACGAGTCTGCCCTCGCGCACGAGGCGCTTGGCGAGCCTCGGAGCGTTCGCGGTCCAGGTCAGAAAATCGCGCGTCCGGTACACGCGGCCTGGTTCGAGTTGGGGGTGGGCAGAGGCAGTCATGGCTGTACGTTATTTTCCGAATAAAAGGTACAGTAGTCCGCCACTGTTTGCAATCAAATAAATAATAACAGCTGCTTACGTGCCACTGAGACAGCTCAGCTTGCCGTGTCCGGGAGGCTTAGAGCCGGATGTGGCTACCTCATCGCCTGCTGGCCTTACGGGGGGAGCTGGGGCCTTCTTCCTGGAGCAGTTCGTGGCCGTGCAAGTTCAGAAGATGCTGGATGTAACGACGTCGATCGAGGCCCAGGAGTTTTGCCTCCGAGTCCATCTTCTCGACCATCACAGGTGAGAGGTCGTACAGGGTCCGTTGATCCTCGATCGCTTGTCTCACTGCGGCGGCGAACCCTTGAGGGTGGGCGGCCGGGCCGCGAAGCCATTTGGTCTGCTCGAGGGTGAAGCTCACCTGCTGTCGAAAGACTTCGGATGAGAGCGGAGTCCTGCCGGCCATGAGAGCGTCCCTCCATTGGGGGTAGCCCATTTATCATTGTATAATGACCCATTGAAGATTCCCTCGTGGCCGCTTGAGATTAATGGACCATTTGTGGTCTATTAATCTGATAAGTCATGCCGCGGAGTCGCAGATGAGCCAGGGACAATCCCTCGTCGAGGACGGAGAGCAGCAGGGCAGTCGAGCGTCGGATCTGAGCGTCGCCCATCGCTCCCCTCAAGAGCTGCCTTTCTTGCTCACCATCGAGGAAGTCGCCGCGTGGCTTCGCACCACGCCGAAAGCGATCTACGCGCTCAAGGACCGTGGCCGTCTCCCCGGCGCCGTCCACCGTGGCCGAAGGCTCCTCGTACGTCGGGATGACCTGCTAGCTTCCCTCGCCGAAGTGGGTGCGCTGTCGCCGAAAGGAAATCGGCGATGAGTGTGAAGTTGAGACCCTTTAAGCGTCAGGGAGTCATCCTCCCCGACAGATGGGAGGCGTATCTCGTGGTGAAGCGGACCAATGACGAAGTCATCCGGGAGAAGGTCGTTGTCCCGGTCGACTTCAAGTCGAAACGGTCCGCCATGGAATGGGCGCAGGGTCGGTTTGCCCATTTGATGAGCCACGGCGATGAGGAAACGGAGCAGAAGGAAGCACCGACCCTCGCGGATTTCTCGACGAAGTTCATCGAGGACTACGCGAAGGGTAATCGGCAGAAGCCCAGCAGCGTCGACTCAAAGCAGTCCATCATCGACCACCACTTGATCCCCCTCTTCGGCTCGAAGCGACTCGACGCGCTGGTCGAGGGAGATCTCCAAAAGCTCAGAGCGCGTTTGAAGAACAGAAGTCCCAAGACGGTGAACAACGTCTTGTGCGTGCTCTCGAAGCTGTTGAAGGTCGCGGTCAAGTGGAAGGAGCTTGCAGTGATGCCAGTCAGCATCGAGCTCCTGAAGTACGAGGCTCCAGAGATGGAGTTCTACGAGGCAGAGCAATACGAGGGTCTCGTAGAGGCGTCCTCGAGGATCGACCGGAGGACGTTGATCACGATCCTCCTCGGTGGCGATGCCGGATTCCGGACGGGTGAGATGTTGCCGTTGGAGTGGACGGACATCGACTTCCGTCGACGCCGAGTCACCATCAGCCGATCGGAATGGAAGGGGGAGGTGACAGCCCCTAAGGGCGGGAAGGCGCGAACCGTCGGTTTGACGCCGCGGCTCGCCCAGGCTCTTGAGAAGTTCCGCCACCTGCGGGGGAAGCGGGTTTTGTACCGCGACGACAACACTCCCATGTCCGAACAAACCCTGAGGAGCTGGGTGGCAGCCGCCCAGCGGAAGGCGAACCTCCGGGACAGGCGGCAAGCACATCCTCCGTCACACCTTCTGCAGCCATCTGGCAATGAAGGGCGCGACGGTAACGGACATCCAGAGGCTCGCCGGTCACCGGCAGCTCTCGACAACGATGCGTTACATGCACCTCAGCCCAGAGCACCTGGACCAAGCCATCGCGCTCTTGGGCCGGGGCCGCCTCGAGGACTTGGGGCAACAGAATGCCGCGGCACCGATGCAGGACGTCGGCGAGCGTGGCGAAAAGATGGCGACGGAAGTTGAAGCCCCAGAAAAGCACAGCAACATCAATTAGTTCAGCATGTCCCCGACGGGATTCGAACCCGTGTATGCACCTTGAAAGGGTGCCATCCTGGGCCTCTAGATGACGGGGACCCAATTCACCGCATGTTGCTTACCGCATACAACATGAGTCGAGGGGGAATCGAACCCCCGACCCTCGGCTTAAAAGGCCGGTGCTCTACCAGCTGAGCTATCGACTCGCGAAAAACTTTCGCGCGGGCGCCTTAACACGTTCTGGGGGAGTGGAAATACCCGTCACGGCGGGTTTTTCAACCGCAGGCAGCTGTTTCGGGCACCTAGCCCCCGGCGATTCGAGCTTCCTTCTCAAGGGCACTGACGCGGCGCTCGAGGGCCGCGATGGCATGTTCGGCGGCATCCACATCGACAACGGCGTTGAGCCGCTCGACTTGCCGACGGAGGTCGGCGATATCGCCGCTGTTTCGTCGGATGTCTTCACTGTTTCGCCGGATGTCTTCGCTGTTCTGCCGAACGGCGATTTCCAAAGCGTCCAGCCGCTGTTCAATACGGTCCAGCCTGGGCCCCAACTGTCCCATCAGTCGGACTTCCAGCGCGTGAACCGCTTCGATGGTGAGGCGGTTTTGCTGCTCCATGTGCTCCATCAAAATCAACGTGCGGCTGTCTGCTGTTGCGCCGGGAGGTGTCATGGGCGTCCTCTTGCGTGTGGCCAAGTTGTGAATCCTTATCTGTGAGGTTGACTGCGTCGCAAGCCATGCGACGCGCATGCCAAGGCGAGCAGAAGACTGAGCAGAGACTGCGCGCTGTGCCGCCGCGATAATCCAGCCCATGACCGTCAATTCCACCCCTCCTGCAGGGCGCACCCCGCGGCCGGGGACGTCGAACAACGTCGAGGGGCCTGAGGCGGATTCGCAAGTGCCTGCTTCGCAAGGACGTTCAGCGAACACGGTACGTGTTGTCGAAAGTAGACGACACATATCTCGTCAAGGTGGGGAAGGTTACGCCGCAGAACATCCCCCACTTCAAAGAGCTGGGAGAGATTGCGCGCGGGCGTCCAGACCCGATCTGCGGCACTCGATGCACTGGCTGACATCCTGAGCCGTCACCGGGAGCTCACGGGCGAAAACTTGCTCCGGTCTGGCGTATTGCGAAGGGTCTCTGCCACGCGTCCGTGGGGCTGGGACGATTCCGGCCTCGACTTCATCGCCTGTGCGCCGAGCCGAGGTGATGCGCCTAGCTTGATGAATGAATTTCTTGCCGCGGAGTGTTCGTTCTCGCGACCGCTTCTCACGGTGGTGGCACCTTCGATGAAACCCCAGCGCGAAACGATGGGCCTGCTCGGGAGAATCGAAAACGCAGCCTGCGGTTTGAAATTTCGCGGTCGGGAAGACCTCAATGGCGCGTGCGTTCTTGTGGTCGATGACTTTCGAACAAGCGGCGCGACGGTTGAGGAGATGCGACGCTTGATGATGGAATCGGGCGCCGCCCGGGTCGTCACGTTAACATTGGGGACGCTTCCCATGTCGACGTCTGACGCTGTCTCCGGTGAGGACGATTAGGCCGAAGCGACCGCGAGCCATCGAAGAGGTCGCAGCGCGCATGCCAAGGTTCGGCTAAACCGCAGCAGGTATGCCAGCAGACGAAGACATCGACGACGAGGCGAAGGCGGGCCCCAAAGGCAAGCGCTACATCACGCGCACCGGCGCTGAGCGCCTTCATGCCGAGCTGCAGCAGCTTCTCTATAAAGAACGCCCGAAAGTGACGGCAGAGGTTTCGGCCGCGGCTGCGCAAGGCGACCGCTCTGAAAACGCGGAGTACCTCTACGGGAAAAAGCGTCTGCGCGAAATCGACCGGCGCATTCGGTTTCTGCAGCAGCGGTTGGACACGGCAACCATTGTCACGCCGGCCGAGCAAAAAAAGCGCTCACTTGCGTTTTTCGGCGCGACGGTGCTTTTGGAAGACGAAGACGGTGAGCACAAGCGCTACCAAATCGTCGGCGCAGACGAGCTCGACCCGGCCGGAGGGCGTATCAGCATGGATTCGCCACTGGGGCGCGCGCTTCTGGGCAAGCGAGTAGACGATGAAGTCACCATCCAAAGCCCTCGCGGCGAACGTTCGTGGACGCTTGTGAAAATTGACTACCTCTAGCGGAGCTGCATGTGGCCAAAGGAGCGCCGCCTCGCCAGCTGGGGAAAATCATCATTCCGCGCCCCCAAACGTGAATTCTTACTCGTGATGAAACACAAAACGCCTATAATGGTCGCATTCCTTCAGCCCGCACAGCTTCCGCCGCAGTCTCGTTGGGTCGACGCGCTCCCACACCGGTGAAGCCTCGCACGCAGATGCGGAAAAACTTCATTCTCGATACGAACGTTTTGCTCCACGACCCCAGGTCGATTTACGCGTTCGCGGAACACAACGTTGTCATCCCGATTTACGTCATTGAGGAAATCGACAAGTTCAAGCGCGAATTGTCCGAACTCGGCAGGAACGCGCGTCTTGTCGCGCGGTATTTGGATGCCTTCCGACTTGAAGGCCCGTTGGCCGAAGGGGTGCCGCTTCCCGGCGGGGGAACGATTCGCGTCGTGTTCACGAATAAAGAACTGCCCAAGTCGATGGCCGACGGGCAGCTCATGGACAACCGCATTCTCGCTGTCGCCATGGACATCATGGAGAGCGAGAAGGACTTCAAAGCGGTCTTCATCACAAAGGATGCGTCGCTTCGTATCCGTGCTGACGCGCTCGGGTTGCAGTCAGAGGATTACGACGCCGAGCGTGAAGACATCTCAGAGCTCTATACTGGATACGCGGAGATTGTGGTCGGCAGCAGCGTGGTCGACCTTCTCTATCGCCCCAACGCCGAACTCGACGTGCCGGCCGGTGTGGAGCTGGTGGCCAATCAGTTTGTCCTGCTGAAAGACGAAACCAACCCTTCGCACACGGCGATGTGCAGGTTTCATCCGGGGAAGGGGAAACTCGTCGCCCTTCTGCGCCCACAGAAAGAGGGCGTGTGGGGCATTCGCCCGCGCAACATGGAGCAGAGCTACACGTTCGATTTGCTCTTGAACGATGACATCAAGCTGGTGACCGTCGTCGGCAAGGCCGGAACTGGCAAGACACTGTTGGCGATTGCCGCGGGCTTGCACAAGACGACCGAAGAAGGCCTGTACCAGAAGCTTTTGGTCAGCCGTCCGATTTTTCCGCTGGGTCGGGACATCGGATACTTGCCCGGCGATGTCGAGCAAAAGCTGAACCCTTGGATGCAACCGATTTTCGACAACGTGGAATTCTTGATGAACCTTTCCCGCGCTGACAAGAAAGCCGGGCGCGGGTACCACGAGCTCATGGACCTCGGCATTTTGGAAATCGAGCCGCTGACGTACATCCGCGGCCGAAGCATTCCGAACCAATTCATCATCGTCGATGAGGCCCAGAACCTGACCCCTCACGAAGTGAAAACCATCATCAGCCGTGCCGGCGAAGGCACGAAAATCGTGCTGACCGGTGACCCCTTTCAAATCGACAACCCTTACGTCGACTCCACGAACAACGGGTTGGTGCATGTGGTGAATCGCTTCAAGGCGGAAAAGCTGGCCGGCCACATCACGCTGGCCAAGGGCGAGCGCTCGGCGCTGGCGGAGCTCGCAGCGAACTTGTTGTGACCACCGAAACGAAAACGCGGGAGCCGATTTCTTACCCCACGCGCTATCCGTTCAAGGTGATGGGGCGAGCTGATCCCACATTCTCCGACCACGTGAGAGCTTTGGTCGCCAAGGCGCTCAAGGACGACGTCGTGACGCCCGACCTCACCGAAGTGACCAGCCGAGAGGGCAAGTACGTGTCTGTGACGATTACGATGCTGTTGCGTTCTGAAGCTGAACGCCGCGCGATTTATGAAGCGCTGCACGCAGACGAGCGCATCGTCTACTACCTGTAGCCGTATTGACGTGTATGCTGCGCCAGCGAATGACGCCGGCCCTGCCGATTTCACTGCTGACTTCTGGAATCGCCGAAGAAGTGCTCGGCACCGAGGTCGTGCTTCGCCGCGTGTTGGAGACGGCGCGGTTGAGTCCTGAATCACGCATCTTGGTGTTGGGCGGTTCGGGAAGCCTGGCCACGCTGCTCGCGCACAAGCTTCGAATGCAGGTGTTGGTGGCTGACGCCGATGAGTCACGGCTCGAGGGCGTCACAACCCGTGCGGCAGGCCAAGCCTGGGCGAAACGTTTTGAGACGCAGCATGTGGATTTCGACGCCTTGCCGTTTGGGCCCTCCGAATTCGCTGCAATTTTCGTCTTGGACGGCTGGCGAAAAGACGCTGCCGGTTGGGCAGGTGCCCTTCGAAATTTGCTCGCGCCGCAAGGCAGGCTGCTTTGCTTGGCGCCTTTCAAAGTGGGACGGGCGCCCGCAGAAGCGCTGGTGCAGCACCTGGAAGCGCGTTGGGGGAGTGCCTTGGGAACGCCGACCGACTTTCTGCGTGCACTCGCCCGTTCCGGATTTGAGCCTGAGCTTGTGGAGACCCTGAGCGAGGCCGAGCTCGAGGCCCGTTTCGCTGGACTTCGGCGCGGCGCCACGTATGCGGAAGAGCTTTCCCTCTATGACGCACACGGCCCTCGCTTTGCCGTGACGTTTGGTCTGGCCATGGGAAGAAAGCGCGAACCCGGTGAAAAGCCGCCGGCCGCGCGGGACAGAGGTTAGCGCGCGACGCTTGGTCGCCCGGTAGCGCGCGGCGAGTTCCCGCGGAAGTCGAGCAGCTGGAGCGTGTCTTTCGACACGCCAAACGTCACGTGCGACCGATAGCCTTCGGCGTCGCCGCCGATTTGAAGTGGCATGGGTTCATCAAACACGACTCGGACGTTGCGTGCGTGGAAGTCCTGCACTTTGTCCTTGGGAAACCATTCGCCTTTCCAGAGGCGGCCGAGGTTTGGGAGCACGTCGGTGACGCCGACGGATGCAAGGCGCAGTTGGAAATGTGCGGGTCGTTGGTCTGCGAACGGGAACATCCGCATGGCGTAGCCAAAGTAGGGGATGGTTGCAGCTGAGGCGAGCAACGTTCGTCCGCGAAACAGGACACCACCGGGCTCGATGACGTCAGTGGTGTGGCCTTTGTCATCCAGCCGGAATGCTGGTGCGTCACCCGTATTCCAGACTTCGCATTCGCGCAGCGTGGCGTGGGTGAGGTAGTGCGGCAGGGTTCGCAGCGCGACGGCGGAAAAGTAACCGCGCCCGCCTGACAAGACGCGGGACAGGGCCCCTTTCCCCAAGTGTTCGCGAATCCAGACGTAGTCGTTCAATACCTGCCCATCGATACCCACCCCCGCAAATGGCGCGCGCTGACCTTCGACATCAAGAAGGTGAAGCGTGCGTTCACTGGGCACTTGGTTGGCCCGGGCCCGAAGCACATCGTCCAAAAAGCCGTCGCCGCGTGGCGTGGATGCACTGACCCAGCTCGCCAGGCCGTTGCCTGTGCCAAGCCGCAGCACGCCGAAGCGGGGCAATGGATGCGCGGGAAAGCGTGTTTCGCGCTCGGCCAAAATCGCGTTCACAAAGGCGATGAAGGTGCCGTCTCCGCCGCCGCAAAACACAGTGTCATATCCACCATCGAGGACTTTTCGCGCAACGCTTCGGGTCTCCAAGGGAGAGCGCGACAACATGAGATCACCGCGGCCGACAACGTGCGACAGGGCCCGAAGGACATGTCCGTTCACTTGCCTGGCGTTTGCGTTCAGGAGGACCGCGACGCGCGGCTCACTGGCGGACCGCGCCGTGGCGATGCTGACTGCGCTTCCGGCGGAGTTCCTGCCGGTGTTCCTGCCTGCGCTCGTGATCGATACGACGCTCATGCCGCATACCTAAGCCAGGGTGGACTGATGCACCGCAGCATTTTGATGCAGCAAGTCGGCCATTGTCCGAGTATTAGCAAATACAGGGCCTTACATCGAATCCTGGCCTCGCCGCACTGCAGCGGTGGCGAATGTAGGAAGCAGTAGTGCGTAGCGCGTTATGCAGTTCGGCAAGCGTTGACACGTTGAAACAGGTGGTTAGTTTACAAACACGTTGTTCTGAACGTGATTACTTTAGTGGTTTCAGGAGGATAGGCCCGTGGCGAAGATTATCGGAATCGATTTGGGCACCACCAACAGCGTGGTTGCCATCATGGAAGGCCGCGAGCCTAAGGTGATTACCAACGAAGAAGGCAGCCGCATCACGCCTTCCGTCGTCGCGTTCGGGAAAGACGGCGAGCGCCTGGTGGGGCAGGTCGCCAAACGACAATCCATTACCAACCCAGAGCGAACGGTTTACTCCGTGAAGCGCTTCATGGGTCGGCGCCATGACGAGGTCCAAGAGGAAGCGAAGTTGGTGCCGTACAAGGTCGTCAAAGGCACCAACGGCGATGCACGCGTGGAAATCGACGGCAAGCCGTTTTCTGCCCCGGAAATTTCGGCGCAGGTGCTGCTCAAGCTGAAGCGGGCGGCAGAGAATTACTTGGGCGAGAAAGTGACCGACGCCGTCATCACGGTGCCCGCCTATTTCAACGACGCGCAGCGACAGGCCACGAAAGACGCTGGCGAAATCGCTGGGCTCAACGTACGCCGCATCGTCAACGAGCCGACTGCTGCAGCCTTGGCGTACGGACTCGACAAGAAGAAGGACGAAAAAATCGCTGTCTACGACTTCGGTGGCGGCACTTTCGACGTTTCAATTCTTGAAGTGGGCGAGTCCGTGGTCGACGTCTTGGCGACCAACGGCGACACGCACCTGGGCGGCGACAACATCGACCAGCGCGTCATGGACTGGCTGATTACCGAGTTTAAAAAGGACAGCGGACTTGATGTCTCCAAAGACAAGATGGTGCTGCAGCGTCTGAAGGAAGCGGCCGAGAAGGCCAAAATCGAACTCTCCAGCACGATGGAAACGGACATCAACCTGCCGTTTCTCACCGCCGATGCGAGCGGCCCCAAGCACCTCAACGTCAAACTGACCCGCGCGAAGTTCGAAGCGATGATCGACGATCTCATCGAGCGCTCGCTGGAACCCTGCCGAAAGTGCATCAAGGACTCCGGCATCGACGTCAAGGACTTGAACGAAGTCGTATTGGTCGGTGGTTCAACGCGCATTCCCAAAGTCCAAGAGGCGGTGAAGAAGCTGTTTGGCAGAGAGCCCAACCGGTCCGTCAACCCCGACGAAGTCGTTGCTGTGGGTGCGGCCGTTCAGGCCGGCGTGCTTTCGGGTGAAGTGAAAGACATTCTTCTGCTCGACGTGACGCCACTGTCTTTGGGGCTCGAGACGTTGGGCGGTGTGATGACCAAGCTCATCGAGCGAAACACAACCATTCCTACCCGCAAGTCGGAAACGTTCTCGACGGCCGCGGATGGTCAGACGCAGGTGGAAATCCACGTACTTCAAGGTGAGCGCGAAATCGCGAGCGGTAACCGCACGCTCGGTCGGTTTCATCTGGCGGGCCTGCCACCCGCACCGCGCGGGGTGCCGCAAATCGAAGTCTCGTTCGACATCGACGCCAACGGCATTTTGAACGTCACGGCCAAAGACAAGGCCACAAGCAAGGAACAGAAAGTCACCATCACGCACTCGTCTGGGTTGTCGAAGGACGAAGTCGAGAAGATGGTCACCGACGCCCGCTCGCACGAGTCGGAAGACAAAGAGCGCAAGCAACTCGTCGAAGTGAAGAATCGGGCCGAAAACCTCGTTTACCAGATGGAGAAGCTCATCACGGAAAACAAGGACAAGTTGGCTGCTGACACTGTGACGGGGTTGGAAGCGGGCATCAAAGACGTCAACGCGGTTCGCGAAGGCACCGACAAGGCGGCGATTGAAGCGGCCGTTTCCAAACTGGAGCAAGCAAGCCACAAGGCGGCCGAAGAGATGTACCGTGCCTCAGCAAGCCAGCCAGGCGGTGGCGAAGCGACAGGCGGGCAAGCGCCGGGTGGCGAGGGCAACGCTCCGGGCAGCCAAGCGACGCCGAAGGAAGACGTCGTCGACGCCGAGTTCAGGACGAACTAGTTCGTCCATCGGAGGGCACCGCTCGGCGTCTTTAGGGCCCTGGTCGACATAGCGTGAGCAGTGATAAGCGCCGAGGTGCCCGCATGGCGCGACGCGAGGAGGGAGCATGCCCATCGGGGCATGTAACCGACGAGCAACAAAGCCAGGCGGGATAGATCGGCCCTCAGGATGCACAGGCTATTTCGACCAGGGCCCTTAGGTCCGCCGGGCGGTTTGGTGCAGTTCCAGCACGATGCCGCCGTTCTTAAAGAGGCGGACTGCACCCGAGGTTTGACTCACCACAAGCGCAAGGCAGCCTGTCGAAGCCGTAATGCCGGCAGCGGCTGCGTGGCGCGAGCCGAGTCCCAAAGGAATCTGCACAGCCTCATCCTGCGCGGTGAGGTAGCGCCCGGCCGCCAAGACAACGCCGTCTTCACGGATGACGAAAGCGCCGTCCAGCACTGAGAAGTTCTTGATGGCTTCACGGATGCGGGGGTCCAAGACATTGCGCTCGACCTCGCTGAGGCCCTGAAAGGGGTTGATGGTGAGTTGTTGGCTCTTCTCCATCACCGCGTTGTGATCGCCGATGGTCAAAATGGTACCGATGGGGTGGCCTTCGAACCCTTGCTGGCCGATTTGCAAGGCCAACTGAATCAGCGCGTCGATGACCTGCGAATTGAACTCATCGCCCAGTTTGACGCCCTCGATGGTGAGCCGGTCGTCGAGCGACGCTCCGATGCGCATCTGCATCACGGTATCCGGCGAGCGGCCGATGCGTCCGGTCATGCTCAGCACAAGGTCGCCCTCGCGAAGCGCGCCTTGCGCCAGCGCAGACACCAACGCGACTTTGACGCGCTCCACGCGGGAGTAGTCATAAGCGGGAATCACCAATGCGCGTGCTCCCGCTTCTTGCAGCTCGCGTGCGATAGGCTCGAGCGTGACGGCGTAAATCAGTTTCTTCTTTGCCGGCTTGCCGCGGAGTTCGGTTCTCGGTAGGGGGGTATCGGAAATGTAGAGGAAGTGGTCGACTTCTGTGTGTCCCGCCATGCGCAGCGCGGCGCGTAGAAATTCGCGGTCGAATTTGGACCCTTCCATGGGTTTACCTTGACATCGAGAAGCGGCTCGACAAAGCTTTTCCGCCTTTTTTCGGGACCCCGTGTCCCATTTTCGAGGAGTGGTTTCGAGTGAATCAGAAAGACCTCAAGCGTTACAGGAAGATGCTCGAGGACAGCAAACTCAGCCTTCTCGAGAGTGCCAAAAAGACACTTCTGGAAGAGTCGAACTTCGACACGGACGATTTGCCGGACGAAATCGACCTGGCGTCTTCAGAGTATGCGCAGTCCATGGTGTTTCGTTTGCGTGACCGCGAGAAGTTCCTTCTCAAGAAGATTGAGATGGCGCTCAAGCGCATCGAAGACGGTACGTTTGGGATTTGCGAGCGCTGCGAAGAGGAAATTTCGCCCAAGCGCATGGAAGCCCGTCCTGTGACGACGCTGTGCATTCGTTGCAAGGAAGAGCAAGAGAAGAAGGAAAAGTCCTACGGCTGAGCGTTTCAGCCTCGGATTTCCACCCTGACGAGCTGTCGTCCCACCAAAAACTGATCGCCGCTGGCGACACGCGTGGGGCTTGTCAGTCGCACAAACGTGCCATTGGACGAACCCAAGTCCCGCACCATGACGTGACCCTCTTTCACGTCCAGCGCGGCATGACGTCCAGAGACAAAACCGTCTTGGGGGAAGGTGATGTCGCCGGCCTCACGGCCGATGGTGGTGGTTCCAGGCTTCAACATGAAGGCGTTCCCGACGACTCCCCCTTCATAGCGTTGCAACAGCCGGAACGTTGCCCCGTCATCCGGCGAGCCCCAGGCAAGGGTGCCGCCCGGACCTGGCCGCGCGGGAGGAAGAGGCTCGAGGATGAGGCGTTGCCGGCCCACGCGAAGTTCGCCCTTGGGTGACAGCTCACGCGCATCGCGAAGACGAAGGAAGGTGCCGTTGCCCCCGCCGACGTCCTGGACGGCCAGGTGCCCGCCCGAAAAAAAGAGCTTCATTTGGATGTCCGCGACGAACGGGTCATCGGCGAAAGCCAAGTCGCCCCGTTTGCCGCATCGCAATTGTTCTCCCCGCATCACGACAACCGCTTCTGGGCCCCCGTCAGCACGCACGACGCGCAGCGAGACGGCGGGTGGTTTCGGCGAAAGCTTGGGTGGCGACAGCAGCGCGCGACAGATGCCGCACGTCGTCGCGGTGGCCGCGTTGGCGCGCCCGCATTGGGGACAAGGAATCATGCCCGCCTACATTACCGTGTTGCCTTGCGGGGTGGCGATTTGCGTGCAAACGTTTGTTTCGTGAATTGTCCTTCGTGTGGCACGGAGGCGGCGAACGCCAGGTATTGCCCCTCCTGTGGCGCGGTGATGCTGCGCTCGGCGGACAAGGATGACCTCGTGGGTCGGCTGGTCGCGCAAAAATACCGCGTTGAGCAGCTCATCGGCGAAGGCGGGATGGGCAAGGTGTATCGGGCGACGCAGGTCGCGCTGGAGAAGCCCGTCGTCCTCAAGGTTTTGCGCAAATCGCTGCTCTCGGACGAGCGCACGAAGGCCCGTTTTCAGCGAGAAGCCAAGGCCGCAAGTCGACTGAATCATCCCAATTCCATCAGCATTTTGGACTTCGGCGAAGCCGAAGAAGGTGCGCTGTACATCGCGATGGAGTTTGTCGCCGGAAAGGATTTGCAGCAGATTCTTGCGCGCGAGTGGCCGCTGCCTGAAGCCCGAATCGCGCGAATCGTTTCTCAAGTATTGTCAGCATTGTCGGAAGCGCACCAAGCCGGCGTCATTCACCGCGACCTGAAACCTGAGAACATCATGGTCGAGCCGCGCCGAGGCGGCGAAACCGACTTCGTCAAAGTGCTCGATTTCGGTATCGCGAAGATTCAGGATGCGCGCGACGACGGACCGGCGCTGACCCGAGCTGGTTTTGTGTGCGGAACACCCGAATACATGTCGCCCGAACAAGCCCGCGGTGCCGTGCTGGATGCGCGCTCGGACTTGTACGCGGTCGGTGTCATACTTTACCAGCTTTGCGCAGGTGTTTTGCCGTTCGAGTCGGATTCGGCAGTTGGATTTGCGACCAAGCATCTGAACGACAAACCAATACCCCCGACGCAGCGAAGGCCGGAAGCAAAAATTTCGCCCGCGATGGAACGGCTGATTCTGCGCACGCTGAGCAAAGACCCCGCGGATCGCCCTCAAACGGCGGACGCATTCAAGGCGGAGCTCGCAGCGTTTGAGCGCGAGCGGCGGCAGGCGATGGTGCAGGAGCGCTCGGGCGGTCAGGGGCTGGGGCGCTCGCTCAGCAAGCGCGCGACTTCTGGCGAAGATACGCAGACTCAGATGACGGACCCGGGCTGGTCCGACCACGCGGAAGCGACGATGGGGTCTGGCCAAGACGTCACCCGTCGCCTTGGCGTGGGAAGTCGCCCGTTGCGACCGGACGGTACCCGTTCCAAGTGGACGCTTTATGCTGGGGTTGTTGGCGCTGTCGTGCTCGTTGCCGTTGGGGCCACTGTTGCCTTGCGACAGACGCGCCCGGCCGAAACCGCTGTGGCTGTGAAGGTCCCGGTGTTGCCAGGGTATTTGGTCGCGACGCCGCCAGAGCGCTGGGACGCGACCGCTGCTGCGGAGCGTTCGCTTCGCGCAGATGCGGAGCAGCAAAAAGGCGAACATGCGCAGGCCGCTCGCCTGTACGAAGAGGCTTTCGCGTTGATGCCTGATCCGGAATATTCGCTCAAACTCGGCGAGCTGCACCGGCTCAAAGGAGATCCGGAGACCGCTCGTGGTTGGTGGTCGCGGCACCTTCGCGACCGCCCGGATTCCCGGGCCCGGCGCTACATCACGACGCATTTCCCCAACGTTGCCGAGACAGTGCCAACATCGGCGCGGTCTCGATAGCGCCGCGTTCGAGCGAAGTCGCTTCCGCCAGCGAAAGTCTTTGGAAGTGCTTGCTCCGATGAGAATATCAATACTTTCAATGGTTTATGAGTGGTTCGGCCGCGAACGCCAACAGGGCCGTCAAAATTGAATCAGCACGCAACGCACCGCGGCGATCTTTCGACAATCTCTTAGGAGTTTTCAACGGGATGCGTGTGTCCTCCAGGATGGTGACGGTGTGATCGGCGGACTGCACGCGGCCGCGAAAGCGTATCTGCTCGACCCGACTGGGCTGGCCAACAGGGCGGTTCGGGGCATCGCGAACTTTGTGGGTCAGCCCGGGAGCTGGCGCGCAAGCCACGGGGCCGTGTTGCTGGGGCTCTCCACCGTTGCAGACGGAGCGATTGTTTTGGCGGGTGAAGATCCCGTGGCTGCCAACAGCACCGCCGCAACGCTCGCGACAATTGGCAGCACCGCAGGTTTTGCGCTCGACGTGTGGAACGTCCATCGGTCGGGCGGGTCGATTCCCAAACGGTCACTTTTTCTCGGCGTCAGTCAGCTGCTCAACAACTTCTTCCGTTGGTCAAGGAACCTGGCGGTCAAGAAGAAGATCGCGAAGCTCGGCATGCCTGAGGAGTCGGGTTTTGCTGCATCCATCGTGAAGCAGATCAATCGCCTGTTTAGAAGCGAAGAATCCAGCACCGTGCCAGGCGAAGTTGTTGTGGGCCTGTTGCAGACGGCCGTGCTGTTTACGGGTATCGCCGCGGGCGGTGTGAGCAAAGGCAACAGCGCGAGCACGGCCCTCAACTACACGATTCTCGGGAGTGTCGTCGGCTCGATACTTGGGCTCGTCGACGATGCGGGGAAGAAGACACTCCATCCCCTGATGTCTGGATTGGCTCACCTCATGAGCATGTTGATTGTGGCCACCCGCACTCCAATGGTTCAGGACGTCTTTGAACGCATGGTCGGACCTGTGAAGGACGCTGTACAGGCTGCTCAAAGTGAATCGGCCTCCGCTTCCGCGGTGGCGGTATAAGTCGCCTTACGCGGCAGCGCCGTCGACATCCACCTGAATGACTTGCCCGCCAATGCGTACGCGATCGCCCGGCGCAAGTTCACGTTCGCGGCCGGTGGGAAGGCGCGTGAATGTGCCCAAGCCGCCCGAGACGTCACGCAGTTTTGGGCCTGCGGGGCCTCTGTGAATTTCGCAGTGTCGCCCCGCGACGCCGGCGGCGTTCGGGAGGGTGAAGTCACAGTCGCCTTGGCCGATGGTGACGACCGGATTCACCGACGCGAGCGCTTTGGCCCGTCGGCCTCCCGACAGAATTTCTTCCACGCGATGCAAGACGCCGGTCTTGGGCAAAGGCGCGCCGTATTCAAGAGGTTGCCCCAACTGAAGTGGTGGTGCTTCCGCCGCACCGACGTAACGCAACAGGCAATCGCCCAGGGCGAACAGCGCCCCATCGCCGATGGGTTCCTCTTGGTGGATGCTGGCGAAGACGCCGGAATCGCTGCCGACATCGCGCACATACAGTGCGTTGTCCCGAACCAGAAAGACGGCGTGCTCCTGCGATACGGTGGGGTCGTCCTTGAAAGTGATTGCGCCCTTGTTTCGTCCAATCGCACAGCCCTGTGCCATCAGGCGAAACCGCTGGCCGCGCAACTGGCCTGAAACAATGGTGACGATGAAGCGTGAGCCCGCAGCCGGTTTTGCGACCTGTCGAGGTTCCGGAGGAGGGGGCGGCCTTGCAGGTGGGCTAGCAGGCGATGGCGCGTACGGTGGCGGGGCAGGGGGCGTGGGGCGCGGGACCGCTGCGGCGAGGTGGGGTGGTCTTGGGATGCTGGCTGTCGCGGCCCGTGCGACAGCGCCTGTGAGCGAGGCGCCGCACGCTTTGCACGTCGCGGCCTGCGCGGCGCACAAAACATCACATGCGCGGCAGACCACTGGAAGCTCGGCGAGCAGCGAAGGCACCATGTGCGGGTGCACCTTAGATCGATTTGTCAGGATGTGCCGTAGCGTTGCGGGGTTAGACTGTGGAAGCTACGATACAAAGGTGCAGGAATGATTCGCCTGAGCGACATCCTCAGCCGGGTGCAATCGTACCACCCTGACCCTGACCTCGACGTCATCAAAAAGGCCTATGTGTATTCGGCCAAGGTGCATCAGGGACAGCTCCGCCACTCCGGAGAGCCCTACCTTGTCCACCCCCTCGAGGTTGCCGGCATTCTCGCCCAGCTCAAACTCGATGAAGCATCCATCGTCACTGGCCTTCTGCACGACACGATTGAAGACACTTTGGCGACCCCCGAAGAACTGAAAGAGCTGTTTGGCACGGAGGTGGCGCAGCTCGTCGATGGCGTCACCAAGCTGTCGAAGTTCTCGGCCTCGGCGACGCTTTCCCAGGAGGAGAAGCAGGCCGAAAACTTCCGAAAGATGATCGTCTCGATGGCCCAGGACATTCGGGTCATTTTGGTCAAGCTCGCGGACCGCACCCACAACATGCGGACCCTTGGGCACATGGCTGAAGAAAAGCGGCAGCGCATCGCCCAAGAGACACTCGACATCTACGCGCCGCTGGCCAACCGGTTAGGGATTAGCTGGATCAAGACCGAGCTGGAGGACCTGTCGTTCAAATACCTGCGCCCCCAAGACTACGCCACGTTGACGGAGCAGGTGGACCGCCGCAAGAAAGAGCGGGGTCAGTACATTGAAGACGTCGTCAAACTCCTCGACACCAAGCTTCGGGAACGCAACCTCGCTGGGAAAGTCACAGGGCGTTTCAAGCACGTCTACAGCATTCACAAGAAGATGCGCGCCAACGGCGTGGACTTCGAACAGGTACACGACGTCATTGCGTTTCGGCTGCTGATGCCCTCGATTCCGAATTGCTATGAAGCTTTGGGACTCGTCCATCAGCTCTGGAAGCCGGTGCCGGGGCGGTTCAAGGACTTCATCGCGATCCCCAAGCCCAACATGTACCAGTCGCTGCACACGACGGTGATTGGGCCTTTGGGCGAGCGTGTCGAGATTCAAATCCGTACCGATGAAATGCACCGCATTGCCGAAGAAGGCATCGCGGCACACTGGGCTTACAAGGAAGGTCGCTCTTCCCTCACGAAAGATGGCGAGAAGTTCGCGTGGCTTCGCCAGCTGATGGAGTGGCAGCAGGACCTCAAGGACCCCAAAGAGTTTCTGGAGACGGTCAAGGTCGACCTTTTCACCGACGAAGTGTTTGTTTTCACACCCAAGGGCGACGTGAAAAGTCTGCCGCGGGGGGCGACGCCGGTCGATTTTGCCTACGCCATTCACTCGGACGTGGGCAATCGCTGCGTGGGTGCGAAGGTGAACGGGAAAATTGTTCCGCTGCGCTACAAGCTAAGGAATGGGGACACCACCGAGGTCCTGACGAGTCCTGGGGCACATCCCTCCAAGGACTGGCTGACGTTCGTAAAAACGAGCCGTGCGCAACAGCGGATTCGGGCGTTCATCAAGGATCAGCAACGCGAAAAGGCGTTGGCGTTGGGGCGCGAGCTCGCGGATCGTGAACTGCGACGCTTTTCGCTCAACCTCAACAAGCTCACGAAGGGTGGGGAACTCAAGGCGCTGGGATCGGATCTCGGTTACCGCACCGAGGAAGACCTGCTCGTTGCGGTGGGTTACGGCAAGGTCGCGCCCAACCAGCTCGTGCAACGGCTCGTGCCCGCCGAGAAGTTGTCGGACGAGCGTACGAAAGCCGAGGGTTCGGGTTCGGCACCCGCGAACGTGTCCGTCACAGAGCGCGTCACTGAAATGGCCAAGAAACTCGTCGGTCGACAGACGAGAACTGGCGTTCAAATCGGGGGCATCGACGACGTGCTGGTGCGGTTTGGCAGGTGTTGCAACCCCGTGCCGGGTGACGCCATCGCAGGCTTTATTACACGGGGGCGTGGCGTCACTGTGCACACCGTGGGGTGCGAGAAGGCGCTGGCCACCGATCCGGAGCGCCGGGTCGATGTGCAATGGGACGTGCGTGGGGACTTCAAGAGACCGGTGACGCTGCGTGTTCTCACAGCGGATCGGCCGGGCTTGTTGGCCGATATTTCGAACACCTTCTCGAAGAAGGGTGTCAACATCTCGCAAGCGAACTGCAGAGCAACGGGTGATGATCGCGCCGTGAACACCTTTGAGGTCACCATCTCCGACTTGAAACAGCTGACCGAGTTGATGCGCTCCATTGAACGGCTGACCGGTGTTTATTCTGTCGAGCGCATCTAGACGCTGTGCTAGGCAGCGACCCATGCATCGAAAAGTCATTCATTCCGAAGGCGCCCCGAAGGCGATTGGTCCTTATTCACAGGCCATTGAAGTCACCGCCGCAACGCGGACGTTGTATTGCTCCGGACAAATTCCGCTGGACCCCAAGACGGGCGAATTTGTTCCCGGCGATGTTGTCGCGCAGGCCGAGCGTGTGCTGCTCAATCTCGAAGCCGTGTTGGCCGAAGCGAAGATGACGTTCGCTAACGTTGTTCGTTCGACAATTTTCCTCAAAGACTTGGGTGATTTTGCGAAGGTCAACGAAGTCTATGCACGCCGCTTCTCCAGTGAGCCCCCGGCCCGCGTCACGGTGCAAGCCGCTGCTTTGCCGCGGGGTGCGCTGGTGGAAATCGACGCCATCGCCGTTGCCTAGAGCCGCTCGGCCTCGGGTTTGGGAACCGCAATCGGCGCGAGCGGCTGTGTCTTTCGTGCGAAGACGAAATAGCGGAACGCCAAGGGCAGTCCTATCGAGAACACGCACGCGTCGACGCCGAACTTGGCAAGCAAGAGCGGCGCGTCAAAACGATTGACGGCGATGCCGACGAACCAGCTCTGAATCAGCATGCCGCCCAGCGCTGTTGCTGTGAATCGCAGCGCCTGGGGCGCCAGGGGGGCGTGATGCTGGCGAAAACCAAAACGCCGGTTCAAATAGAAGCTCGACACCCAACCCACCGTCGCTCCCGCGATCACGCTGAGAGACGTGGAGAGGCCCAGCACTTTCGCGCAAGCGAGCAGCATGGCGACATCCAACCCGTAGCTCAGGGCGCTGGCGGCGAGTGACCGGGCGCCCCACCAACGGAACAGCTGCCTCACCCTGAGCTGGCGAAGGAGGCGAACGGTGAAGCTTGGGTGCATGCACCTCAAGCGTAGGGCAGTTCGGAGAGAACTGCGTCACGCGCCACCGGCAGCACACATTCACGCCGATGTCGTTG
>JBJXGM010000038.1:0-6386 GCA_046155985.1 Myxococcaceae bacterium | reverse complement strand
CGTGTCGAGCTTGAGCTCCGGAACGTCTGTGCCCTGCGCAAGCGCCAGGCTTGAGCCCAGCAAGGCAAGCGCGAGAATCGTTTTCATGCCGTCTCAATAACACGCAGGCGCGCACCGGGGATGCTCTCCGCATTCACTCCCAATTCGTTCCCCAAAGTTTCGCGCACCATGGTCCTTCGATTCAAATGGTCAACGCACCACGAGGATAAGTGCCCGTGGCATTCGGCTCAAAGGAGGCTGAATGCAGGGCAGTTGTTACGGGTCGCTCTGCGGAGGCTTTGTGGGCTCGAAAGGGATGTGGCCCGGGCTCGACGGCTTCGGCTCACCGCGTGACGTGCCGGAAAACTGCGGCTATTCCGCCTATGCGCCGAAAACGGCCGATACTTTCCGAAACTAGCGCGCCTGGTTTGTGACTTTAAGACCCTCTGAAGCACGGTCTGCCATCGCCTCCAAAGCCTCCACCTGCTCATCGCTCATCACGGGGTTGCCGTCTAAGACACTTTTGAAAAGCACCCGCTTGCCGGAGAGATTCTTCTCCTGGAGTTCCTCAATCGTGGACAAATGTGGCTCGCCCTGGCGCGCTCTAAACTGACTGATGAGCGTAATGACCCGGACCGGGTGAGCTTGCTTCATGTCAATGAGGCGTTCCCCATCATCTAGGTTCACCCACGGTCGGCTGAGCCGAACAACTGTTGCGTTACGGAAGGGCGCCCCTGGCAGCTGAGAAAGGTTCAGGGAAGCGCCCAACAGAAAAGACGTGCCAAACAAGACTTTCGCCTGCTGAGGGTCACCTCTAAATTTCCGGACGATGTCTCTGCGCTGAGACATCGGCGTCTTCCCCGAAATTCCAAAGGCGGCACGTTCACCAAGACGTTGGTTATACCGCGTAATCAGGCGGTCCATCAGCTCGGGAAAGTCGACAAGCACAAGTACTTTCCCGTTCGTTGCGGCTTCCTCGTCGATGATGCCATCGAGTTCGCGAACCTTGTGCGAAGGGTGGGTCCAGTGATCGCCCGGCATGACAAGAGCCAGGTCAACGCTCGCTCGACGCTCCATGTCGAACCTGACGAAGAGATTGTCCGCTGGGCTTGCTTTGTCCGGCCGCGCTTCAAACCGCCGCCACCGGACGAAATCTTGGCGCATCGTGCGGATCACGTTGTCCTGCGCCTCGTCATATTCAACGAAGCGTGCTTCATGCTGCGGATGAACAAGCTCAGGCAGCACAATTCGTCGACGCCATCGAACCGAAATGGGGTCGAGCGCGGTGTAGAGCTCCTCTGCCCGGAGTCTTTCGGCCGATGCCGGAGTTGGGTACAGTCGATTGCGTGCCCAAGAGAGCGTGGTAGCAAC
Organism: Myxococcaceae bacterium; assembly: GCA_046155985.1. Lineage (GTDB taxonomy): Bacteria > Myxococcota > Myxococcia > Myxococcales > Myxococcaceae > JBJXGM01. The sequence continues at coordinate 5,036 of JBJXGM010000038.1, read as the reverse complement.
GTCTTCCGAGCGGGTCACCATCAACTGGGCGCTGATCCCGATCCGATACGGTGCCCGAATGCCAAAAATTCGCGGCGCCCGAAGCGTGTCATCGCCTCGGCGCAGGTTGTTAATTTCGTCAATAATATGCGCGTCCGGTCGAAAATCTTGAATCTCGTCGGTGAAGTCTCGAACACTTTCGTAGTTCGCCAAGAGAACGACGTTGCCCGGCGCCGACATGGCGCGACGAAGTGTTTCGCGTTTCTGCTCTTGGGTGCCGTCTAGAACGAGCACCTCTATGTTGAACGCCGTTCGCCTCACAATCTCATCACATACTTCGTACTTTGCCTGATTCGATGTCGTGTAGAGAACACGCTGAACTGCAGAAACCCCGTCCGCTCGTCGTACGTTGAACGCTCCAAGCACTGCCATGATGGTCTTGCCGATCCGAGCCTCGCTTGTGAGGAGCGCACAAGTTTCCGCCGGGTTCTGGAGCGACTTCACCGCGGCCCAGATTCCATAGCGCTGCGCCGGGCTCAAGGGTTCTCGTCCATGCGGCGTGTCCTCGCGAAAACCGTTGGGTTGAAATCGCCGAGCCTCTCGGTAGAACTCGAATGTCTCCTGAAGCAGGCCTCGCTCTGATGGACTTCGATGGGTCTCCTCCGCTGCCCGCGCGAGTGCTTCCAGCCCCCTTCTGGAACCTATTTCCTCATCGCGCCGCATCACGCGATAGAAGGTGTCGCGGTAAAGGCGGCGCATGACCAACCGACGACGGTCAACTCGTTCCTGGCCAATAGAAACGATGACACCATGCAGAGCGGAGACCGCGTCTTCCGCCGACGCGCTCGCTGAGCCACGACGTGTGTTGCCAATGTGAGCGGTTACCTCAGTGAAGCCCGCGAGACCGCGGGAGACCTCATCTTCAGAAAACTCGCCCGGATACATCTCTAAGATGAGATCTTTGAGAACATCGACGTCTCCGCCAGCCACTTCCAGCAAGGCGTGTAAAACGCCCCAACGCATCAGGCGGCCCATGGGTCGCTCTTGAGCGAGCCGGGTCAACGCCTGTATCAGCTCGGGAATGGGTCGCCGTCCTAAAGCGCCCGTGACGAGTGCCAACCGCGTCTTTCTCAGCAAGCTTGCTTGAGCCCGCACATGGTCACTGTTCGTCAAATCGATGTTGGTTGATTCGCCCCGCAGGACTTCGGGCAGAAACTGCCGCTGAAGCGGCGTAAGCTTCGCGAGCCACTTCACCAACCGGTGTTCTTCAGCCTGAGTGAGTGGCAGAGATGAAGTCGATGGAGAGCGCGGCTGCCAATCGTGGAGCGTCTGTCGCGTCTTCCTCTGTGGCCTGGTAACGACCCTGAACGAATCTTCAGTCTTAAATGACTCCATAAAAGGACGAATGTGTCGAGAACGCGAGTCATGCCTCAGACGCCGCATGCCGGCAGCCCCAAGTTGGCGCGCTCTCTCTGGGCCAACACCCATCACCTTGCCCACTTCCTTGAGCGTCCTCTCAACACCGTCCGCTAAGCCGAATAAGCCTTTGATGGCCCTTTCTTGCTTGGGCTTGAGCGTCCCAAGCAACCGCTCAAGCGTCTCACGCAGCCTGCGGACGTCGGGTGCAACCAAGCGGTCACCAGGCGAACTTAGCCCTGGTTCGAGCGAGCGGGGAAATGCGCGATGGGCCCGGCGGCGCAACAGCTTGAGTGCGTTATTCACGGGGCGCAGAGAAAGTTCCTCAATCACGTCTTCGGCAATAAGAGCCGGTGCCTGCGACCTGCCTGCTTTCGTCGGTTTTGCAATAAGACCTTGAAGCGAATCCACGCACATGGCGAGAGGCGACATCGGAACTTGGTAATCAGCAGCAACCATTCTGAGCAGTCGGCGGCGTATTGCCAACCCTAGCCTGGTGCTGGTGAATGGTTTGTTCGATTTGGAAAGAAGCGTGTGAAGTGTCACCTTGGCTTCTGCAACGAAGTCCTCTTCCGTGTGATGGATGAAAGGAAGTCCGACGATCTCCTCGAAGAAAAAACGAAGGAGATGAAAATCACGAATGGCAAGACGCTCTGCTTGGGGGAAAAACCGCCTGTGAAGAAGACCTCTCGCCCGTTCCTGAACTGCTGGGTCCTCATCGGCGAGCTGCTTGAAAACATTCTCGCTCGGCAGTCTTCGCGGGTGGAGCACCGCGATGCGTGAACGCGTGTGGACCTCATTTGACAACTTTCATGCCCTCCTGTCCGTAGGTATCGAGAAACAGAAGGACAGAGTTGTGCGTGAATTTCATTCCAAGCGGGCGAAGCAAAGGCCGCCGCTGAGGGTTTTGGACGTCGTGGCGCAATCCTTCATTTGCAGCCGTAGCGGCAAGCAGAGCCCCGATGTGTACGGCGAAACGTTTACGGCGAAACGAAGAGCCAACGTGGAGGTCAGACCGCTAACCATCTAACTTTTCAATATAATTTATGGGTATTGGATGTAGTCAGAAAACGGTATAAGTTTCTGACAACATGTCGGCACTCGGCCAGAAAATCCTCGAGAAAGCGATGAGTCCCGAAGGGACGCCCCTCCTTGCCAAGGAGTTCCTCCATCTCGGAGGCCGTGCGGCCATCGATCAGGCCCTTTCACGACTCGTGAAGAGTGGGCACCTGATTCGCGCTGGACGAGGAATTTATGTTCGCCCCATTGAAACCCGTTTTGGCGTGCGTCCACCGGCAGTTCCAACGCTCGTCCAAGGTCTGGCGACGTTGAAGGGAGAAACTGTCGTTCCGCATGGTGCGTCCGCTGCCAACGCGCTGGGACTCACGACACAAGTTCCGATTCGAATGGTGTACCTGACTTCGGGTCGCAGTCGTCAGCTCTCACTCGGCAAGCAAAGCATAGAGCTTCGCCATGCTCCCTCATGGCAACTTGCCCTGTCGCAGAGTCGCGCGGGTCAGGCGATTCGGGCACTGGCGTGGTTCGGCCGTGGGCGAGCTGGTGAAGCGGTGCAAGCCCTTCGCGGCAAACTCTCGGCTCCGGAGCTTCAGGAACTCGCAAATGCGCAGGGACGTCTTCCGACTTGGCTGGCCTCGCAGGTGAGTTCTCTCGTCCATGGCTGAGGCATTCCTCCAACTCAGCAAAGCAGAGCGCAATGAGGCGCTGGGCGTCGCGGCCGCGGCGTCTGGTCGTCCAACACACCTCCTGGAGAAGGACGTTTGGGTGGTGTGGGCTTTGCGAACGATGTTCGAATCGGAGTTTGGCGCTCACCTCGTCTTCAAGGGCGGAACGTCCCTTTCGAAGGCCTATCGCGCGATTGCACGCTTCTCCGAGGACATCGACCTCACCTACGACATCCGAGCCATCGCCCCAGACCTTGTCAGGCCGGACAGCGCGGAGGCTTTGCCTCCGAACAAGAGCCAAGAAAGGAAATGGACCAAGGCGATTCGCGAACGCCTCACGACATGGGTCGCCGAGTTGGCTTTGCCCGTCGTCCGTGGCGGTCTCAATCAGGAGAGACTTGCTGCGACCGCGAGCGTCGACTCCGAACGCTCGGACGTGATGCGTATCCAATACGAACATGCAGCCGAGGGTTCAGGCTACGTTCAGCCTGTCGTCATCCTCGAATTTGGTGCGAGGTCCACCGGCGAACCGTACACCCCGATCCCAATCGTGTGTGATGCCGCGCAGTACCTGCCCGTGCTCACGTTTCCGGTGAGCACGCCAAGGATCATGAAGGTGGAGGGGACATTTTGGGAGAAGGCCACCGCCATTCACGTTTATTGCCTGGGGGGCAAGCTGCCCGGCTCCCGGTTCTCCCGCCATTGGCATGACCTTGCCGAACTCGAAAGAGCAGGCCACGCCGAAGCGGCCCTCCAGCAGAACGGCGTTGCCCACCAAGTCGCACTTCATAAGCGCATGTTCTTCTCGGCGAAGGCCGAGACCGGCGAAACGATCGACTACGAGATCGCTGTCCGAGGTGCCCTGAGACTCGTCCCTGAAGGGGCGAGTCTCGACTCGCTTGCAGAGGACTACCGCCAAATGATCCAGGACGGGCTTTTGGTGAATCAGGCGAAATCTTTTGAAGAAATCGTGGAAGCGTGCCGGCGGATCGAAGCGCGTGTGAACGCCGCGATGCGCGGCTCTTGACGCGGACCCCTCGAGATAAATTGATTCGGGCGCGAGAAGCAGACACCCTTTGGGAATGGCGAAATGCAGAGCAGTTGTTGTCGGTGGAACCGGCTATGGCGGCGCCGAGCTGCTGCGTCGGCTCTTGTTTCATCCGCACGTTTCGGTGACACGCGTGGTGGCGGTCGACAACGTTGGCAAGAAACTCGGCGAGGTTCACTTCAATCTGACGGGGCTGAGCGAGCTCGTTTTCGAGTCGACCCCCGCGCATGAGGCGGCCCAGGGCGCAGACGTTGTATTCTTGGCGATGCCCCACAAGGCGACAGCTCAAGTGGTGGAAAAGCTGCTGCCGCTCGGCGTGCGCATTGTCGATTTGTCGGGCGACTTTCGCCTGCGCGATGCAAAGCAGTACGAAGCTTTTTATGGCGCGCCACATCCCATTCCCAGCCACCTTGCTGAAGGCACGTTTGTTTATGGGCTGCCGGAGCTGAATCGGTCGGCGATCGCCAAAGCCAAATACGTCGCCAGCCCCGGTTGTTTCGCGACCACGATGACGTTGGGGCTCTTGCCCTTGGCCAAAGCGGGCGCATTGCGCGGCGCCGTCCATACCGTGGCCGCGACGGGGTCTTCGGGGTCGGGCGCGAATCCTCAGCTGACGACGCACCATCCGCTCCGTGCATCGAACTTGCGCACGTACAAGCCGCTGTCGCACCAGCATGTGCCCGAAGTGATTCAGACCCTGACGCAAGCGGGCGGTCGCGAACTGTCTCTTGAGTTTGTGCCCGTGTCAGCGCCGTTGCCGCGTGGCATTTTCGCGACCAGCTTCGTGGACGTGCCGGGTGACACCACCGAAGCGCAGGTCTCCGAATGGTTTCACAATGCGTACAAGAACGAACCGTTCGTGCGTGTTGTCCAAGGGCGGCAGCCGGAAGTCGTTGCTGTCGCTGGCGGCA
>JBJXGM010000037.1:0-10922 GCA_046155985.1 Myxococcaceae bacterium | reverse complement strand
ATCTGCGGCGTTGCGGGCCCCTCCTTTCGTCCTCACGTACAGAGAGCACGCTGCGGCGAAAGGGCCTCCCGCGCCTGGCATCTCGGCCTGCTCGCGACGTTTTTCAGCAGCCTGCTAGCGCGATGCTGAGCCGAGTTGTTGCTCAAGTCGCTTGCGGACTTCTGGCGGCAAAGACTCCAGTCCGGGCATTCCGCCCAGCCCCATCTTGGGCGGTGGAGGGGGTTTGTTGAAGAGTGAAACGCCACGCTCCAGCGTCTGACGAAGCGAGTCAGACACGATGTACGTGAGGTTGTCCACGCTGCCTTGGGCCAAGCGTTCACTGGGCGTGCCTTCTTTCACCGGCACGGGGGCCCCAATCTTCAGCACTTGCGTCTTGCCGTCAGAAAGACCGATTTCCAGCAGCACGGCCGGTGTTGTGCCGGGGGCGCTAACGCCTGCGGCGTAGCGAACCGCCCGCTGACGCGACCATTCCGCAAGGCGGGCTTCCACTTGCGCAGGATCCCAAGTGATGTCTGTTGGAAGCTTCGCCGGTTCTTTGACCACCCATCCCGACTTCTCTTTAACCAGGCGGACGCGGTTCTTGCCTGCAACGATTCGAATCGACGTCGCTTGCGCGGGGTCAAACGCCAGGAGTGCGACCTCGCGAAGTCCATCCAGGCTATTTCGGAGCTGATCCGAACGCCAAGAAGAAATGAGATATGTCTCCGCATCGCCTTCTCGCCGTACAGGCACAAGCGACTTCGAGGCTGCTTGGGCTTCGGGCGTGGTGGCTTGGCCCAAATGGACTTCCATGCGTGCGTCTTTTTCGCCTTCGGCGCGAAGGGTCCAGCGCGGCTTCGTGAAACCCAGTGCGTCGTCGGAAAGCTTGCTGGCGTCGATGAAATCGTCGGCACGGATGTCCGCGAAGGATTGAACAAGCGTCTGCGCTGCGGCCGCGTCGAAGCGGAAGCCCTTGGGGACGGGCGTGTCGAGCGTCCAACCGGACTGCGCGTCTTTTCGAGACAGAACGAAAGTGCCCTGCGGCGATGTCACTGACAGCTTGCGCATGTCATTCGCCGTCAACGTGCCGAGCGCTCTTTTGCGCAGTTCCGGAACGCCGCGCTTGGCGGCCCACGTGAGGCCGCCGCTCGCGAGAAACACCTCTGGCTTGTCCCACGCACGCACGTAGCTGCCGCCCGACGCCGCGGCTTTGCCGATGACGACATCGAGTTCCTTGCCCCGCGCAGTGGTGACTTGAACGCGTTGCCCTTTCGCGTCGACCTCGTACTCGGCGTGCGCGTCGCTGCGGTCAGTGACCAAGTCAGGCGCTTCAAACGTCGCAGCGGCCTGCAAAAGTGCATCGACCTGCGCGGTCTCCGTCGGCCATGAGCGGTCCGGCGCTGCGGGCTCCGCGACCGTCCAGCCGTCGGTGGCCTTCTTGAGCAGCGCAGTCTTCGCCCCAGAAAGCTCGATTTGTGTGACGTCAGCAGATTGAAAAGCGGGTTTGGCCAATTTGCGAATACCGACCACGACGCGCTCTTCGCGCGTGGCAAGAACGCTCAGCGCCAATACCCCGAAAGCAGCAAGAGCCAATGTCGTTGATTTGTTGAGTTTCATGAAGAGTCCTCAGCGCGAACGGGGCTACGCGAAAACGGCGGCCCGGGCCCGGCGGCGCTCACGCATGCGCCAGTGCACGACACCGAACAACGCCAACAAAAGAGGGATGCCCACCGCATTGCCATACTTGACGACTGTTCGGATGGCGTCGCTCAAATCCGGTTTCAAGGGCGCGACCGAAAGGCCGCGGGTGCGCATCGACAACATGGCGGAGTCGAGCAAAAGAAAGTCAGCGACGTTCAGCATTAACGCTTGATTCGCCGGGCTCAAAAACTCATCCCACGCAAGCGCCGAGGTGCCCGAGACAATGATGCGCCCGCCCTTTTCCGCCTTCGACATCACTTGAACGAGCAAGGCGTGGGGGCCTGTGAAGGCCGGACTTTCACGCCATTCACGCCTTGGGCTCAGGTTGTAGGGCGGATTTTCCACGAGACTCTTCTCGCTGGAATTGGCCAGCACGATGGCGGCGAATCCGTCCTTTGACTCGACCGTCAGCGGCGACGCGAACGGAAAGTGCATGCGCGTGAGGCCCTTCGTTATCGGGCTGTTGCCCTCGAGCTGAAGCACCTCGGGAACGAATGGGTACAGCACGGGAACCACCGCGCGGAACGTGCCGCGTTGTTCTTCCATTCGAAGCGTCGCGGCCCGTCCATCTGCGACGAGTCCTTCGGTCGTTTTGATACCCCACTTTGCAAACAGCGGTGCAAGGCCGTGTTGCACGGCCGTGGGCTCAAAAGTGCGGGGGTCAACGCGCGCAGCGTCGACGAAGAATGCAGCGCTCTTGCCTTGAGCCAGGAACGCTTCGATGTGTCCTTGCGCGGGCGCGTCGACCGGCGCTTGTGGGCCCAACACAAACAACGCGTCCAAGTCCGCGGGGACGGCCTCCGTCAGCTTGACGTCGCGAACGTCGTACTGCCGCTTGAGCAACTCTTGCAGGGCGTTAAAACGTACTGACCCAAAGTCGCCCTCGGGAACGACAACACCTACAGCAGGCGCCCGCGCGCGAGTGAGTTTGCGAATGAGACTGGTGACGTCGTACTCCAGCGTGGAGGTGTCCTGAATCAGCGGAATCGACTCCTTTTGGTCTCGATGCCGCACCACAAGGCCCATGTAGGCGCGCTTGGTTTGCATCTGGTCTTCGGCCACCACTTGAAGCTCAACCGGCTGAATGCCCGAGTCCGATAACTCGCGCTCCACTTGCGTCGCCTCGCGGTACGTACGACCAAACAGGTCGCGCTTGACGTCTTTCTTTTTTTCTTTGTCGGCTTCTGTCTCTTGCGCAGTGGGGTCGATGAATTCGAACGCCACTTTGCCGCGGCTCGCGGCCCGATACTCTTGCAGCAGGTCGCGCACGTAGCGGGCGTTCGCAGCGTAGGGCGGGGGCAAATCCGCGCTGAAATACGCGGTCAGGGTGATGGGGTCTTTCAGGTCGGCCACGGCATCGCGCGACGCAGCCGAGAGCGTGTACATGCGGTCTTTGGTGAGGTCGAAACGCTTGAACGCCCGAAGCCCAAGCACGTTGAGAAGGACGAGCGACCCGACGACGGCCACCACCATCAACGAATTCTGAAAGAGTCGAGAGGATTTCATCGTCAAAGCTCCTACTGCCGAACGGCGGCGAGCGTCCGCGTCGCGAAGAGCAGGCCCAGTGCCGTGAGGGTGGCGTAAAACAAGACGTCGCGCGTATCGATGACGCCGCGCGCAATGTTGTCAAAGTGGTAGTCGACCGAGATGTATTGCAAGACGCCGGCGATGCGCTCCGGGAAAAGCGGCGCGAACTTGTCGACGATGTACAAGGCGAAACAGGCCAGCAGGCCAAAAATGAACGCGACGATTTGATTCTTGCTCGCCGCGCTCGTCCAAAGCCCCAGGGCGATGAACGCGCTCGCCAGAAACAAGAAACCGACGTAGCCCGCAAGCGCCGTGCCCCAATCAAAAGTGCCATTGCCGGCCGTCAGGAGCGACAAGGTGACGGGGTAGGGCAGCGTGCAGGCGAGGCCAACGGCCACCATGCCGAGTGCCGCCAAGAATTTTCCGGTGACGACTTCGCCATCACGCACCGGAAACGTGAGCAAGAGTTCCAGCGTGCCGGCTTTGCGCTCTTCGGCCAAAAGCCGCATCGTCAGCGCCGGAATGAAAACGACGAACAAAACCGGCGCGAGCGAGAAGTAGTTTCGAAGCGACGCCTGCCCCTGCAGGAAAAGCGTGCTGAAAAACAAATAGCCGCTCACCAGCAAGAAGACGCCCAATACGACGTAGGCGATGGGGGAGCTGAAAAAGGCTCGGAATTCGCGCCGAGCCACGGACAAAACACGGTTCATCGTGGCCATCTCCTTTAGGCGGTCAGTTTGCGGAACGTTTCTTCCAGGCTGATTTGGTCGCGACGCATTTCCAACAACACCAGGTGCTCTTGTACCGCGAGCTCAAACAACGCACGGCGCGGGTCGCCGTCTGTGATGCGCAAGCGGAAGCCCAGCGTGCCGGCGCCTTCGCCCTCGACTGGGGTGACGGCGGAGACACCCGGAACGCGTTCCAACGCCGCTTGCACCGTGCTGGCCGACAAAGGCGTGCCGTTCTTGGGGGCAACAACGAGCGACACCATGGCGCCTTCTTTTTGCGTCAGGACTTCAGGCGCGCCATCGGCAACAAGTCTGCCTTGATTGATGATGAGCACGCGCGAACAGGTGCTTTGCACTTCGCTCAAAATATGTGTGCTGAGAATGACGGTCTTTTCGCGACCCAAGTCGCGAATCAGGTTTCGAATCTCCACGATTTGGTTGGGGTCAAGTCCACTGGTCGGTTCGTCCAGGATCAGAATGTCCGGTTGGTGAACAATCGCCTGGGCAAGACCCACGCGTTGGCGGAAGCCCTTGGAGAGTTGGCCGACGTCTTTGCCCAGCACGTCGCGAAGGCCGCAGCGCTCGACGACTTCGGCCAAGCGCCCGCGTCGCGCGGTGCGAGGCAGCTCACGCATGTCGGCGGCGAACTCCAAGAATTCGCGCACCATCATGTCTTCGTAGAGCGGATTGTTTTCCGGCAGGTAGCCAATCCGGCGGCGCGAGGCCAGCGGGTCAGCCGAGACATCAATGCCCCCGACACTGGCGGTGCCCGACGTCGCTGACAGATACCCTGCCAAGATTTTCATCGTGGTGGACTTGCCCGCGCCATTGGGCCCCAAAAAGCCGACGACCTGCCCGCGGGGGACTTCGAAGGTAAGTCCGCGCAAGGCCTCGGTGTTTCCGTAACGTTTGGTGAGGTTTTCGATTCGGATCATGGATGCACGCCCCAAAACGCCCAAAGGCGGTTTCACATTCCCAAGAAGTGCGCGGAATTAGCCGCTCGAAGAAGGACTGTAAAGAACATCTAGTCCAAGGCATTGAATTTATGGGAGAACTTTTTCTTGCCGGCAAAGCAACCTCAGACTCGGGCGCTTCGAAAATCCATGACTTATGGAGACCGACCCACCTGGAGGTAGGGGCCCCCCACGCGTGCTTCAAGCGCACCGATGGACTCGCCCGGACCAGCCCCCTCGCTATCCAACGATTCCTGTCCCCGAGCACTCCGTAGACGTCCGAGGGACGCGCATTGCGGCCGAGCGCGTTGCGCAGGCCGGCAAGCTGAGGGAACTGGCGTTTCGAGCGGATGTTCCAAGACGGCTGCGTTCCTTTTTTGCAGGGGCCGCCGATCGGCTCGAGTCACTTTCTAAGAGTCACCATCAGGTACGCCCCAGTGAGTTGCTGGTCATCGTTCCCGTCGAGGCAGGATGCAGGAGTTTGGGGAAGACGCTTGAGGATGTCGCGCGCAGCATCGAGCGAATACGCCCCGAGAACACTTCTTTTACCCCGACGGTTCTCGTCACCTTGAAGGGGCCGACTGAACCGCAGAGGCTTGCCTTGAGCGAATGGGCTCGATCGAATACTCGCGTCAGCCTTGCGAAGCCTGGGGCGAGGTTGAGCATTGCAGCGCCTCACGGAAGTTACCCCGTTCATGTCGAAGCGCTCACCAACACGCACTTGTCGAGCCTCGGGCTGGCGGAACAACTCGTCGCGCAGAGAGGTCTCTACCCAGAACACGTCGCAGTGATTGAGCCTGGCGTTGCGCTTCGTGGACATGAGCTTTGGAGCCTCTTGGAAGCTCGGCGAGAGGGTGCAGCCGCAGCCGCGCCACAGCTTGCTTACCGAGCGCCCTCGGGTGAAGTGTTGCACCCGCTGCTCAAGCATTTCAATCGAGTGCACGGTCAAGTCGGTGCACAGTCGCTGACTGCGCCGGTGTTCGTTGCGGATGCGACGCTGATGTTCGTTCTCCGTGATGCGGCATCGCGATTGTTGCCGGAAGTCGGCAACGCACGTGAGCTCATTGGCGCCGCGCTCAGGTTGATGGGTGAAAAGACAGTGGTCTCATCTTCCGCGGCCATGGAATTCACCGTCCCAACGCGTGGGCAAAGAGAAACTTGCATCGGCTATCGCGTTCAAACGAGAGAGCTTGGCGAGCTTCTGGGCCCCAACCTCCAAGCGACCGTCGGCATCGATGGTCTTTGGCCAAAGCCCCCTCGCCTGGTCGAAAGTCTTGTGAAAGGGATGCGGCTTGACGCATGGGTCGATTCGCTTCCCGTCATTGGGCCCGCGCATGCTCTCGCAGAAATCGATGCCGCCGCCGCTCAGCAGCTCGCGAAACCGACGTTGAGTTCCTAAGGCGATACGCCCGAGAACTAGAAGTACATCTGCCCCTGCACCCTTGCCTGGTGCCTGCCGCCTGGGCCGCCCGGGAAATACACGTAGTGGTAGTCCACTTGAATCTTGAGGTTGTGCTTCATCGCGTACCAGTTCAAGCCGGCGCCGATTTCGCGCGTCAGCGAGAAGCCGGGCATGTCGTCGAACGGCCGCAGTTCGCCAAAGCGGGCAACGACTTCGAAGCGTGTCAAAAACAAATAGCCAGACTGGGCGAAATAGCCCCACCCTGAACGTGAAAATTCCCACAGCCCCAGCGCGTCGTTTGTGATGAGCGCGTTGTCGGCGCGCCGGATGAGCGCGGCGGCCAAGAACGAGAACCCACGCCACTTGAGCTGCGCGTCCATCATGGCGTGCCAATAGTTCACGGTGCCCAGCCGGTAAACGGGACCGATGGTGCTGCGTTCGCGCGAACTTCGAATGTTTCGCGCGCCGGCAATGGAGACGGCCACTTTGGGCGAAGGCTCAAAGGCGAGGTCCGACTCGGTCTCATCGAAACTGCCAAAAGGCCGGTAGGACGCCTTCGCGACATACAGGAGCCCCGGACGGGTGACGATGCGGTTTCGGCCGTCTCCGCCAAAGACGCCCAAGGCGTAGTGCAAACGCCCCCCGAGCCCAAGGAAATCGTCAGACGTGGCTTGTATCCCCACGTCACGGTCGATGTTCAGCTCTCCGGTGATGAGCGAGCGGTCGACCATCTGCAGAGCGCTCGACGACGTCAGCCGCTGTCGGTCGAAAGGGATTTTGGTTTGCCCCGCGCGAATATTGAGGTCGCGCAGGCCCTTCCAGGTGATGACGCCATCGCGCAGGATACTCGGGGCCTCCGGGTCGACGTCCGAGGTGGCCACGCCGAGCTGCACATAAAGCTCCCAGGCCTCGTCATAGGAAGCGCGCAGCGCGATACGTGCGCGCCGGATAAGAAATTGGTCCGCACGGAAACTGTCCGCGCCGCCTGGCGCGGGGAAAGAGGTATTCGCCTGAGCCTGAATCCGCGCCCGCAGATTCACACGAAAACGGTCGCCCGACGTTCGAACGGTCACGCCCGGTCCGAAGCTCGCCTCCAACGGCGGTGGAGTTTCGTTGGCAAGCGCTGTGGTGGAAATGCAAGCGAGAAGAAAAGTCCGGAGGGGGAATTGCACGCGGCGCTCACGGTGCGTGCTTCATCGCGGCGAAGCAAGCTAAAAGCGGCGCGCCACCATGCCAGATGACTTCGAATCACTGCTCAAGTCCGCGCCTCGTTACCCGAAGCGCATCGTCTGCCTCACCGAGGAGACGACCGAGACGCTCTACACACTCGGTTTGGCTGACCGCGTTGTGGGTGTCTCCGGGTTTACGGTGCGCCCTCCGGAGGCGCGAAAAAAGCCGCGGGTCAGCTCGTTTTTGGATGCCAACTTCGACAAAATTCTCGAGCTCAAGCCTGACTTGGTTCTCGGGTTTTCTGACTTGCAAGCCGATTTGGGAAAGGAACTCTGCCGGCGCGGCGTGCCGGTGCACTTGTTTAACCAGCGGTCGGTGTCCGAAATTCTGCAGACGATTCGTGTCATCGGCGCGTTGGTGGGTGAGGCGACTTTGGCCGAACGGTTCGCCGACCGGTTGGAAGCGGGTCTGCACGTCCTCGCCGCAGAAGCACAGGCTTTGCCGCGTCGCCCGCGGGTGTTTTTCGAGGAATGGCACGAGCCGTTGATTTCGGGCATTCGGTGGTGTTCCGAGTTGATTGAGCTCGTGGGTGGCGACGATGTTTGTCGGGAAACCCGCGCGCATCAGGACGCGAAGGGTCGAATTTTCGCGCCCGAAGCCGTTGCCAAACGCGACCCCGAAGTGGTCATTGCCAGCTGGTGCGGGCGCAAGGCCAAGCGCGAAAAGATCGTTGCACGCTCAGGATGGGAGAACGTGACGGCGGTTCGAGACGACCAGCTCTACGAAATCAAGAGTCCCGACATTCTTCAGCCTGGCCCCGCGGCCCTGACCGATGGCGTGGCGCAGTTGGCGGCGATTGTGAGAGCCGTGGCGCATGGGGAACGCCTGCCTGCGCCCTCCGGAGAGTTGCGGCGAGCTACTTCGAAATCTGGTTAAGCGTCTTCCAGTACGCCGAATAACCGCGCACAACTGCGACAGTGCCCAAGCCGAGCAGTGAAGCCAAAAGAATTCCGATGAGCGAGAACATCAGTGCCGACAGCCTGCGCATCATTTGTTCACGGGCATCTCGCGCGACCGTGCCAAGCGTGCGAGGGAAATCGCCGCTGCGTTCCCCGACGGAGAGCTGCGACAGCGCGGGTCCATCGAAAATGCCGGCGGACCCCAGCACTTCAGTCAAAGCTGAGCCGCTGCGAATCGCACGTTCCAGGACGGGCGCACGCGCAATCAGGGTGGGACTCTCGGTGGACGCAAGGGCCAGCCCGACGCTGCGGCCCGCTTCCAATCCAGCGCCCAACGCAGAGCCGAGCGCGCTGCACAGGCGCGCAACGTAGAGGCGTCGGACAACGCCCCCGAGCCCGGGCAATCCCAGGCGAATGTTGTCCCACGCGTGGTTCCATCCCGCAGCGTGGGTCAGGAGAGGGAAGAAGAACAAGGCTCCGGCCCCCAAAGCCAACAGCGCAATGTTTCGGGCCAGGCCTGCGCGGTACACGCTGGCCATGTCGGAAAACGTTGTGTTGCCGCCGACAGTCGGAGCGATGTCGAAAAGCGGCAGGACAAAGACGCCCAACGCCACGAGAAAGGCGGGGTACAGCGAGACCAAGGCTGCGCGCGCTGTGAGGTGACCGATTTCGCGAAGCTCTTCCGTGCGCCGGGCGAGCGTTGGGACAAGTGTGCCGGTGACTTCGGCGGCCTCGACAAGAGCGAGCGTTGTGGGGTCCACGAGCGTGGGTGCTGCGCGAAGCGATGAGGCCAGCGAGGCACCTTGGCGCAACGCTTGGCTCACGACGGCGAAAGACGCTTTGTTTTTCGCATCGGCGTGCTTGGCGAGTTCTGCAAACGCTGTCGGAAGGGGAGCGCCGGTCGCCAACAGCGTTTGTAGCTGAGAGTAGAAACGTGCGTGTTCGGCCCGCTTAAAAACGCCAAGCCAAGGGTGGACGCGCAGGGCTTCAGCCCAACGTGCGAGCGTCCAGGGCGCCGGATGAAGCGCGCTCACGAGCCTTGGGGGGTGCGTTCCATCGCTCGGCGAATCGTCGCATCGAGCGAGCCGCGTGTCTTCGGCGGCACGTCAAAGAACTCCAGGCCCATCCCCGGCGGATGACCACCCTCAGAGGGCGACTCGTACGGATGCGCCCACGCCACCTTGCCGGAAAGGGTCAGGGGGTCGTCGTCACGTCGAAGCAGGCGGAACTCCACCTGCGCGCCAGGTCGTGCTGGCGTCAGCGTGCGAACGAAAGCCCCCGCCTCGCTGAGGTTGAACAGCACGGCGGGGTCCCAGGGGTCGGCGTCGTGTGAACGAAATTCGGCAAGCGAAAGGTAAGAGACCCGAAGCGCTTGCCGCGGGACGGGCTGCGCCGCGAGATATTCGTCGAGAATGGGCAGCAGCCCCTCAAGCGCCAACGTGGACTTGTCGAGAAGGTCCTTCACACCAAAACGCCCCAGGGCACCGGCCAGCGTCGGGTCTCGTTGCATGCCGGTGACCACGACGACAGGCAACGCACGTCCAGCCGGAGAGCGACGCAACGATTCAAGAACGCCTGGGCCATCCAACCTGGGCATTGTCCAATCCAAGACCAAGAGTTCCGGTGCGGGCTTCTTTCCATCGAATGTTTCCAGCACCTCCAAGCCACTGGCGGCATACGTCACAGCGTATCCGCCGGACTCAAGCAGTTCGCCAATGCGCATGCGAAACAGCACGTCATCGTCAGCGACACAGATGCGGTGCGCTTTGCGCGGTGGGCGCCGACCGATGGGCGCGGCCGTTCGCTGAAGTCGAAGCGCATGAAACTTTCGCGTCAGCGTTTCTTGCGTCAGCGGGTGAAGCAACACGTCGTCGACACCCCAAGAAAACATTTCGTGAATGTGTTCGCGCGCGCCGACACCGATCAAGGGCACGGCGGCAGCGGCTGCATAGGTGCGCAGCGTTTGAAGGGCGATTTTGGCGTTGGTGCTGGACGGGCGCACATCCACCAGCGCAAAGAGTGGGCTCAGCTCTGTCAGCGGGGGAATCGCGCGCTCGGTGTCATTGTGCACAAGCGCTTGGGCGCCCGCTTCACGCAGCCACGCCTCGGCTTGGTTGCGGGTCGACGCGTCATCGCTCAGAACCAACACTGTTTTTGACTCGTGCACTCAAAGCCTCCCCGCCGCGAAGAGAGGTCAGTCTACTCGACGAAAAACAAAGCCCCGAGCCGATGACTCAGCCCCAGGGCGAGCAATGCCATCTGGCAAACTTTGTCTACAGTGGGAAAACGGATGACAAAGTGTGTTTTTCGCTTACACCTCGAGCAACAATCGCTCTGGCGATTCGATGTATTCCTTGATGCGAACCAGGAACTGCACGGCCTCCCGACCGTCGACGAGGCGATGGTCGTAGCTCAGCGCCAAGTACATCATCGGACGCGCTACAATTTGTCCGTCCTTCACGACGGCGCGCTCGGTGATGTTGTGCATTCCCAATATGCCGGT
>JBJXGM010000033.1:0-56175 GCA_046155985.1 Myxococcaceae bacterium | reverse complement strand
GCGCCGAGGTGCCCGCATGGCGCGACGCGAGGAGGGCGCATGCCCGTCGGCATGTAACCGACGAGCAACAAAGCCAGGCGGGATAGATCGGCGCTCAGGATGCATAGGCTATTTCGACCAGGGCCCTAAGGGCGCCCGGCGGCACCGCTCGGGGCTTTGGCGCCTCGTGGCGCGGCCCTCGAGCGCACAGGTCCAAAGTCCGTCAGTGCCGTAGTCCGCAACTCTTCTCCCGCCAGGGCGATGATTCGACAGACTTGGCCACACCAAGTTTTGGCCCGAGCCTTCGAGGCACCTGTGGTTTCCATACCACCGCGACAGTTGACGCTGCCTGTCCGCCTTCGCGGGTCGATTTGCGATGGCGCGCCGCTCTCGCGTTGGGTGCCAAAACCGCTCGCGGTCCAGCCCATGGCTCACCCTTCCGCGGCGGAGGACAAAACCCCGCTCACGGGGGAGCGGGTGCGCGAACGTCTCGGCCTGCTGCCGCTGTCGACGTCTCCCCCATTCAAAAGGGCGATGGATCGCGTCGCGAGGCGCCTGCGGCCACTGGATGCGTGGCAGCGCCGTCTCGTCCTCTCCCACCCGCGCCTGTTTCTCTGCGCGTTCAGGCTTGCCACCAGCCCAGACAAAGACCTCGCCAAGTGGCGCAGGCGCTTAAATGCGGCGTTAAACCGACAGCTCGCCCTTGCCACGAACGCCTATGAACACGTTCAGATCCGCGTATCTCCCCCGGACGCGGTCTTCGCTGCTGCCGCATCGGCGCGGCTCGCTGAAGTTTTCAATTGGGCGACGCCGTTCGTTCCGCAGATCGTACGTGACATTGAGCTGGGGATCCGGGCGCTTCTCATCCGCACCCACGCGCGCGGCTTCGCGTGGGTTTACCCGCAGCGTCCTGGGCTCGTGATGGTCACGCGGAGGGTCTTTCGCGAGTCCAAGGTGCGGATTCTGGCTGCGCTCGTTCACGAGGTTGACCACCACGACACGGAGGCTCGCTGGGAGCTGCAAACGATCGCGTTCACAACCGGGGACCTGCCCGTGCGTCATCGGTCCAGCCTCGTGAGCGGCAAGAGCCCCCTGGACCACCTCTCGGAAGGAAGCGCGCTGCTTCGCGAGTTGGATGTCGTCCTCAGACTCCTCGAGGCTCCGAGTCTCGGCATTCGCGAGCGCGGAACTGGGGTCAACCTTGCGAAGCGAGTTCTGAAGCGTGTGAACGACGTTCTCGGTGGGTTGGAGACGCCGCGCGGCCAGCGCGTGCTGAATACCGCCGAACGGGAGGCTCTGAATGAGCAATCCCAGCGCAGGAGCGACGCCACAGTCCGGCTGGACACGCAAAGCCTTTTGTACCTCCTTATGCTTGAAGTGCTGCACGATGCGCGCGCTGCCCCGAAGCGCACGGGCCATCGCGCGAAAATCGCCTGACCGGAGACGGGTCGCTGCGCTTCTTGCTGGGGGTGGGTCAATCCACCTGCGGGTTTTAGACCGTCAGAATCTCTGCGCCCGTTCCAGTGACCAGAACCGTATGCTCTGCTTGTGCTGAGCGCTTTCCGTCGACCGTGACCGCGGTGAAACCGTCTTCCTGGATGCGGTGGCACCAACTCCCTTCGTTCAACATGGGCTCGATGGTCAACGTCATCCCGGGCTCCATCCGATCCAAAGCCGAGGGTTGAAAGAAATGTGGAACCATTGGTGACAAATGCAAGGCGGGGCCAATCCCGTGTCCGTAGAACGCCGTGACAACGCCAAGCCCGTGCCGTCTTGCGTGCGTTTCGATGGCCCGGCCGATGTCGCGAACGGGTCGATCGGGCTTCACGGCCGCGATGCCCAAGTGAAGACACTCTTCGGTCACGCGGATCAGCCGCGCCGCTCCCCTGTCAATCTTCCCCACTGCGCACATGCGCGAGCAATCGCCATGCATCCCATCGAGATAGATGGCGACGTCCACGTTGACGATGTCACCCGCCTGCAGAGGACGGCTGTCCGGAATGCCGTGGCAGATGACTTCGTTGACTGAAGTACACAAGGACTTCGGGAAACCATAGTAGTTCAAACTGCTGGGGTAGCCCCCGAGCCGAATGCACTCTGCGTGCACGATCGCATCGATTTCATCCGTCGTCACCCCAGGTCGCACCGCCTGACATGCGTTTGCAAGGACTTGCGCGGCGGCCGTGCAGGCGCGCCGCATCCGAGTCAACTCCTCTGGGGTTCGCGCGGCAGTAACGCCTTCACTCTTGGGTTTTCCTGTCTCAGCGTAGTCCGGGCGGGGAATGTGGGCGGGAATCATTCGCCTCGGACTCACGATGCCTGGACTCACCCGACGAACCTGGGTGTGCAGGCCGCTACCGGAGGTCAATCGGCGGAGACGAACCATCTCACCGGCCCCTGCGAACAACGTAGCTTTCCATCGACAGGGTTGTCGCTGCAGCCACGAAGGAAGTTGCCCCGGACTCAGGGGGGCGCTGTTGATTTCGCGAGTGCGACTCGCCAGACTTCGTCGTAAACAGCCTGCCATGTCGGCTTCCCCAGACGAAAAGGCCCATGACGCGCGGGCCAGCATCGAGCGCGGTGGGCCAGAGAAGTACCACGCGAAAAACGCCGAAGTCGGCAAGCTCTTTGTGCGTGAACGCATCGCCCGGCTCTTGGACAAAGGCAGCTTTTCGGAAGACGGCGCGTTCGCCAACGTCGCGAATCCTGAACTGCCCGCGGATGGCGTTGTGACCGGGCTCGGCCGTATCGACGGACGCCCCGTGGCTGTCATGGCGAACGACTCCACCGTGAAGGCTGGAAGTTGGGGCGAGCGCACGGTCGAGAAGATTCTGCGCATTCAAGAGACGGCCCGCAGTGTCGGTTGTCCGCTCATCTATTTGGTGGACTCCGCTGGCGCGCGCATCACCGACCAAATCGACATGTTTCCAGGCCGCCGTGGCGCAGGCCGGATTTTCTACAACGAAGTGGGCTTGTCGGGGCTGGTGCCGCAAGTTTGCCTGTTGTTCGGACCGTCAGCGGCGGGTGGCGCCTACATTCCGGCGTTCTGCGATGTCGTTGTCATGGTCGACAAAAATGCGTCGATGTACCTCGGCAGTCCGCGGATGGCGGAGATGGTCATTGGCGAGAAAGTCACTCTCGAGGAAATGGGCGGCGCGCGCATGCACTGCAGCGTCTCTGGCTGTGGCGATGTGTTGGCCCAGACCGAAGACGAGGCGATTGCGTTTGCCCGCCGCTACCTGGGCTATTTCCCCACGCGGGCAGGGGAGCGACCGCCGAGCAGCACGGCGCAGGCGCCGCGAAAGTCTGGCAAACGCGTTTCGGACATCATTCCTGCTGACCAGAACAAGCCGTTCGATATGAAGTTGCTGATTGACGAGCTTGTCGACGGCGGAAGTTTTCTAGAGCTCAAGGCGCTGTTCGCCCAGGAATTGATTACCGGATTGGCGCGAATCGACGGCCGTCCGGTAGGCATCGTGGCGAACCAGCCCAAGTTCAAGGGCGGTGTTCTGTTCGTCGATTCGTCGGACAAGGCCGCGCGCTTCATTTCGCTGTGCGATGCGTTTCACATTCCGCTTTTGTATTTGGCGGATGTGCCCGGCTTCATGATTGGCAGCAAGGTCGAGCGCTCCGGAATGATTCGGGCCGGTGCAAAAATGATTTCTGCAGTTTCCGAAGCCACGGTGACGCGCATCTGTGTCGTGGTGCGTAAGGCTTACGGCGCAGGCCTGTACGCCATGTCAGGCCCCGGTTTTGCCCCCGACGCGACCCTGGCGCTGCCAGGCGCGATGATTGCTGTCATGGGTCCAGAGGCAGCCGTGAACGCCGTTTACTTCAACAAGATTCAAGAGAAGCCAGAGGCCGAGCGTGCGGCTTATGTGGCGCAGCTTCGCGAGGAATACCGCTCCGACGTGAATCTGATGAAGCTCGCGTCGGAATTGGTCATCGACGACATCGTCGAAGGCGAGAACCTTCGTTCGGAATTGGTGCGGCGCTTGGCCCTGTACGAAACCGGCAAGACTCCCCCCAACGGAAAAAAGCACGGCATCTTGCCGATGTGACACCACCGCGGCCTGCTATAAGGCCGACGCCATCCCTATGGATTTCACGCTTCCGGACAGTCACCGCGCGCTTCAAGAATCGCTTCGTGCTTTTTGCGAAAAGCATGTCAAGCCAGTGGCCAGGCATTGGGATGAAACCGAGACGTTTCCCAAGCAAGTCGTGGCCGAGCTCGGGAAGATGGGCGTCTTGGGAATGCTGGTGGGCGAAGAATACGGCGGCGCCGCGATGGACAGCTTGGCCGTCGCCGTCGCTGTCGAAGAAATCGCCCGCTACGATGGTTCGCTTGCGCTGACTGTCGCTTCGCACAATGGCTTGGGAACCAGTCACGTGCGCGTGTTTGGCAACGACGCGCAGCGCGCGAAGTACCTTCCGAAACTCGCCACGGGCGAATGGCTGGGTGCTTGGGGACTCACAGAGCCGGGTTCGGGGTCCGACGCCGCGGCGATGCGAACGCGTGCCGTGCGCCGTGGCTCGGGTTGGGTATTGAACGGCACAAAAACTTTCATCACCCAGGGTTCGGTCGGGGATGTGTTTGTCGTCTTGGCCTCGACCAGTCCCGAAAAACGTCAGAAGGGCATCACCGCTTTCATTCTGGAGCGCAGCAGCAAAGGCTTTAGCCAACGGGCGCTTCACGGCAAACTGGGGATGCGTTCGTCCGACACGGCGGAGCTGATTTTGGAGAACGTCGAAGTGCCCGACACGCAACGTTTGGGCGAAGTCGACTGCGGCTTTATCGACACTCTGCAAATTCTCGACAAAGGCCGCATCACGATTGGCGCGCTCGCGGTGGGCCTCGCACGAGGGGCGTTAGAAGAGTCGGTTCGTTACGCGAAAGAGCGGCATGCGTTCGGGCGCCCCATTGGCGACTTTCAGGCCATCCGGTGGATGTTGGCCGACAGCAAAACTGAACTCGAGGCGGCGCGGCTCTTGGTCCACAGAGCGGCCGCGCTTGCCGATGCCCAGCAGCCCTATTCGCAGGCAGCCGCGATGGCGAAGCTCTTCGCGTCTGAAGCCGCCACCCGCGCATGCAACAAAGCAGTGCAGATTCATGGCGGCTATGGCTACACGCGCGAATTCCCCGTCGAGCGCTACCTGAGAGACGCTAAACTGTGCGAAATCGGGGAGGGGACCAGCGAGATTCAGCGTACCGTCATTGCTCGCACCCTTCTGAAAGGCTGACGGCCCGTGAGCATCGCACGACTTGAACAGATTGGTCTGGCCGCTCGCGAAACCGCGACGGGCGTCGAAGCTGAGCTCGAGCTGACGAGCACCTCGGCCATCAACCCCATGTCGCAGACGTTTATCGACAGCGTGCGGCTCTTGCTGGTGGACGACACGTTGGTTCCGATTTTTCCGCCAGAAATGGCGGGGCTTGTGGCGATTCCTCTGGCCAGCGTGGCGTCGCGCGCGCAGTTGGAGGACACGATTGTCGAGGCCTTCAATCATCACATTGCGTACTTGCAGAGGCGTTCGGCAGAGCTTCAAGCGTTGGGGCTAAGCCCCCAGGTGGATCCCTCGTCGCTGGAGCTCTCCGCCGAAGTGCAGAGCGCCCCGCACGCTTTTGTCATCGCGGCCGACAAACAGGGGCATTTTCGGGTGCTCAGTGCCACCCGCGACGGCAAAGAACTCGAAACGACGCACGCCCCCGTTTTTGAGCTGTCCGAGTTCCGCGAGGTCGGCGCTTTGGCGGGTTACCTGACGGCACTCTACGATTCGCCGCCTCCAAGCCCTGCACAGCCGATCACCGAACCGTTGATTGGTTTCGACGAAATCGCCGCTTGCATCGGAACGGGTGCGCGGGTGCCACCTCGCAGTGCCATTGAGGTTCTGGTGGAAATGCGGGTGGCCGGGGTGCCCTATCGCTTCGCCGCCGCGAGACTCGCGGGGCGCAGCTTTCGTGGCTTGCTTGCGGGGCCAACGGGAAAGCTTTGGGCCGAACGTTTCGATCTCGACACTTTCCCAGGGGCAACGGTGCTTCTGGGCAGCGCACTAGGCGTCGAGCCGGAGTCCATTGAGGTTGTCAGCCCACAGGGAAGTTGATCGCCGTGCCCTCGATGCGTCTGGCTGAGCGAGTGCTGCAAGGCGAAATTCGAGCGGCCTCACGCCTCATGCGCTGGGCGGAGGAGGGACTCCCCCAGGCAACGCCTGAGCTTCGACAATTGTTCCCCCATACGGGGCGCGCGCGGGTGATTGGAATCACCGGTTCCCCAGGCGCCGGAAAGTCCACGCTGACCGATCGTTTGATTGCCCAATTTCGCTCACGCGGACAGCGCGTGGGCGTGCTGGCTGTTGACCCCACCAGCCCGTTCACCGGCGGAGCGATTTTGGGCGATCGGATTCGCATGCAAGCCCACGCCACCGACAGCGAGGTGTTCATTCGCTCCCTCGCCACGCGCGGACATCTGGGCGGTTTGTCCCGCGCAACGGGAGACTGCATTCGCATCATGGATGCGCTGGGCAAGGATGTCGTCCTGGTGGAAACGGTGGGCGTCGGTCAGGATGAGATTGAAATCGCCCAGCTTGCACACACCACGGTGGTCGTTTTGGTTCCAGGTATGGGCGATGACGTTCAAGCCATTAAGGCGGGCATCCTTGAAGTGGCCGACCTTTTTGTCGTGAACAAAGCCGACCTCGCGGGTGTCGATCGCACCCTGCGCGACTTAAGAATGATGCTTGAGCTGCGGCACGCCATCGCCCCACACACCGCCTCCCCAAGCGTGGCTTGGGAGCCCACCATTCACCCTCTGATTGCATCGAAAAACACGGGCGTCGATGCGCTGATGGACGGACTGGACAAACATCACGCACACCTTGTCCAAAGCGGCGAACTCGAAAAGCGCAATCAAACACGCGCGGCGACCGAACTCCTGGGCATGTTGAAGCACCGGTTGCTGCACGCCGCGATTGAACGCTTGGAACGCCAGAAGGGGCGGCTGGACGAAGTGGCCGGCCGCATCGCGAAGCGAGAGGCAGACCCGTACGCGCTGGTCGACGAACTCGCCGCGAGCCTGGGAGCCTGACGCGTGGCCAGCGACAAAATGGACGACCCGACGCGTGTCGCCACGCTGGTTCAGCGACTTGGCCCGTTCGCAGTGCCAGCAACCCTGGCCAAGACGGCGCTGACCCACCGCAGCTTCGTCAACGAACACGCGGAAGAGAAACTTGCAGACTACGAGCGTCTGGAGTTCTTGGGCGACGCCGTCCTCGACCTTGCCGTCAGTGAACACTTGATGACGCTCCACCCCGACGCGACGGAAGGTGAGCTGTCTCGCTGGCGTGCGGTTGTCGTGAACGAAGAAACACTCGCCCGCGCGGGACGAGCCCTTGGGCTTGGCGAACTCTTGCTGTTGGGCCGCGGCGAAGAAGGCAGCGGTGGCCGAGAAAAACCGTCGCTTCTGGCAGATGCTTTCGAGGCCGTGCTGGGAGCCGTCTATGTGACGCACCAGATGTCCCCGGCGCTGGATTTCGTGAGGGTTCATCTCGCAGACCCGTTGGCGCTTGCCGCAGACGAGAAGTCCGACGACGACGCAAAAACGCGGCTTCAAGAATTCACCCAGGCGCAGTTTTCGACAACGCCACGGTATCGTTTGGTCAGAGAGTTTGGCCCAGCGCACGAAAAGTCGTTCGAGGTTGAGGTCCTCGTCGGCGCGCGAGCGCTCGGCACCGCCATCGGACGAAGCAAGAAGGAAGCCGAACAATCCGCGGCCAGGGCGGCCTTGGGGACGCTTTCCCCATTGAACGCCGCGCTGAAGTCGGGCTAGGGAGGGGGCATGCGAAACGTGTTTTCGAAGATGGCGTTGGGATTTCTGCTCTTTGCGCCGGTTGCGCCGGCACAGACCTGGACACCCAAAGCGCGTGCGGGGGCACCCTTGTACGCCACGCTGCGGACGAACAAGGGCGACATCGTTGTGAAACTCTTCGCGAAAGACGCCCCCAAGACGGTCGAAAACTTCGTCGCGCTCGCGGCGGGCGAGAAGGAATGGCGCGACCCCAAGAGTGGCGCCAAATCGAAGAAGCCCCTTTACTCGGGCACGATTTTTCACCGCGTCATCCCGAATTTCATGATTCAGGCTGGCGACCCCACAGGCACCGGCATGGGGGACCCGGGCTACCGCTTCGAAGACGAAGTGCAGAGCGGCCGCAAGTTCGACAAGCCAGGCCTCTTGGCGATGGCAAACGCCGGTCCGAACACCAACGGCAGTCAGTTCTTCATCACGGTTGCCGCGACGCCATGGCTCAATGGCCGCCACACGATTTTCGGCGAAGTCGTCAAAGGCTACGAAGTCGTGACTCAAATCGCCGCTGCGCCGCGCGGGCCTGCTGACAAACCCACCCAAGACATCGTGCTCAAGTCGGTCGACATCTCGGACTCTGAAGCGCCGAAGGCCGCGGCCGCGTCTGCGAAGAACTAAGCCAGGGAGAATGACAGTGGGAATTTTCGAAGACGCGAAGGCCGGCAAAGACCTGTTTGCGATTTTCGACACGTCCGAAGGAAAGATCGTCTGCAAGCTGTTCGCCAAAGACGCCCCCAAGACGGTTGAGAATTTTGTTGGGCTTGCGACGGGCCAAAAGACCTGGACCCATCCCGGAACCAGTGAGCGCAAAGAGGGTCAGCCGTTGTACAACGGCACTGTGTTTCACCGCTGCATCGCGAATTTCATGGTTCAAGGCGGTGACCCGCTGGGTCGCGGCACCGGTGGACCGGGCTACCAGTTCGAAGACGAGTTCAAGAGTGGCCGCAAGTTCGACAAACCGGGCCTGTTGGCGATGGCGAATGCCGGTCCCAACACGAATGGCAGCCAGTTTTTCATCACGGTGGTGGCCACGCCCTGGCTGTCAGGAAAACACACCATCTTCGGTGAAGTTGTCTCTGGCCAAGACATCGTCAACCGCGTGGCAAATGAGATTCCCAAAGGGGCTGGTGACCGCCCGAAGACCGATGTGGTTCTTCAGACGTTGACGATTTCGACGTCGGCAACGGGTTAGTGCCGCGATGGAGGATTTTCGCTCTCTGCGGTCGCCGATCCGCTTCGGGATTCTGCGTCAGACCTCGCGCCGTACCGCCCGGTACTGTCGCTTCGGTCTTCCTTGCCTGCCTCGCGTCTTTGCGCCCTCGACCGGATCGAGAATCCTCCATCGCGGCACTCGCCGGCGCATGGCATGAAACGCAGAAGCGGGTTCGCTGCGCTCATCGGGCGCCCCAACGTCGGCAAGAGCACGTTGCTCAACCGAATCGTGGGAGAGCGCCTGGCGATTGTCTCCCACAAGCCCCAGACGACACGGCGGCGACTTTTGGGCGTGCTGACCCGTCCGGGCGTCCAGTTGGCATTGGTCGACACGCCTGGGCTTCACGAAGCGAAGGGCGCGTTGCACAAGTTCATGCTGGAAACCACGCGCACGGCCGTCCGGGACGTCGACGTCGTGGCTCTTGTCGTTGAAGCAGCCCATCCGTGTCCCACCCAGGTGCACCGGGATGACGCACGGGTGTGCAAGGAACTGAGCGCCGCGACCCAACCCGTTTTTCTTGTCATCAACAAAGTCGATCGGGTGCCTCGTGCGTCGTTGCTGCCGTTCATCAACCTTTATCGAGAGCTGCTCGACTTCCGTGAAGTGTTTCCCGTGTCGGCGCGATCCGGCGAGGGTGTGGACGCGCTGGTCGATGGCTTGGCGCAGGCGGTTCCGGAAGGGGAGTTTCTTTTTCCGCAAGACTCACTGACCGACGAAAGCGAACGGTCGCTGGCTGCGGAGTACATCCGAGAGCAAGTCCTTCATCAGTGCGGGAAAGAAGTCCCCTACGCGACAGCCGTCCGCATCGAGAATTTCGATGAGACCCAGCGCGAGGCGACGCCAAAGAAGCGGGGGCTCGTGCACATCGACGCCACCATTCTTGTCGAGCGAGATGGCCAAAAGGCCATCATTATCGGGCGGGGCGGTGCGATGCTGAAAAGCATCGGGACCGAGGCGAGGAAGTCCATCGAGCGCCTGGTCGACGCCAAGGTCTACCTCGCCCTGCACGTGAAGGTAGAGCCGCGCTGGAGCGAACGCCCTGCGTTGTTGCGAGAACTGGGCTACCAATGAAACCCATTGTGGCCATCGTCGGTCGGCCGAACGTCGGCAAGTCGACGCTCTTCAATCGTTTGATCGGTCAGCGGCGCGCCCTTGTGCAGGATCTGCCGGGCGTCACAAGAGATCGGCACTACGGCGAGCTGGCGTGGAACGGGCGAGCCGTCACATTGGTGGACACCGGCGGCTTCACCACGGATGAGAAGGATCCACTTTTGGCCCAGGTGCGGGCCCAAACGCAGGTCGCCATCGACGAAGCCGACGCGATTCTCTGGGTGACCGACGGGCGGGCGGGGATGACTGGCGTCGATGAGGACTTGGCGAGGCTGCTCCGGAAGAGCGGGCGACCGCTCGCGGTTGTGGTCAACAAGACCGACAACGAAGCCAATTCCGAAGTTTATCAGTCAGAGTTTTCGCATCTGGGGTTTCCCAACGTTTTCGCAGTGTCAGCTGAACACGCTCGAGGGCTTGGCGACGTGCTGTCATTCCTCGAAGCCACACTGCCCGGGAGCCTGCTTTCGGAAGAACCTCCGGAAGCAGCCGATGGGGCGGTGCGCGTGGCCATCATCGGCCGCCCCAACGCTGGCAAAAGCACGTTGATCAATGCGCTGCTCAAGACGCAGCGGCTGGTGGTGAGCGACGTTGCAGGGACGACGCGTGATGCCATTGACAGCACGCTGATCTGGAACGACACGCGCTTCGTTCTCACCGACACCGCAGGAATTCGGCGAAAGCACGGCACTTCTGCGCACTTGGAACACATCTCGGTCCTGACAGCGCTCCGGGCGGTGGAACGATCCGATTTGGCCGTCTTGCTGATGGACGCGCAAGAGCTGGCTGTCGAGCAAGACGCAAAACTGGCCGGCTGGGTGGCTGACCAAGGCAAAGCGCTCATCGTGCTGGTCAACAAGTGGGATTTGGCAGCCACGCGCAGCCTGCGCGAAGGCGAGGTGCGCAAGACACTCGCCCATGCCCTCAAGTTTGTCAGCTACGCACCAATCGTCTTCGCTTCGGCGAAGGAGAGCGACAATCTCGGCACGCTGCTTAAGACGGCGAAGCGTGTCCACGAACAGTTTGGGTTTAGGGCCCAAACAGGTCAGCTCAATCGACTCCTTCAACGCATCGTGGATGCCCATCCGGCACCGCGTGTGAACGGGCGCCCACTTAGGCTCTATTACATTCGCCAGGTTGCCCGGCACCCGCCGACTTTTGCGCTGACGTGCAACTCGCCAGGGCAGGTGCCGCAGCACTACCGGCGCTACCTTGTCCAACGGCTGCGCGAAACTTTCGAACTCGAAGTGCCGTTGCACTTGGTCTTCAAAGCCCGCCCCGGCGAAGCGAAACGTGCTTCCCGAAACCGCCCCCAGCTTCACAAGAAAACAGCGCAACGGCGGCGACGTTCGCGTTGACAGACGACGGAGCGAGCCGTACGGTCCCCGGCCTTCCATCGTGGCTGAGCACATCGACAGAAAAGCCCTCAAGGCCCCCGACGCGTTTCAAAAAGCAGGCTTAGACGCCAGGGCGTGGTTGGCGGGGCGGGAACGGCTGGTTCTCGGGCTTGTCGTTTCTGCGTTTGCGCTTTTTGGTGGTTTTGCAGTCGTCCAGTGGTTTGCAGAACGTGCAGATGCGCGTGCAGCCTTGGTGCTCGGCGAGACGCTAACCCTGCTTGAACGTCCGGTGGGCGGCACCGCCGGCACCGCCAGCGCTGCGGGCGACTCGGAGAAGCCCTTCTCCACTCAAAAGGAGAAGGACGAGGCCCTCAGTGCGGCGCTCGTTCGCTTCCAAAATGAACACGCCAACACCCGTTCAGCGCGCGCTGCCCAGCTGCCGCTCGCGTCCGCCGCGCTTCGTTTGGGAAAACCGGACGAAGCGATTCGTCTTTCCGAAGACTACCTTCGGCATTTCTCATCTGGCACGCCCTTGCGGTCGGCGGCGCTGGAAGTGAAGGGTTACGCGCTCGAAGCCAAGAAGGATTTCAGTGGGGCGGCTTCCGTCTTTGATCAAATGGTTGCGGAGTCCGCCGACGGATTGTTGCGCGGCATGGGCCACTACCACCGTGCGCGCATGCTGCTTTCGCAGGACCGCGCACTCGATGCGGCGAACGCTTTTGAAGAAGCCACCCTGGCGGCGCCTGGCAGTGCCGCAGCGCAGTTGGCGCGCGATCGCTTGGAAACCCTCGCGCGGCAAGGCGTATTCCCGAGTGTCGTGGCGGCAACCGACGCCGGTACCCGCGCGCCGTGAATTGGCGCATCGTTGGATTCGCCGCGGTGTTGGCCCTGGCCCTTGGCCTGGCCGGCTGCCGGCCTTACCGGCTGACCGGTGATCCGCTTTCAGCGCTTACGCCGCTTCCGCCCGCAGCCCCGTATCAGGTCGAATGGTGGACGCCGCTCGTGCGGAGTCCGTTCTTGGAGTTTTTCCCCTACGAAACGGCAGCGCCTGCTTTCGACAAGCGGCGAAACCAAGTCATCGCCTCGACCCGCGATGGGAAAGTGACCGCGGTCAGCGAGGGCAGGGTGGTCTGGTCGGTCACCGTGGGAGGCCGCTCGCTCGCTGGCCCGACGGTCGTCGGCGACATGGTCTATGTGCCGGCGCCGCACGGGCTGCTTTTGGCGCTGGCATCGAGCGATGGCACCGAGAAATGGCGCTACGCGGCCGCGGCTGAGTTGGTCACGCCCCCGACAGTGACCCCAACGCTGGTTTTGGTGCAGACGCAGACCGACGTGTTGATAGCCGTGGACCGCGCTACCGGCGCGTGGCGCTGGCAGTACCGCCGTGAACCGCCAGCGGGGTTTTCGATTCGTGGCGCCGCAACGCCCGCCGTCGACAAAGAGAACGCGTATGCCGGTTTTTCTGACGGTTTCATCGTCGCGCTTCGGCTGTCAGACGGCACCGTTCGCTGGGAGCGAGGGCTTTCGCCCAAGGGAACGCAGTTCATCGACGCCGACGCATCACCAGTGCTGGATGAAAACGGCTCCCTCTTTGTCGCGTCCTACTCAGAGGGTGTTCATGCGCTCGAAGCAAGCAGCGGCGCGATTCGCTGGAAACACGTGGCCACTGGCGTGACGCAGCTTCTTCACCGTGGTGGAATTGTTTGGGCTAGCGGCGACGCGCAGATCATGGCGCTGGAAACCGAGCGAGGCCATCCAGCCTGGAACCTCGACCTCAAGGAACAGGCCGCGGGCAAGCCGGTGCTGGCGAATCGCTACCTGATTGTGCCCGCCGGGCAGAAGTTGTGGTTCATCGATGCCGCAGAGGGCTTCAAACAGATGACGTGGGACCCAGGCCGCGGCGTCGGCGCCTCGGCGACATGGACTGGCGAGCGCCTGTTGGTGCTTTCGAACCTCGGCGTCTTGTACGCCCTGCACGTCCGAACCGTTCCACGAAGTCTGTGAAAATTGCGGAATCGACACTGCCTCTCATCCGCGTTGTTGCTGCGCTGATTCCGCGCGCTGATTCGCCGCATCAGTTCTTGATTCAGCAACGCCCTGCGAACAAGTCGCGACCGCTCCAATGGGAGTTTCCGGGCGGCAAAGTCGAAGCAGGGGAGTCAGACGAGGCGGCACTCCAGCGCGAAGCCGAGGAAGAACTTGGCGTGCGACTTCGGGTGTGCGCGTGCTGTTTCGAAGGACGTCATGCCTACAACGACGTGGAAGTGCTCCTGCGCGTCTACCGAGCGTCTATCGAGTCAGGCGAACCCCGCCCGTTGAGTGCACTGTCGCTGCGGTATGCCTCGGCAAGCGACATGCTCGCGTTGCCTTTTTGTGAGGCCGACGTGCCATTTCTTCAGCGGCTTCTGGCAGAGGCGCCATGCTGACGCGCACCTTTCAATTGGTTCCGGGCATCGGGCCATGGCGCGAGAAGGACTTGTGGGCGCGCGGCATCGGAACCTGGAACGACTTCCTGGACCAGCGGGACATTGTCGTCTCTAGCAAGGTCGACATCCGGGCGCGTGAACGTCTCGCTGCTGCGCAGACGGCCTTCTCGGCCAATGACCTCGCATCGCTCGCTCGTATGATTCCGCAGCGTGAACATTGGCGGCTGTATTCGCCGTTCGCTGCGCAGACTGTCTTTTTCGACATCGAGACTGACGGAACGGTCGAGCAAAATCCCACTGTCGTCAGCCTGATGACGCAGGGTGGGCTCCGGGTTTTTCGTGAGGGTGTCAACCTCCAGGCACTTCCGGAAGCGCTCGCGACGTCTCCGATTTGGGTCACGTTCAACGGACGTTGTTTCGACGTTCCGGTGCTTCGACAACACTTTTCTTCGCTGCAGGCCCCACTGGTTCATATCGATCTGCGTTTTCTTTGCCAGCGCGTGGGCCTCGCCGGCGGCCTCAAAGAGATTGAGAACAGACTGGGTATCGGGCGGCCGACGCACTTGCGGGGGACCAACGGACAAGACGCCGTGACCGACTGGCATGCCTACGCGACGCAGGGCGACCGCGCCGCGCTTCGGCGCTTGGTGGAGTACAATTTGTACGACACGCTTCAGCTTCGGACGGTTCTGGAAAAGAGCTGCAACCGCGCTGCGGAGGCGCTGGGTTGGCCGGCCGAGTTCAGCAAACCTTTTGAGCGCGGTGATGTGTTGTTCGACGTCAGCCGCTTGGTGCTCGCAGCCGCCTAGCTTTGCTAGCGCCGCCTGCGCCTGCGCACCGGCTTCGTGGGCGGATCGCGCTCTCGTTCGCCAGCCACTTGAAACTCTAAGCGTTGGTCACTCCAGGCGCGGCCTGAAGAATCGGTCAACGTCGCGCCTGCCTCAGCATCCAGAACAACGGCGTACTTGTGTCCTGCGCGCAAAGGACGGGCAAGCGCCATGCGGTACGTCGTGCTTGCACCCGCGGGCCCGTCGCTCAAAGCCTCCGTCGGAGCCTTCGTCAGAACCTCCGTTGGAGCCTCGTCCGTCGACTCCAACGCACGGTCTGCTTCGTCGAAGACGCGGACGCGAAAGTTCTGCAACGCAGGCGTCACAAGAACGGCAAGACGTTCGCTCGGTTCGACGGTCGGTCGTTCGCCCGCGACGAGGGGCAGCGTTTGGGTGCCCCCATCGGGCAAACTCAGCGTGAGCGTCAGTTGAAGTGTTGGAACCCCTGCATCAACGGGTGGCCCCCCAGAATCGGGAGCTCTGTAGGTCTCCGTCCGACATCCCGCAAACAACGAAAAACACAGGGCTAAAAGCAGCGTGCCCCAGTTGGGTTTTCGGCGTGAATTCATCGTCAAAAAAAGCCTCGTCTGTCACATGAACGTTGCACAACTTCGATCAGTGGATTCCGAGAATATGGCAGTTTTCCACGACTATGACGCCGCCCGTTCACCCGGAGACTTGGTTGAGGCGCCACACGGCGGCGGACTCCCCGTTCCATCGGTTCGTACAGACCCTCGCCGGGAATGGAAACGTCACGATGTGGCGAAGTTCCCTGGGTGGCATCCGGGACGCAGCCAAGATCATGGCGAGGCGTGGTGCAGCCCCTGGAAATAATCTTGTCCAGGCGGCGGTGCTCGGGGCACTGGCCTGCGCAGTGTGTCGCTTCTTGTCGGGCCCGCACTTCGTTCACTGGAGTGTCCGCGGGAAAGGGCATATGCCCCTCGTGGACTTCTTGGGCGCGGTGGCGGGGGGAATTCGTGACGTCTGGGGAATCATCATGCTGGCCAAAAATGTGCCCCAAGATGCTGTTTCTCAGGCGGTGATTTCTGCCCTGGCCTGCACGGGATTCCGGGGCGGTGCTTCAACCGAATTCCGACGCTACGTTCGTCGGTTGTTAAGTGTCGACCCGTTCGAGACAGTCGCCGATCCGGGGTTGGCGTAACTGGAATGTGCCGGGTTGATCCCCCGTACAGTAGAGGGGGGTCTACACCCACGGTCGTGGTGCGTGGCTCAACCATGTCGCTTAACGTCGCTTCCGGTAAGGGTGATTCTCATCGCAAAGGCGTTGGACCAGCGATTGTATGTCGGACTCTCTATGACCCAGTCTCGATTCTTTTTGATGCTCTTGGGATTGCTGGTTGCCTGCGATGGTCGTCTTCTCGCTCCGCCCTCTACGAATAGATTCACGCTGGGCGGAACCGTGTCGGGCCTTGGCGCGGGAGTGTCAGTCGCTCTGCGAACGAACCGGGGCGATCAGGTGTTGGTTGCCAGCAACGGTCCGTTCACCTTTGCGGAAACCTTCCCGGATGACTTCGCGTACGCTGTCAGCGTTGAGACGCAACCCGCGGGGCAGATTTGCACAGCCTCAAACGCGCTTGGGACCCTCTCGGGCGCCAACGTGAGCAGCGTCGTCGTCACGTGCACCAACAGTAACAATGGTCAATACACCGTTGGCGGAACTGTTTCCGGTTTGCTTGTTGGAACCAGCCTGGTGCTTCAAAACAACGGCGGGGACAATCTGACAGTTTCCATGACTCAGCCCAGCGGCCCCTTCACGTTTGCGACCACCCTGACGACCGGGGCTGCCTACGCAGTGACCGTTCTCACGCAGCCGCTCGGGCAAACGTGCGCAGTTTCCAACGGCACCGGAACGATTTCCAACGCAAGCATCACCAACATCTTGGTGACCTGCAGCGCCATCAATAATCCCACTTACACGGTAGGGGGTTCGGTTTCGGGCTTGGGCTCGGGAAGCGCGGTGGTTTTGCAAAACAACGGCGGCAACAACCTGAACGTGTTGGCCAACGGCACGTTTACCTTCACCGGGGCGCTTGCGTCGGGCCTGGGCTATTCCGTGACTGTCCTGACACAACCTCCTGGAGAGAGTTGTGTGGTGTCGAATGGGAGTGGCACCATTGCGGGGGCTGACATCACAAATGTCAGCGTTGTTTGTGCGCCCATCCCTCCGCAAACGGTCGGCGGTTCGGTCTCGGGTCTGGGGGCAGGTCGTTCGGTCGTGCTGCAGAACAATGGCGTGAACAACACCGCCGTGAGTGGCAACGGTCCCTTCACGTTTTCGGCGGCGGTCGCGTCTGGAAGTATGTACTCCGTGACCGTTCGCACCCAGCCCGCGGGCCAGCAGTGCACCGTGTCGAACGGAAGTGGGACCGTGGGCTCAACCAACATCACTGACGTCAGCGTCACCTGTGTGAACATCGCGCCCACCACGGGAGGCCTGGATCCCACCTTTGGTGGAGGTGCCGGTTTTGGCGTCCATGACAACGCTGCGGGTGGGAACGGCGGCGATGTTGCCCAGTCGATTGCAATCGACGGACAGGGCCGGATTGTCGCCGCGGGATGGAGTGCCGACGCGGCTGGAACGCCAAGCATGGCGCTGTGGCGCCATCTGGCCGACGGCTCCCTCGACACGTCGTTCAATGGGGTCGGGTACGTCACACACGCCGGCGTTGGCAGCGGCGGTTTTGCGCAAACCATCGGCGGGTGGGTTGGCATCGATTCAAGCAACCGGATCGTCGTGGTGGGATGGAGCAACGCTCCTGATAACAGCAGCTGGGGCGCTTGCATTTGGCGCTACAACCCGGACGGCACGCCGGACACCAGCTTCAACGGCACTGGCTTCGTTCGGGATACGTCCATTTTGGGATACAACAATGGGATTCGCGGGGCAATTGATTCGAGTGACCGCATTTTGGTGGCCGGTTTTGTCTATAATGCCAGCGCCACGTCATTGGACATGGCGGTGTGGCGCTTCAATCCCGATGGCACCGCGGACACCAGCTTCAACGGCGTGGGTCTCGTTTCAAACGATGGCGCTGCCGGTGGCAGCGGCGAAGACGTGGCCGCCGGAATTGTTCTGGATGGAAGCGGCAATGTCGTTGTGACCGGCTACAGCACGAGCGCCGGGGGAGACCACGACATGACGGTGCTGCGCTATTTGCCCAATGGCACGCTCGATACTTCCTTCAACGGAACGGGAATTTTCACCCACCACAATGCGGGAGGGGCCGCAGGCAACGACGTGGGTCATAACCTCACGATTGATGGCAGCGGTCGCATTCTTGTGACCGGTTGGAGCCCCAGCACGGCGTCGGGAGATGACATGACGGTTTGGAGGCTCACCTCCGCTGGAGCTCTGGATACGTCATTCAATGGCGTTGGCTACTTCACACACGCCGGAGCAAGCGGTGGCACAAGCTTTGAGGAAGGAAGGAGCGTGCGGGTCGATGCGTCCGGGAGAATCCTCATTGCCGGCGTGGGCACGACGATTTCTGGCACTCAAGATGCTGTGATCTGGCGCCTGACTTCTGCGGGGGCCCTCGATACAAGCTTCGGTGGCGGATTCATCTCGTACGATGGCTATGCCAGCGGCGACGACGAAGGACGCACGCTGATCATTGACACCAACGGCAACTACCTCATGTCGGGCTTCACCGACAACGCCGCAGGAAATCACGATGCGTCGATTTGGCGCATCCTTCCATAATCAACGGGATGGTTTCGCGAGCAGATCTTTTGCCGGAACCATCCACAGACCGATTTGATCCATCCCAGATGGGACTCCGGGCAGCGTGCGGGCGCTCGGGACAAAGTCTGCACCGACAGCGTTTTCCCCAATCCAAATGCTGACAATCTCTTCCAGAGGGATGCCCTGATTCAAGAGAGTCCTAAGAAGCTCTCGGGCCTCTTCCATTCTGTCTGCGGGCGCTGTCATCGAGACAGTGCTTGTGACCGCGGAGCCTCTCACAGAGAGATGCAAAGGCCAGCCGGTTATCAGGGAGCCGGGCCGGCTGTTTTGGGTCGAGCGAGCAAACGCGTAACCCGCGCCGCGACGGTCGAGGAACTCACCCTCCCTGTTGCGAATCAGCACCACGTCCGCGACGTCCAGCCTGTCGCCAAGGCCTGCCTTCTCGCGAAGTGCCTGAGTGAGAATGCGTTCCTCGCTCTCGTTCAATGTGTGCGAACGGAGGAGCCCAATAAGTTCTTCGTCTGATGGTTCGTCGGGCCCACCTCGAGGCAACCGGACGCGAAGGTGCGCGGGCCCATCGCTGACGAGATCGGCTTGCCCATACTCGAAGTGGACAAAGTTTCCCTCGCGATAAGACCCACGGGACAGGACGGGTTCCAGGAAGGTCAACTGGTCCTTGGGAATGTTGCCAAGCGTTGCCAGTGCCAGTCGGGCCCACTGCTGATCGTCCGGGGATGCGTTCGCCCAATGGTCCAAAAGCGAGCGAAGGCGAACGCCTTCTGCCTGCACACCTTCCAATGGGGCAGCAGGGGGTACCGCCGGCTTGGGCGCGTTCGTCCTGGGAAGGGAAGTCCGGGCGCGCGTACCTTTCTTGGGAGGAGCGGGCCGTTTTGGACGCGCCGTGGCAACCTTGGGCTTTTGTGCCCCGCCAGCCTCCACCGGCAAGCCAATGAGGGTGATTCCCCCAAGAATCGCCGCGGCAATCGCGCGGAGACCGCGGCTTGCGATGCGTTCAAGTCTGAG
The DNA here is from genome assembly GCA_046155985.1 of Myxococcaceae bacterium. Taxonomy (GTDB): domain Bacteria; phylum Myxococcota; class Myxococcia; order Myxococcales; family Myxococcaceae; genus JBJXGM01. The sequence continues at coordinate 36,701 of JBJXGM010000033.1, read as the reverse complement.
CGACGGCTCAGCGGCCACCACGGAACTCAGAAAGCCCGATGGTGATCGGCTGTGGCCCGTCGACCCCCGAATGGACATGTCCCATTCTCGCACGGACCCGACCCGACCCGTCAACGCGCTTGGCCGCGCCACGATGGTCAGTTCAAGACCGGGTTTGGGTGACCGTCGAGGGCAGGCCGAAAGGAATGGCCGCCTGGTTTAGCGGAGAATGGTCAAGTTCCTCGGCGCGGCAGGCGGCACTGGCGGGGGAGGTGGCCCGCCACCGGCGCACGTATGGCCAACGCAAGACGTCACGCCGTAGGCACCCACCTGGACAACCGCGCCATTGGACGTTCCGCCGACTCGACCCGCCGTCAGACACGTCGATCCCGGCGCAAGATGGAAGTCACTGGAGGCGTTCACGAAGCTGCAATTCGTCGCTTGCGAATGCAGGTCGATGCCTCGCTGGGTCTGGAGATCCGAAAGGGTTGAATACGAGGTGTTCGCCCAGGTGAACGGAAAGCCGGATTGCCAGACATTGTAGTCGCTCATCTGCGGTGCGGCTGGGCCGTAGATGTTGGTCAGTTTGCCTTCGCCCGTGGCGTTCATCCCATTGACGATGTTGTTCCATTGACGCAGCCCTAAGATGCTGCTGCCGTCCGAGGGTTGGTAGTACATCTCACCCATGTTGACGAACGTGTTGTTGTAGACGTCAAGGCCCGAAACGTTTCGGATGAGCGCAATGCCGGTATTCACGTTGTACGCGATGTTCCCGTAGATCGCGCCCGATCCGGGAACTGCCAGATTGCCCGGCGAGTACGAATTGAACTCGACGCTGTTCCCGTTGATGTTTCGAAAGAGATTGTAACGGAAGACGTTGTTGACGGCATCGTACTTCGCATCGATGCCGTTGGCCCGAACCGGAAGATTCTCAAACGTGTTGTATTCCACGATGGTGTTGATGGATGTGTACTGCTTCAGCCCACTCCCTGACTGGATCGCGCCGAGCACAGGCACAATGTCGTGGAAGCGGTTGTGGTGCACTCGCGCGCCGTCCCACCACTCAAGATAGACGCCCGACCAGTTGCCATCACCAAACCAACCTACCGAGACGTCGCAATTCTTGATTTCGAGTCCCAAACCCATGGGCCCCGGGTGGGAGTTCAGAAGGTACATGGCCCCAACGATCGTCAGACCGTCGTAGACGATGTAGCTCTGTTGGTTGGCGCTGATGGTCTGGTGACTGCACTCGGACTGCGTGCCATTCGTACAATTGACGAGGACGGGTCGATGACCAGGGTAGGCGCGATAGGTGATCGGCGCCGTCGCTGTGCCACTGTTCATCGGGTGGAAACCCCCGCTGAGCCGGTAATCGTTGCCCACCCAGGTCGTGATGTAGGTGCCGTTCCTGATGAAACAGGTGTCTCCAGCGACGAGCGTGTTGAAGCAGTTCTGTACGCCTCCGCTAGAGTCCGACACGGTACCGTTCCAAGCTCCGGCACCGCCTGCCGCCGTGGCGCACTGGTCCGCTCGGCCATTTCCGTTGAAGGAACACGATGCGTCCACATAGAAAGCGAACGCATGGGCGTCGCCGAGCGACGATAGATGCAACATCGTCACCACGATCCCCATGAGAAGCGCTCGGTTCATTCCATGACTCTAGCAAACGGAAAGAAAAGATCGAGAATAGCGTCCGATAAGATGCGTTATGTTAACTATGCACCGGCCACCGCTGGCCCGGGGAAACGTCATCGCGCTGATGCACTTTTGGTACGACGGCTTTGTCTGGTCAGTCCGCAAGGGCCACATTTGACGTGTGCCGGTGTGTGCCTGCGAAATCGCTGCGTGTGAAAATTTGCACTCACCTGTTGGGCTAGACCAACATCGCTCTTGCGCGCGTTTTTCTTAACGTTTTGCGCGTTCTTGGAGATGGGATGGCGCCGCAAAAGAAGCTGCTACTCGTTGATGACAGCCCGAGCATCCGCTCCATCCTGCGCGTTTATTTGATGAACGGCGGGTTCGAGTTTCTTGAAGCCGACACCGCCGAAAAAGGCATGGCGCTTCTCAAGGTCACGCCGGTCGACTTGATCATTCTCGACGTCAACATGCCAGGCATGGACGGCATCACCTTCGTCCAGAAGATGCGCGCCGATGCAACGCCTCATGTGAAGAGCGCCAAGGTGTTGCTCCTGACGGGATCTTCCTCCGATGAGTTTCGCACGAAGGGACTTCAGGCTGGCGCGAACGGCTTTTTGGGCAAGCCCGTCGACCGCGCGAAACTCAATGAGCTTGTGAACGCGATGTTGACCGGAGCGTCTGCGTGAGTCTGCCCCACCTCCTGCTGGTGGACGACAGCGACGCAATCCTGGCCTACGAGCAGGCGGTTTTGTCGGGCCACTACACCATGACGCTTGCTTCCAACGGACGCGAGGCCCTGCGCAAGCTGGACGACGTGCGGCCTGCGGCCGTCTTGCTCGACCTTTCGATGCCCGACATCAACGGCGATGAAGTCCTCGCGACAATCCGCGCGAACCGCGCATGGGACCGGATGCCTGTCATCATCGTTTCGGCGGAGAAGGAACGCGCCGAGGCGTGTCTGTCCAAAGGCGCCACAGCGTGTCTGATCAAACCGATTCAAGGCAATGATCTGAAGGCCCTGGTGGCGCGCGTCCTCGACGCCGCCCGGCAGAGGGAACGGGCAGCGGGCTTGGCGGTTCTCCCCATTCGGGTGGGCGATGTCGTGACCGCCCTGCCCGTGTCGGTGATTCGCGCCGTCGCGCCGTTGCCGATGACGCACGCTTTGCCTATGGGCCCCGCCTACCTGAACGAGATGTTCGTTTTCGAGGAGCAGCCGGTGTGCATCCTCGATCTTGCGAAGCGGCTGGGTGTGGAACACAGCGTGCCGCGTGTCGATCGCAAGCTTGTCATTCTCGACGATGCGCAGCTCCGCCTGGCCCTCTGCGTCGACGACATCGAGGATCCTGAGGAAGCCACCGCTGACCAGGTCACGTGGCGCACAGACTTTCGTGCGACCGACCACGGGCAACTGGCCGATGCACTGATGGCGATCATCAATCGCGCCAGCGGTCCGCTCCCGGTCGTCGACCCCCGCGCGTTCTTGTCTCGAGAAGTGGCGCGCAGGCTCCCGGGTCTCGTGCGTGAAACCGTCGCGGAGGCTGCACCGTGAGCACGGCCCCGCCGCGGTCGAGCAACGCACTCCAGGGCGTCATCGACGGGCTGGTGCAGCGCACGCGCTTTCGTCCTGACGCGATTCAGGAAGAACGCGTCCGCAGGGCCTTGGCCACCACGCCGGGCGACCTGCTCGATGCAGTCCTCGTGGGCGAGACCTACTTCTTCCGCCATCCGGAACACTTCGCTTTTGTCACGGAATGGGCCAACGAGCGGACACGCCAAGGGGCAACGCGCCTTCGCGCGTGGAGCGCGGGATGCTCCTCCGGCGAAGAAGCCTATTCATTGGCGGGCTGCCTGCTGGGCGTGATGGGCTTCACTCAAGTGGAGGTTTTGGGCACAGACATCTCCGAAAAGGCGCTCGACAAGGCACGCCAAGGCATCTACGGCAATTGGTCGGTTCGTGAATCGGGCCCTCTGCTGCACTCTGTTTTTGTGCGTCGCGCAGACGGCCAGGCTCAGGTTCAGCCGCGACTCCAGGCTGTGACCCGTTTCGTTCAGCACAATCTGCTCGACGCCACGCCGCCTGAGAAGGAACCGTTCGACCTGATTTTCTGTCGCAATGTGCTGGTCTATTTCGACGACGCTGCGGTGTTTCAGATTGCGCAGCAGCTCAGCGAACACCTCGCACCCGGCGGCGTTGTGCTTTTCGGCAGCATGGAAGTCACGCAGCCTCCCGCGGGGCTCGAACGACTCGTTCCAGGGCCGCTCAATGTTTTTCGTCGACCCGCCGGGACGCATCCACCTGCGCCTCAGGTCGCCAGTGTTGTGCCGACCCCCCGCCCCCGCTTGGCACAGCCCAAGTTTCAAACACAGGGTTTGACTGACCAGCGTTGGATACCGCTTCACACGCAAGCGATGGCGCACATCGAACGCGGCGAATACGACGCCGCTCACGCCACGCTGACCGAACTTGGCACGCGGGCGCCCGAGTACGTCCCCGGGATTCTTGAACGCGCTCTGAACTGCCAGCGACGGGGCGATGCGCTTCGCGCCACCCAACTCATGCAGGAGCTCCTCGACAAGACGCAAGGGCTCGACGTGTCAGCGCCCGTCGCTGGGCCTGAGCAGTTGACGGTGGCCTATTACCGCGCTTCGGCCTCTGCCTTTCTCGCGGCGCGTACAAACGGCGGAGGGAAACGCTAATGTCGCCTGCGGAGACAGGCCCGTCCGACGCCGCCTCCGATGTTTTGCTTCGCCGCGCGGAACGACTGCGGCGCAAACCCACGGAAGACGACGCGGGTGACGATTCCGAACATTGGTTCGCCGAGTTCCCCGTGGGCGACACCCGCTATGCCATTCCGCTGGAACAGCTTCGTGCTGTCGTTCCGCTTGCGCGCGTCACGATGGTGCCGCTAACCCCCCCCCAAGTGCTGGGCGTGCTGCGTTTTCAAGGTGAGATCATCGCAGCGCTGAGCGTCGGTTCCTTGCTGGACGCGCAGGGTTGGCGGCGTGACCCGCAGGTTCTTCTGGTGGTGGAGACGGGGCGTGGCCACCGTGTGGCGCTGGACTGCGAGGAGATTCCAAAGCCCATTGCCGTCCCGACCAAGCTCCTGGAACAGGCACGATCCGGCACCTCGAACGCCGGCACCGAAACAGTCACCATTGGGCGACGAAAAGTATCGATTCTCAGCATCGGCGCGTTGGTGGCGCGGGTCAGTCAGGTGGCGCGTGATAGCTGACCTTCCCCAGAGCATCATCGATGGCTTCGTCACTGAGGCCGATGATCTGTGCGAACAAGTCACGCAGGAGCTGCCAAAACTCGTCCAGAGCACAGTGGCGGGTGAAACACGCGCCGCAAGTCGCGCCGTTGTTTCGCGCGCGCTGCATACGCTCAAAGGAAGTGCGGCCACGCTTGGCTTTGATGATCTGGCAGACATTGCGCGAGAACTCGAACACCTGGTTCGTGCGGTCAGCGACCCCACTGCTCTCATGCCGTCCGAGCATGAGACAGCGCTTGGTTCCGCCCTGGCGGAGTTTCAAGGACGTTTGCGCTGTCACGCGAAAGGTGAAAGCGCATCGCTTCCCGATGTCGGGAGCGTCATCGCACAGCTCCGCAAGTTGACGGGTGAGTCCGCGCCGCTCGCCGCAGCCCCTGCGCCTGCGAACGCACCTGCCCCGGAACTTCCCACCTCCGAGGCTAACGCCTCGCATTGGCAGATCACGGCTGATCAAGTCCGTGGCCTGATGCGTGAGGCGGAGCGCCTCCGCGAGCTGCACCTCCGGCTCATCGACCGTGAACGCACGCTCGCTCAAGTGACCTCGCAGATGCAGCGGCTGGCGCTGTTTGAGGAAACCGCTGAGCCGCGGGCGATTCTCTTGGCACAAACGCGCGCACTTTCTGGCGACACCGACGAGGTTGCGGAACTTGTCCGGTCCCTCGAAGCCCAAATCAAAGCGATCGGTGCTGCACCGTTGAGTTCGATTTTGGACCCCCTCCACGCAGAGGTCAGGGCGCTGTGCCAAGGCAATGGGAAGGAGGCGGCGCTTTCCGTCGTTGGCGCGGACCTCGTCATCGACCGTCGTGTGCTTGAGGCGCTGCGTGATCCGCTCGTTCAACTCATTCGCAACGCGATGCTTCACGGCATCGAGGTTCCCAAGAAGCGCATCGGACGCGGAAAGCATCGCGAGGGCGCCCTGGTCATTCGCGTCGAGCAACAGGGAAACGTGCTCTTGCTCGAAGTCAGCGACGACGGCAACGGCCTCGACTTCGAGCGCATTCGCGAAATCGCGGTGGAGCGCGGAATCCTCTCATCCAGCGAAGTCCGTGCGGTTTCTGAAGATTCTTTGGCTCAAGTCATTTTTCGCTCCGGCTTCTCAACCCGACTGAGCGTCAATGAGACTTCGGGGCGCGGCATCGGGCTTGACGTGGTGCGTGCGGAGATGCAAGCGCTGCGCGGAAACGCAGAAGTCGTCTCCATTCCCGGACAGGGGACGCGGTTCTTGCTGAATTTGCCGATTGAGCTCGGCAGTTCGCCGGTGGTGGTTGTTCGGTGTGCGGAGCACGAACTGGCGTTGCCTCTGCTTGCGGTCGAGTCGACACAACCCGCCCGCCTGCGAGACATCCAAGTCTCTCGCAGCCAAATGACGCTGGCCCACCAAGACACACTTCTGCCGCTTCGCGACCTGGGTGCGATGCTGGGGCTGCGCGAACCCGAAGTCCCGCGGGAGGGCCAACCCTTGTTGATTGTTCAGGCCCGTGGGCAACGTGTCGCGCTTTCCGTGGACGGTTTGCTGGGCGACCGCGACCTCGTCATTCGGGCCTTGCCGCCCGAGTTGAGGGGGCTTCTCCCCTATCAGGGCACCTCCATGTCTGCGCGCGGCGACCTGGTGATGGTCATGCGCGCGGAGTGGCTTGTGTCTTCGGAGCGCGAGACACGCCAAAAGCTGACGGCTTCCCGACGGGCATTGGTGGTGGACGACTCCCTCACGGCAAGGGCCCTTCATCGCGCGATGCTCGAAGCCGGGGGCTACACGGTTCATGCCGTGGGCAGCGCAACGCAGGCCCTCGAACAAGTGCGGCACACGCCCTACGACATTGTGGTGTGTGACATTGGGATGGAAGAGATGGACGGTTTTGCCTTCACCTCAAATCTCCGTGCCGGGACCGACACGCGTGAGCTTCCCGTTATTTTGGTGTCCGCCCGGGACACAGAAGCCGATAAGCAGGAAGGTTTTGCTGCGGGCGCGGATGGTTTCTTGAGTAAGAAGGAGTGCGCCGCCGGCCGCCTCCTTGCCGAAGTCGCGACGGCCATTGGCCGTCGAAGCAAGGAGCGCCGCTCATGACCAAGCGCGTGCGTGTGCTCGTCGCGGATGACTCGATGACGATTCGTGAGTCCTTTGCGCGTTGGATTCGCGCGGATCGCACTCTGGAACTGGTGGGGCAAGCCTGCGACGGACAAGAAGCCGTCGACTTGGCGCTTGAGCTGCGGCCGGATGTCATCACGATGGATGCCCAGATGCCGCGCAAAGACGGTTTCGATGCAATCACCGAGATTATGTCGCGGGCGCCCTCTCGCATCCTGGCGGTCTGCGCGGTGTCCGCAGATGACAGCGCGAACCTTTCGATGCGTGCGATGCAGGCAGGGGCGTTGGAGTTGATTGCCAAACCTCGCACGCCTTCAGAAAGCACAAGCTTCGGTGACCGCTTGCTGCGTGCCATCCGGCTGATGGCGGAGATTCCCGTCATCACGCAACGGAAGAAGGGCGATTTGCGCCCACCCGCGCATGTCTCCGGGCGCAGCATCGACGCCATTGGGCTTGCCGCCTCCACCGGGGGGCCCCCTGCGCTGACCTCGCTTTTGGGCACATTGCCGGCGTCTTTTCCTGCTCCGATTCTCATCGCGCAGCACATGGCGGTTGGTTTTGGCGCGGGCTTGGCCCGGTGGCTGCAGCAATGCACATCGCTCAAAGTTGTGGTCGCGCGGAATGGGGAACCCGTTGCGCCAGGGCGCGTCTACGTTCCGCTGGATGGTTGCGACATCGAGATGGGCGCTCGCGGAGTTCTGAGTGTTCGGGCTTCGTCGGGCGGTCACTGTCCGAATGCCGATCGCCTGTTCTCGTCGCTGGCACGTGCCTGCGGGGCGCGTGCGTGTGGCGTCGTCCTCACCGGCATGGGGGAAGACGGCGCTCGCGGGCTTCTGGAGATCCGCCGCGCGGGCGGACCCACGTTTGCGCAGAATGAAGCCACGTGTGTGGTGTTTGGAATGCCCGAGGCCGCTGTGCGCTTGGGGGCAGCGGAAAACCTTGTTCCGCTAGGAGAATTGGGACGACTCCTTAGAGAACTTTGCACACCGTCAAACTCGGACAAGACTTCGGGAGCAAAGCGCTGAGCGGGTGAGTTCCGCGCTTCAGCAGCGCCAAGCAAACCATGCGACCTTTCGCCGACTTTTCTCTCCGCACCAAGTTGATCCTGCTCGTGTCGTTGCTCACGGGCGCGATTGCCATTTTCCTCCTGCTCTACTTCCCCGCTCGAATGGATCGTCAGGCCATGAAGCGAATGGAGCATCGCGCGGGCGCCACCACGGGTCTTCTGGCGACGGCACTCGCTCAGACAACAACGCCTGAGCAGGCCACCCGTCTCCTTGCCGGACTGGCGGCCTACACCGACGCTCAGTACGCCGTTGCCCGACGCTCCAACGGGTCGATTCTGGGTGACTGGAATGGAGCGCGCGCACAATCGTTCCCGGTCCCATTGGTGGCGGAACCCATCCTGCATCGGGACGACCATTCCTTGCACGTCGTGCAAATCTTCGAAACGTCGGCGCGTGAACCGGCTTTTTTGACCGTGGGCTTTTCGCTCGATGAGCTCCAGACTCGAAAGCAAGACTATCAAGACAAAGTGTCTTGGGCTTCGCTTCTCATTGTCGTTGTCGGGCTCGTCGCCGCGTTCATCATCGGAACAATTTTGATCCGCCCCCTGCGCAGCATGACGGACGTGGCGTTGTGCATCGCCGAAGGCGACTTGACTGGCGCAGAGCGCGAGTTGGGCGGACTGGAAAGTGTTCGGCAGATGGCGCAGCGTGCGTCGGACATTCGCGAAAGCCGTACGGATGAAGTGGCTGTCCTGCGCTCGTCTTTTGCCCGGATGCTGCGCTCACTGCGCGACACCTCTTCTACCCTTTTTGACTCCACACAAATCCTCACGGTGTCCGTCGAGAACCTGAACACCTCGGCGCGCGAGCAGAGCCAGATGATCACACGCCAAGCCTCCGCGCTGCAGGAAACGCAGGTCACAGCTCAGGAGATCAAGCAGACTTCTTTGCTTGCGGCGCAAAAGGCCGACGCCGTTGTGCAAGTGGCAGAACGCGCTGACCAAGTCAGCCGCTCGGGCGAGGTCGCCATCGAGCACAGCCTCGAAGGCATGAACGAAATTCGCGCGCGCGTGGAAGACATCGCCCGGAAAATCGGCGAGCTCAGCGAACGGGCAAGACAAATCGGCGGCATCACGCAGACCGTAAAGGACTTGGCAGACCAATCGAACATGCTTGCGCTGAACGCCGCCATCGAAGCCGTTCGTTCCGGTGAACACGGCAAGGGATTCGCCGTCGTGGCGCGAGAAATTCGCAGCCTTGCCGACCAGTCCATTCAGGCCACGGATCGCGTCCGAGAAATTCTTGAGGACATTGGCGGCGCCGTTCGCGTCGCGGTGTCGATTACTGAGGAAGGCGCCAACAAAATCGAAGTCGGCCTCGCGCAAGTTCACACGTCGGGGCAGAACATGCGTGAACTCTCCCGCATCGTGAAGGACAACGCGGACGCCGTGCGTCAAATCGCCGCGGCAGTGAGTCAGCAGAACATTGGCTTCACCCAAATCTTTACGGCGGTGAACGATCTGTCGTCGATGATGGATGACACCGTGCGTCGCCTCGACGGCACCCAGGATGCCGTGGCCTCGCTGAAGAACGTTTCGGAGCGTGTGGCGGCTGTGGCGCAGCACTATCGACTGTAGAGGGGGTGGGTGCAGGTGAACAAATGGCGCAGAAGCGCGACGTAGGTAGGCGAAGGGCGGTACCAGGAACTGAGCATGGGACAACGGGACTCGTTAAACTTGGCGCAAGCGATGGATCCAGAGGCCGAACTCTTAGACATTTTTCTGCGCGAGCTGCGCGGGGGGGAAACGGCCGCGCAGCAGGCTCTCGCCAAGCTCGCCGTCGTCCCTGGGGACACGCCGTCAGTTCTTGTACTCGAGTCCTTTTTTCATCGCATCGCGGGAACGGCCGCTTCCGTGGGGTTGGCGATGTTGGGCGTCGTCGCCGACGGTTGTGAACGCGCGGCGCGACTGGTGAAGCGAGGAACCCTTCCCCTCACAGATGCCCTTCCGTTCTTCGACGCCGGTCTCAAGGCTGTCCAAGCGGTGTTTGCTGAACACGAACGCCATGCTCCAGACTCTGCGGCTGCGCCCACGACAGTCACCCTCCCGCCCGAAGTTCCGCAATCCGCGACTGGGGCGCGAATTCTTGTCATCGACGACGACCCCTTCAGTGCCGGCATGATCGAACGCTGCCTGCGCGGCGCGGGTTTTCGCACCACTTCGGTGTTGCACGCCCAAGACGCGTTCACCTCTCTCGACACTGACCCACCGGACCTCATCATTCTCGACGTCATGATGCCCGAGATGAACGGCTTCGAGCTGTGCCGTCAGGTGCGATCGCGCGCCAACACCCAGCTCACGCCCATTCTCTTCGTGACCCGCAGCGTTGACCTTGAGCAGCGCCTCGCTGGCCTTGCCGCCGGAGCCAACGACTACGTCGCCAAGCCCTTCGAGCCCCAAGAATTGGTCGCCCGGGTGAAGAGTCACTTGGCACGACTGTCTTCGCTTCAAGACATGGCCGTTCGCGACGGGCTGACGGGCTGCTACAACCAACGCTACTTTCAAATGCGTTTGACCCAGGAGGTCGCGCGGGCAGAGCGCGACAAGGTTGCGCTGACACTTGCCCTGCTCGACATCGACCATTTCAAGAAGGTCAACGACCAGCATGGCCACCCCGCTGGAGATGCCGTGTTGTCGCAGTTGGTGAAGATTGTCGGGGCATCCGTCCGTTCCAGCGACGTCATCGCGCGCTGCGGTGGCGAGGAATTCGCGGTAATTCTGACGGACACGCCCCTGGAAATTGGCGAGCGCGTGGCCCAGCGCATTCGCGAGCGCGTGGAAAAACATCGCTTTCGTTTGCCACCGACACCCGCAAACCCATCGCCTGAGCTGCGCGTGACCGTCAGCGTCGGAATGACGTATTTTTCGCCGGCGGACGACACGGCCAAGCTCGTGTCTCGCGCGGATGCCGCGCTGTACGGGTCGAAGGCGGGCGGGCGCAATCAGGTACAAATCCGTTCTCCGGAGGCAAGTTCCTCTTAGGCGGCCATGGCGCAGACCCAGCGAACGCCTGTCATCGATGTTTCCAAAACCCCTGCGACAGGTCTCCAGGGTCGCCCTTACATTTCGGTGGTCATTCCCGTCCTCAACAGCGGGACGCGCCTCTCGCGCACGCTGGTGGAGACGCTGACTTTCCTGCGGCTACAGAAGTATGCCAGCGAGATAGTGGTGATTGACGATGCCTCGTCCGATGCTTCGCATGCGCTCGCCACCGCTTTCGCCCGCGAATCCAATGGCCTCGTTCGGGCACTTCGCAACCCGGGCAGTCAAGGACGCGCCTTTGCTGTGCAAAACGGCGTCCTGAATTCACATGGCGATGTTGTTTTCGTCTTTGACGCCGAGCTGCGGACGCCACTCGGCGAGATTCACCGCCTGCTGCGCCCGCTGCAAAACGGCGATTGCGATGTCGTCTTGGGATGCCCGACCCCCCTCTCTCCCCCGCGGCGAAATGCGTTGTCGCGCGCTTGGGCGCGCCGGCGGGCAGCGTTGGAGAATCTGATGTCGCGGATGCCTTTTGCCGCTACGCAGTCCCGTGTGATGGCTTTGACGCATTCCGCCTCTCGGAAACTGTTCGAAACCATGGCAACCCGGGGGCCCAGCCTGGACACCGTTGTACGACGCGCAGCCGCCGCCTCAGGGCTGCGTGTGCTGGAGATGCCCGTCCAGACCCACGCGGTGTCGGCTCGCCCGCGGGCGTTGCCCGAAACCTTGGCGACTCTCGCCGACCTGCTTCGACTGCGACTTTCGTCCCAGGGCCCAGCACGCGCCCACCCGCGATTCGTCACAGGTGCCGCAATCCGCGTGCTGTCGGCCAATGGCGAGCAGTTCGATGGCTGCGTCGGCAACGTCAGCCGGGGTGGTTTGTTCCTTTTGACGGACAAAGTGCAGCCGCCTGGAAGTCGTCTGACAGCGCTTCTTCCAATGCCCAGCGGCGACTTTGCGGAGTTGCCGGGACGCGTGGTTCATGTTGCCGACTCGGCGCACGAAGGCACCGGCATGGGTGTTGAGTTCGGGGACTTGTCCCCAGACGCCACTGCAAAACTCGAACGGTTTCTTGGCCACGTGGCCGGAGACGCGGCGCTTGGGTTACTCCCACTCGATGGTCGCCGGCGGCTTCGATGAAATGTCCAGCACCACGCGATTGATTCCGCGGACCTCATTGGTGATTCGCGACGAAATGGTTGCCAAAAGCTCATGGGGCAGGCGCGCCCAATCTGCCGTCATGCCATCCACGCTGGTGACGGCACGCACCACGCAGGTGGACTCATACGTTCGCTCATCGCCCATCACGCCAACGCTTTGAACAGGGAGAATGACAGCGAACGCTTGCCAGACTTTGTCGTAGAGGCCCGCTTTGCGGATTTCTTCCTGCACAATGGTGTCCGCCCGCCGCGCGAGCGCAAGCTTGGGCTCGCTGACTTCTCCCAACACGCGAATCGCAAGGCCCGGACCCGGGAAGGGTTGCCGCCCCACCATGGCTTCAGGAAGACCCAGCTCTCGGCCAAGGGCTCGCACTTCGTCCTTGAACAGTTCACGAAGCGGTTCCACGAGTTTCAGCTTCATGACGTCCGGAAGACCGCCAACGTTGTGATGACTCTTGATGGTCGCAGACGGCCCCTTCACCGACACGGACTCAATGACATCGGGATAGAGGGTCCCCTGCGCAAGAAATTCCGCGCCCGATAAGCTTCGCGCGGCTTCTTCAAAGACGGCGATGAACTCGCGGCCGATGATTTTTCGTTTTTGTTCGGGGTCGGTCACACCTGCAAGACGTTCCAAAAACCGGGCACGCGCATCAACGGTTCGGAGCGGGACATGAAAACGGCCGACGAAAAGCGACTCCACCTGCTCTCGCTCGCCAGCGCGCAAAAGCCCGTTGTCGACAAAGATGCACTGCAGGCGATCGCCAATGGCGCGGTGGATGAGCAGCGCCGCCACGGAACTGTCAACGCCGCCGGAGAGTCCGCAAATCACCTGGCCCTTCCCGACCTGCTTGCGAATCTGCTCTTCGGCTTGCTGGGCAAAGCTTTTCATCGTCCAAGCGCCGGACACCTTGCAGGCCTGAAACAAGAAGCCGCGCAGAATCTCTTTGCCAGAGGGTGTGTGGACGACTTCGGGATGGAACTGAACGCCGTAGATAGGCTTTTTGCGATGCGCAGCCGCCGCAAATGGCGAATTTGCGCTCCGCGCGATGGCGACGAAGTCCGGGGGAAGCGCTTCAACGCGATCGCCGTGACTCATCCAGACTTGCTCGCGCGCGCCTTTGGTGAACGCCGCCAGCGGGCCGCGCGGGTCGAGGACTTCCAGCTCGCCATGCCCATATTCGCGGTGGGCGGAACGGTCGACACGCCCCCCCAACATCTTGGCGATCAGCTGAAGCCCGTAGCAGATGCCCAAAACTGGGACACCCAGCTCAAACACAGATGTATCGGGGCGAGGAGAACCCTCTGCCTCGACCGACGCCGGTCCGCCCGAAAGAATGATGCCTTTGGGCGCGAACGCGACGATGGCGCTTTGGGGGAGGTCTGGGCGATGAATCTCGCAATAGACGCCCAATTCCCGAACGCGCCGCGCGATGAGTTGGGTGTACTGCCCACCAAAATCAAGAATGAGAATCTTTTCGGCGTGGATATCCAATGTAATCACCGCAAGCTGTTTGACGCTTAGCGGCCTTACCGCTAGAAACTTGAGGAACGCAACAACTAGCGCCGGGCGTTGCTCGGCATGAGGACGCTCCCTTGCGAATCCACCCTCTCGCCCTTGGGTTGTCTGTGCTCGCGGTCGCGGCCTGTGCGCATGAGATTTCGTCCGAAGAGCGTCTCGATCGGGCGACCAAAGACATCCAGGCGACGAAGCCGGTCCCGCCTCCAGACCAGCTGATGCAGATCAATTGCCGCGATTCCGACGGCGCCTTGGCCCGGGCTCGCAATGTCGACCGGCCTGAAACCGAGCGCGTCCAGGCTTACATCGAGCTGTTTCGTGAGCTGCGCAGCAAGAGCGTCTTGCTGGAGGACGCGCTGAACCGAGAGCCAGACCTCACCTACCGCGCGGGTGGAGACAAGTTGGGCCTCTCACGTGACACATGTGTGCGCCAGGCGGCCGACACCAAGGTGGAGTTCGAGAGCTACATTCGTGAGCTCGTCAACGTCCCCACGGTGCAGGAAGTGAAAAACGGCAACACGTTCACGATTCCGCGACTGGACTTCGGCGTTCTTCGATCCGCCATTGAAGCGCTGTCCCCCGAGGACCGCGACACGATGCTTGACCGTGTTGCGGCGGTTGAAAAGCGCCTTGGGCAAAGCCCTGCGCCTCGCCGGAAACGCTAGGATCGGCCGTCAGGCGACCGAGGGGTTTAGGAGATGCGCTCTAGCTCTGGCGATAGTTCGGGGCTTCCTCGGTGATGATGACATCGTGCACGTGGCTCTCTTTGAGCCCGGCCGATGTGATTTGAACAAACTGCGCGCGAATTCGGAGCTCTTCAATTGTTCGGCAGCCTGTGTACCCCATGCCGCTTCGGACGCCGCCGACGAGCTGGTAGACGGCCATCCCCAGTGCGCCTTTGTATGGCACGCGCCCTTCGATGCCTTCTGGCACAAGCTTCATCGCCTCTTCCACGTCGCCTTGGAAGTATCGGTCTTTCGCACCACTCTGCATCGCGGACAAGCTGCCCATGCCGCGGTAGCTCTTGTACGAACGCCCTTGATACAGAATCACTTGTCCAGGCGCTTCTTCCGTGCCCGCAAACAGCGAGCCAATCATCACCGAGCTCGCACCGGCGGCAATGGCCTTGACCACATCGCCGGAAAACTTCACGCCACCGTCCGAAATGATGGGGATGCCGTCGCGATCGGCCTCCTTCGCGCAATCGTCGATGGCGCTCACTTGTGGCACCCCCACACCAGCGACAACGCGGGTGGTGCAAATTGAGCCAGGCCCAATCCCCACCTTGACTGCGTCCACGCCGGCGTTGATCAAGGCGCGCGTTCCAGCCGCCGTCGCGACATTGCCCGCGATCAACTCAAAGCCCCGCCCGAAGTTCTTGCGCGTATCCGCCACGGCATCCACGACACCCTTGGAATGACCGTGGGCGGTGTCCACCACGATGACATCGCAGCCTGCCTTGAGCAGTGCCGCGACGCGTGCTTCCCGATCCGGGGATACCCCCACCGCCGCCGCACAAAGCAAACGGCCTTTGCCATCCTTGGCGGCGTTCGGGAAAGCGCGCGTTTTCTCGATGTCCTTAATGGTGATGAGGCCTTTGAGCTCGTTGGCTTCGTTGACGACCAAAAGCTTCTCGATGCGGTGCTCGTGCAAAAGGCCAATGGCCGTTTCCCGGGATACCCCTTCTTTGGCAGTCACCAGTTTCCGCGTCATCACGGCGTCGACACGCTGCTGCAAGTTTCGCTCAAACCGGACATCGCGCGTCGTGACGATGCCCACCAACGTCCGCCCTTGCGTCACGGGAATTCCACCAATGCCGTGCGTGCGCATGAGCTCGAGCGCGCGCGCCAACGGTGCGTCGGGGGCGATGGTCACCGGGTCCACCACCATCCCCGATTCGAACTTCTTCACTTTCGCGACTTCGAGCGCCTGGGCTTCAACCGCAAAATTCTTGTGAATGACGCCGATGCCCCCGGCCTGCGCCATGGCGATGGCCGTTCTGGCCTCGGTGACCGTGTCCATCGCCGACGACAGAAGCGGGATTTTGAGGTTGAGATTGCGGGTGAGCCGGGTGCCTACATCGACCTCTCGCGGCACAACTTGGCTTTCCGCGGGCAAGAGCAAAACGTCATCAAAAGTCAGGGCAAGTCGCAGGGGCTCGCTCAACATGGGCGGGGCATAGCACAGGAAACGTTTGATCGAAGCCGGTCGATTTTTGCGCCATACTTCAGGCGCTTGGGCGATCCAAAGCAGTCCCCTCTTGGGCTTGTCGTGAAGCTCCCCTTTGCCACGCCGGAAGAGTTTCTGGCGCGGTACGGCACCCATCTCACGCAGGGAGGCATTTACCTGCGCGCCAAGGCGGTAAAGGAGCCTGGCACGGCCGTGAGGTTGGAGCTCAAACTCCAAAGCGGCGAGCGACTTCTTCACGCCGCCGCCGTCGTGCAGTTTGTGACAGCGCCCGCGGTCGGCCCGCCCACAGGCATGGGTTTGCGTTTCACGCAGGTTGACCCGGAGACGCAACGTTTTCTCGACTCCGCAGTCGTGACGCTGCCTCACGCCAAATCCAACGATGCACCGCTGCCGCCCGGAGTCGGCAGCCCCCGCTACGCACCGGGCGAGGAACCCCGCCGCCACGATGCCTTGCCCACGGTCGCTCCGCTTCCATCGACCCCGAAACCTGTTACCCCGGCGTCATCGTCACCGCCGGTGATGTCTCGCGCCGTCGCCGTCACGTCTGCCTCTGCCCCGGTGGCTTCCGCGCCGTCCTTTGAAGAGACGCCCCTGCCCGCAGAGAAGACCGGGCCGGTGATCGGCATCGACTTGGGAACCACCAACTCCTGCGCGGGTTTCGTCCAGAAGGGAAAACCACGCGTCTTGCCGAGCCGCGAAGGCCACAACACTGTGCCTTCCATCATCGCGCTGAACTCGCGAGGAAAGCTGGTGATTGGCCACCCTGCAAAAGGCCAGATGCTCACCAACCCCCGCCAAACGGTCTACGGCGCCAAGCGTCTTGTCGGCCGCGACTTCGATTCCCCCGTCGTTCAACAGATGAAAGACCGCTTTGCCTACGAAGTCGCTTCTGGCGCCCAGGGCGAAGCTGCTGTGAAGCTGGGCGACCGGACCTATTCGCTTCAACAAATCTCCGCGATGGTGCTGCGAGAGGTCAAAGAGCTCGCCCAAAATCAGCTTGGCCACCCTGTCTGTCGGGCGGTCATCACGGTGCCCGCCTACTACAGCGACAACCAACGCCAGGCGGTGCGTGACGCAGGACGCATGGCTGGCCTTCATGTCGAACGGATTCTCAACGAACCCACCGCTGCTGCGCTGGCGTACGGATGGGGGCGCAAGCTCAAAGAGCGCATTCTTGTTTACGACTTGGGCGGCGGCACGTTCGACGCGTCTGTCTTGGAGTTGCACGACAACGTCTACGAAGTCGTCTCCACTGGCGGAGACACGTTTCTGGGGGGCATCGACTTCGACAACGCCATTGTCAGCCACCTGTTGGATCAGTTCGCCCAGAAGGCGGGACGACCCTTCCAGGGCGACCGAGTCGCCATGCAGCGCATCACCGACGCGGCAGAACGCGCGAAGTGCGCCCTGTCCGAGCGCTCTGAAACCCGCGTTCACGTTCCGTTCATCACGTTGATAGACAACCAGCCTTACGACATGGACGTCACCCTGAAGCGCGAGACCCTGGTCGCGCTCACCCATGCGCTCGTCGAGCGGACGCTTCAGGTTTGCGACGAAGTGCTCAAAGCAAAGCAGCTCGCGCCCAAGGACATCGATGAAGTCGTGTTGGTCGGCGGGCAAAGTCGCTCGCCGCTTGTGCATGAGAAGATTGAAGCCTTCTTCGGGAAGCCGCCAAGTAAAGGCGTTCATCCGGATGAGGCCGTGGCCCTTGGAGCGGCACTGTTTGCGTCCTCCTTGGGTCAGGCAGAGGGCGTCGTCCTCATCGACGTTCTGCCCATGGCGATTGGCGTCGCCCTGCCGGGGGGGCGATTCAAACCGGTGCTCGAGCGAAACACAGCGCTCCCCGCAACGCGTCGGCACGTGTTGGCCACCCATCGCGACGGCCAAACCGATCTCGAGCTCACCGTCTTCCAAGGCGATTCCGACCGCATCGCCGACAACGAATACTTGGGAACGCTTCGGCTTCGCGGGCTTCCGCCGGGGCCCCGAGGAACCGTGAAAGTCGAGGTGACCTTCGAGGTCAGCAACGAAAGCCTGCTCAAAGTCACCGCAAAGGAAACCTCGACGGGAAAGATGGTTTCCGCCACGCTTTTCACAAGAGACACCCCGGACGCTGTGCGCGACCGCATGCGAACGCTCTCGGAACCGTCGATGGCCGCTGTCCCAGCGGCCCCATCGTCCAGCGATTCGGAATCGGCCGGGGCGCCCGGAACGCTCAACGGCGCACCGCCAGGCTCAGCGCATGGCGGGCTCTTCGGCTGGTTGCGGCGGCTATTTCGACCAGGGCCCTTAGGTTCAGGCCGGCGCTGACGGCGTGGGTGGACGACTGCGCCAGCGCAGCCAGAAAAACGCGATGCCAGCCGTCACCAAGAGTCCGAGCGCCACGAGCTGACCGTCCCGCACACGGTCAATGAGGCGATCCAACTCACCACCAAAGCGAAAACCCAAGAACACAAAGAGCGGTGCCGAGGCAATTGCGGCGATACCGTCAAACAACAGGAATCGCCCAAACGCCATGCGCGCAGAGCCGGCCGTGAAGTAAGTCACGGCTCGAACCCCGGGCAGAAACCGCGCGATCATCACGATCTTATCGCCATGGCTCAAAAAGAGACCTTCGACCTTCGCCCGCTTCTCTGGGGTCACCACGCGTGCGAAGAAGCCGCCCCGGGTGCCGACGTTTGAACCGATTCGGCGCCCAGCCATGTAAATCAAAGAATCACCCACCAAAATGCCTGCGAAACCCACCAGCATCATCACGGGCAAGTCGACCGCGCCTTTGTAGGCAAGGTATCCCCCCAGAACGAGCGAGATGTCTTCGGGGATAGGCAACCCAAGCCCGCAGGCCAGAAGAATCGAGAAGACCAGGGCGTAAGCACCCAGCCCGTCCGCGCCCGACAAGAGCTGTGTCAGAAAGCTTTCCAAGCCACCCTCACGCCAACCCTAGCCCGTCGCCTTGCGATTCGGCGCCAAGGCCTTGAAGGCCTCTCGGTTCACTGCAACTTGCTGACCCACGTGCCGAACAATCGCCATCAAGAGCTTGAGGCACGCCTGGGGCTTCTCGGTCAGCAGTTTCGCGAAGTCCGAGTTCTTCATCTCCAGGACGGTCACGTCGTCCAGAGCGGTTGCTGTACACATCCGCTGTCCGTGCTGAAGCAGCGCCAGTTCGCCCAAAGCTTCCCCTGGGCCGAGGTCTCCCAGTATGGCTTTCTCTTTGCCTTTGGCCTGGGACGTCACGCACACCTTGCCTTCGACGATGACAAGCATCGTGTCAGCGGGAGTGTCCTCAACGAAAAGCGTCGTGCCCGCCCGAAAGGAGCGTGCCGAGAAGGCAGCACCCATGATGGTGACCCCGGTGGGCGTGAATTCCTTGAAAAGCACGCACGCGCGAAGCGCCTTGGCAACGTCCATTCCCAGGCACTGTACACGGGCGCAGGGCTATCGGCCTCTATATGTCGATGCGAGCTGGACGTAGTGCTCGGACGACAACAACAGGCCGGCACGTTCGAAGTCCTTCAGAGGACGTTTCACACGCCCAGGACTTCCCATGACCATTGACCCTGGGGGAATCACCGTGCCGGGCGTCAACAAGGCTCCAGCCGCAATCACCGAGTCCTCTCCCACTTCGACGCCATCCAGAAGAATGGCCCCAATGCCAATCAGGCACCGGTCTTTTACTGTGCACCCGTGAATGACGGCGCGGTGCCCAATCGTGACGTCTCGTCCAATGAGCGTCGAAAACTGTTCGTGGGTGACATGGATGATGGTGCCATCCTGAACGTTCGTCCGCGCACCCACCCGAATGCCATTCACATCGCCGCGCAAAATCGCCCCGAACCACACCGACGCCGATTCGCCGAGCTCGACATCGCCAATGACTTGCGCCGAAGACGCGACGAAGACACTCGAAGGAATTTTTGGCGCCTTGCCTTCGTAGGAAATGATGCCCATGGCTACGCCTGTTCTCCGAAAAGCGCGTTCGGCGAAGCAGAGCGGATGGACACTGGCACGAGCTGTCCCACTGCCGCATCGCCCGCGAAATTCACAGTTCGGTTCTCAGCGGTTCGACCAAAACACCTGTGGGGGTCTGACCTCGACGGCCCTTCCACAAGGACTTCCACGGCGGTGCCAACCTGGCGCTGCATCGTGTCTGCGCAAATCGACCGCTGCAACGCTTGAAGCCGCTCCAAACGCGACATTTTCACTTCTTGGGACACCGCGCCCCACTTCGCTTCGTGAATCCCCGCGGCAGTGCGCGGGCGAGGCGAGAACAAGAAGGAAAACTGATTCTCGAACCGCGCCTGACGCGTCAATTCCATCGTTTGTTCGAACTCTTCGTCTGTCTCGCTGGGAAATCCGACGATGATGTCCGTCGTCACGGCGATGCCGGGCCGTGCGGCGCGCAGTCGCCCCAAACGCTCAAGGTACGCGGCAACGGTGTAGTCGCGGCGCATCAGCCCAAGCACGCGGTCTGCGCCACTTTGGACAGGCAAGTGGAAATGCGGCGCGATTCTCGGCTGCTGTGCGAACGCCGCGATGAGTTCGTCCGACAAGTCGTGCGGATGGCTTGTCGTAAAGCGCACGCGCGCGATGTTCGGCACTTCGGCCACGCGCAGCAGCAATTCGGCAAACGAAACCCCGCCACGGTAGGAATTGACGTTTTGCCCCAGCAGGGTCACTTCGCGCACGCCCACTTCTGCAAGCGCCTTCACCTCCAACAACACTTCCGTAAACGGCCGACTGACCTCACGCCCTCGCGTGTGGGGCACCACGCAAAAGCTGCAAACGTTGTCGCAGCCCTTCATGATGGTGATGAATTCCGTCGCTTTCCCGCGCGCCCCGGCAGCGTCGGCCGTCGGAAAGACGTATTCCTGGGCGTCCATCCAGGCCGTTTCAGTCACCCGAACGTGTTCGTGCTGAACACGGCTCAGAATGTCCGGCAATTTCGCAATGGCATCCGGCCCGAAGACAAAGTCCAGATACGGCACGTGCTTGAGCAGCTTGTCCTTCTCTTGTTGCGCGACACAGCCCCCCACACCAATCAGCGTCCCTCGCGTTTGCTTCAGCGCTCGATAGCGCCCCAAGGCGGACAGCATCTTGTCTTCGGCTTTCTCGCGAATCGCACAGCTGTTCAGGATGATGAGGTCCGCTTCATCTGCTGTGTCCGTCGAGCCGTAGCCAATTTTTGCCAACACTTCGCCCATCCGTTGGGTGTCGCTGACGTTCATCTGACAGCCGAACGTGTGGATGAAGTAGCGCTGCATGGGCGGGCATTCTTATGCGTCACCCTGTGGGCCGAGGCAACACGCTCGAGCACACGCTTCGGCCTCTTGAAAGACGGCCCGGAACGTGTTGCTGCAAACGATTCTCATTTGCAATTGCAGGAACAGGCGCGATAAGGATCGGCACGAGACGCCATGACCCCAGACCGCTGGCTCAGAAGCTTGTTGCTCGTGGCGCTCGTCGAAGGCGGGTCCGGCAACGTGCTTGCGGCCGAGCTCTCTCCCATGGAGACGGTTGTCGTCGGGACGAACGAGACACAAACAAGCGGCTCAGTTCACGTCATCAAGGCCTCCAAGCTTCAGCGCTTTGAGTACGACGACCCGCATCAAGTTCTGGCGGCGGTGCCCGGCGTTTACGTTCGCGGCGAGGATGGCATCGGGCTGCGGCCAAATATTGGCCTTCGCGGCGGCAATTCCGACCGGAGTAAGAAAGTCACGCTTCTCGAGGATGGCGTGCTTTTCGGGCCGGCCCCCTACTCCGCCCCAGCGGCTTACTACTTTCCGCTCATCACAAGGATGCAGAGCATGCGGGTGCTCAAAGGGCCTTCTGCCATTGTCCATGGGCCCAACACCGTGGGCGGGTCTGTCGAGCTCCTGACGCGCGACGTTCCGCAAGGCCAAGCTTTCGGTGTCGACGCCGCCCTGGGTCAGTACCTCTACGGAAAAGCGCACGGTTTCTACGGCCTCAGCAACGACCGTTGGGGAGTGCTCTTGGAAGGCCTTCACCTGCGGTCCGACGGATTCAAGCGCTTGGATGGCGGTGGCGGTACAGGCTTCTATCGAAACGAGTGGATGGCGAAGGTTCGGCATCGCTTCAACCCCGCGTCGAAGACGCGTCACGCCCTCACCTTGAAGGCCGGCTACTCCGATGAAGTGTCGAACGAGACGTACCTCGGACTCACCGACGCCGATTTTCGTGAGAACCCACTGCGCCGTTACCTCTCATCCAAGTTCGACCGCATGGCGTGGCATCGCACACAGGTCAGCCTCAACCACCTGCTCGAGCGCGGCACCCTCACGCTCAGCACAACCCTTTACCGCCACGACTTGGACCGCACCTGGCGAAAGTTGAACCGGCTGGGCGGTTCAGACATCGGGTCCGTTCTCGCCCGCCCCGCGTCGGCCCGAAACGCGGTTTTCTACGGCGTCCTCACCGGCGAGACAGACAGCTCAACGCCGGAAGAGCACCTGTACATTGGCCCCAACCACCGAACCTTCGTCTCTCAGGGCCTGCAAACCATCGCGCGTTGGAACGTGCCAACGGGGCCCATTCGGCACGCGCTTGAAGCGGGCGCGCGATGGCACTTCGACAGCATTCGGCGTCGCCATACCGAAGACGCGTTCGATGTTCTGTCCGGCGCGCTGGTGCAGTTGGACCAACCCTCCCTTGTGACCGCGGACAACCATGAATCGACTCACGCGATTGCGATTCATTTGGTCGACGCCATCACTTGGGGACCCCTCACGCTGACGCCCGGTGCGCGAATTGAAGTCATTCGCTCATTGTCGTCGGATGCCGTCCAAGGACTGTCGCGTCGACGCACCCTCGCAGAAGTGATGCCTGGCGTTGGGCTCTATGGCGCCGTGACTGAACACCTGGGCGTTTTTGCGGGCGCCCACAAAGGCTTTTCGCCACCACCACCGGGGCAGCCAGTGGCTCCAGAAGAAAGCATCAACTGCGAGGCCGGCGTGCGCTGGGCTCGGCGCCAAGAGCGGGTCGAAGCCATCGGCTTTTTCAACGACTACAAGAACCTCACGAACCTGTGCACGTTTTCCAACGGGTGTCTGGACGACAACCTGGATGCTCAGCTCAACGTTGGGCGCGCACGGATTTTTGGTCTCGAAGTGCTGGCAGAGAAAACGTTTCGTCTCACACCATCGCTGCGGCTACCCCTGTCTGCGACCTACACATTCACGAAAACGCGCCTTCTGTCGAATTTCACTTCCAATGACCCGCTTTACGGCACGGTGCGCGTGGGCGACGAAGTCCCCTATGTCCCTGCTCACCAGTTTTCGGCGTCAGCGGGAATTGAAACTGAAGAATGGGGACTTCACCTGAACGGTGTCTTTGTCGACGTGATGCGCGAGCGCGCAGGCCAAGGCCCCACCGCAGCGGGCGAGCGGACAGATTCGCTGTTCACACTCGACGCCTCAGCCAGCTGGACGTTTCTCCAGGGCGCCCAGCTGTATGTGAACGCACGCAATCTCTTGAATGCACAGGCCATCGTCTCGCGCGCACCGTTTGGTGCCCGGCCGAACGCCCCCCGGATTGTTCAGTTCGGCGTGAAGTACGGTTTCTGAGAAGCGTGCTTCTGAAACGGCGGCCCGACCGGCGCTGCGAGAATCCAGGACTTCGCCCCTAAACCATCGGACTGCTCCAGCAAGTCAACCGTCGCGTCAACCAGCGGAGCGGCCGTGCGTCCATTGAGTGACGCCGTCGCATCCGCGAACACCGCAACTGGGCCTAGCCCCTGCACGTTGAAGTCCGCGCCGATGTGATGCGCCAGCTGCAGAACCAGGTCGGGCTGCACGGACATCTCCCGCTCTTGCAGTCGATTGAGGTAGGCGCGCGGTGAAACGTGCCAAGTCTTGTCACCCTGGATTTGCCGAACAACGAACGTCACCGCGCCGTTCTTTTCGCGAGCCATCACGCGCCAAGAGAAACGCATGCCTTGCTCGTGCCACAGCACATTGCCACCATAAAGGTGGGTGCGCAGGGGTATGGCGAGTTGCAGAGCCACGTAAAACGCGCCGAGGCCAAACAACAGCGGTGCAAGCCTTGGCACGTCGGCCTCACCCGCTTGCGCCTCGGCCAGAACCCCGAAACGCCGAAGCCAAACCCTGGGCCAACTGGCATCGAAGAACACCAGCGCGCCCATCGACATGATGACCGGAAACATCCCAATCGGGAAAAGCAGCGCCGTTGCCGTGTGAAACAGCAGCAGCACGATGTACGCCACTGCGCGCGTTGGTCTCATCATCAAGAAGCCAACGATGGTCAAATCAAACAGAAAGCCAAACCAGGCCGCGCCATAGGCGACCCAAGTCTGGTCCAGCCATCGCCCAATGACGGGCAGGTTGGTTCGCGCCCCAAGCCAGAGCTGCAACGGCTGCGCATGAAGCAGCCAATCCGGGGTTGCCTTCGCGAGCGCGGCGAACACGTAGACAACACCCACTTGGAAGCGCAGGACGTACGCACACCAAGCGGGAAGCGTGTCTTGCCGAAGCGCCGGGTTCCGCCACGCGTCGATAGAGAAAGCCCGATGTGCGGGAATGACACTCAACAGCAACAGCAGCAGCGACACCAAGTAGTAGTGATTCAGGTAGTTCGCGACGTCGATCAGCTGAACGTACGTAAACGCCAAAAAGAGCAGCGGCGTCACCAGGCGGTAAAGGAAGCCCAGTGCGACGCACGCACCCAACACCCCAATCGCGACGAACAGCGCGTGCATCGCCGGCCCTGAGAGCGGCCTGACCCACGACAATCCCCAGTACGTGAAATGAAATGTCGGCCGAACGAACAACGTGTCGACCCAGCCGTAGGCCAAGAACCGGGCTGCAGAAATCGCGATGACGGCACCCAGCGCAAATCGAAAAGCGGCGAGCGCGGCAATGTCGCGCGGAGCGAGGAAACATTCACCGGGGCTGCGAAGAAAAGGTAGCTTTCGCACTCAGCCCCTTCTAGCGCAGCATGCGTCGTGGCGGACGTGCACGGCACCCCATGAGAATCTTCCTGCTTACAGGCGCGTACCACCCGGTGGGCCTCGTCATCGCTTCGGTGATTGTGACGCTGTGGCGGAAGGCTTAGTCGTTGTCCCCTTCCACAAGCGCGGGCAGTTCCAAATCAAGCACGCTGAGCACCTGCGTCTTCAGGAGGTCGGTCGTCGCCTTGATGGCGTCGTAGACCGCTCTGACGGAAGGCAAGTTGTTCGTGATGCCCAACGCCAAGTCTGCCTCATCGACCGCTTCCAACGCGGCCCCCATGGCCGTGTTTGCAGCGACCAGCGCGTCCGCCGCCGAGGTGGCGCCGACGGCACTGAGCAAATCGTCGAAACCCGTGCCCTGAAAGGTGTTGCTGCAGCCTTCCATCAGTTTTCGGAAGCCGCGAATGTTTTCACGAACGTTTACCTTTGAACGCAGCGCAAACGGCGATTCCACAGCTTCAATGCACGTGGCCGTGGCGCAATCGCGAAGGCCCAGTGGACGCGCGAGCTTCGCGTCTTTCGTCGTGAGCTCGATGTAGAAGGCCGCATCGCTCACCGCGTTCAATGCGGCTTGTGACGATGCGTACACCGCACCAGCCGATCCCGGCTCGCGCAGCTGGCGAAGAAAGTTTCCGCCAAGCGGTGTCCATGCCTCGACGAGCGCCTCGGCACGTGCCCGAACGTCGGTCGCGACCACCATCGCGTACGCGCGCTTTCGCGTTTCGCGTTCGTTGTCGGTCATGGCTCCCCAGCCGATCGCCGTCGCGGACCCAGCGGGACACGCCGTATCAGTGCCTGTGAAGAACAAGAGGTACTCCAACGCGCCAAGTCCGCGGCGCGTCACGAGCGTGTCGCGAAAGCCTGGGGCAGCATAGCCCTGCGAAAGAATCTGTTCCTCCACGGCGCAGCGGCTCACCAAGGGCCACGCATAGATGCTGTCGCGCAAGTCCTGCCCGCCGGGAGACACGCTGGTGGCGGCTGGACCGAACTGAAAAGGCTCGTTGCGCTGCCAAACATCGAGGGCAAGCTTGTAGCCCTCTTGGGCGACCGCGCGCCGCTGTGGAATGGGGTCCGCCACATACGCAGTCACAAACCCTTCAAGCGCATTCGCTGCCAGTCGAAACTCTTCAGCACTCGACAGCGCGCACTCGCCCGCGGCCGCCAGCAGACTGCGCCTCGCCTGCTCGGTGGCAGAACCGTTCCCACCGTTGGTGTCACTGCACGCGCCAACAACAACTCCGAGGCCAACAATCACCCAACGCATGACCACCCCATATCGCAAGCCGGCTTGACATCGCCTCATAGTCCGAGGCATTTTGAGTTTGCAAATCATTCTCATTGGCAGCGAGGCGAAGATGGCTGGATTCACGGGGCTGTTGGCTGGGGCGTTGTTGGTTTTCGCGAGCGTCGGGCCAACTTGTGGCGGCGGCGACAACTTCGCTGAGGAGAGGCCTTTGGACACGAGCATCGTCGTCGCGCGCTTTGACGCAAGCGGCAGCCCCCAGTCTTACGGCGTCAATCGCTACCAGCGCTTGGACCCAAGCACCGACTGGCAGACCGGCCGTGACAGCGTCTGGAGCGCGACCACAGATGCACAAGGCCGAACCGTCATTTTCGGCCAACGCCGCGCAGCAGACCGCCACGACAAGGACCGCCTCGTCGTGCGACTGAACGCCGACGGTAGGCGTGACGCGTCATTCGGCACCGACGGCTCTTTCAGCTTCGACATGGGCCGCCTCGACGACGAAGGCCGTCACGGCATCGTGCAGCCCGATGGGAAAATCGTCTCCGCTGGATATGTCTCTCAACCCACTGGCGTCGGCACCCAATCCGCGAATCGCCTGGTGCTGTTTCGCCTAAACGACAACGGCTCGCTCGACGCGACCTTTGGCGTGAACGGCGTTGTGAGCAGCCACCCCTTCCCTTCTTCGAACCCGCTTTCGGATCCGTGGGGCATGGCCGAAGCGTACGCGGTCGGTCTGCAGGGCAGCCAATACGTGGTAGCGGGTTACGGGCGCATCGCTTCCAGCGGTCCGGTCGATGTCGTCGGGTTTCGATTCTCTTCGAACGGTGTCCGTGACCTGACGTGGAGCAACGCCGGAGCGCTCGTTCACGATGTGGCTTCGGACAATGACAGAGCCCGAAACCTCATCGTTCTTCCCGACAACCGCATTCTGATTGCAGGAAGCGCGACGACAGCTCCGGGCAATGTCGACGCCATGCTGCTCCTGTTGGATGCCAATGGCATTCCCGACCCCACATTCGGCACGTCGGGCCGGCGCACGTTCAGCTTCGGTGGGTCGGATGAAGCGTTTTTTGGGATCGCGCTCTCGCCCGATGGCCAATGGGTCGCGGCCGCTGGGCACACCTCGAACGGCGCTTCGGGGGACTCGCCGATTCTTGCCATTCTCCCGTTGGGCGCCGGCACCGAAGTCGCACGCCGTGTCGACGTGCTCGATGTGTCTGGGTCCCGCTTCACGAGTTGCCTGTTCAACGCCGCCAGCGATCGCGTTTACGCCGCGGGCTACACCACTGGCACCGCGGGTCGCGAGTTGCTTCTTGCGGCGTTTCAACGTGACGGCACCCTCGACGGTGCGTTCGGTGACGCAGGTCTCGTGACAGTCGACGTCGACGAAAGCGCCCAGTCGCTCGACGCCAACGAGATCGCGCGTGCCATCACGCGACACAGCGATGGATCTCTTGTTGTCGTTGGCGAAGCGGCGTTACCGATTCTGGTTGATTTCTAGATTCGCAGTGGGCCTTGGTCACCACGCGCAAGGCCTGACCGCCTCACGCAACTCGCGCACGACCACGCCTACTACTCACCTCTTCGAGCTGCGCAAGTACCGATAGAACTCGGTGTCGGTCCCCAAGAACAGCGATGTGGAGGCACCGACCGTCTGCGGATACGCCTCGAGGGTGCGCAGGAACTGGTAGAACTCCGGGTCCCTGCCGAAGGCTCGCGCGTAGATCTCGGTGGCTTCCGCGTCGGCCTTGCCGGTCGTCTCTTGCGCCTTCCTGTACGCAGCGGAGCGAATCGACTTGAGCTCGCGTTCGCGCTGCCCGCGGATCTCGGCCGCGCGCCCCATGCCCTCGGATCGCGAGCGTTCGGCGATGCGCCGCCGCTCCGAGATCATCCGCTCGTACACCTTCACCTGCACCTCGTTCACATAATTGATGCGGCGAACTTGGACGTCCACCAGCTCGACCCCGAACTCCTTGACCACCTCGGCCGCCCGGTCGCGGATCTGCCGGGTGAGCTTGTCGCGGCCCACCTCCACGCGCTCGAGCGCCTCGGCGCCCTCGGTCTGGGTGAAGTACTCGTCGTCCTCGAAGGCGCGGTTGCTCGAGCGGACCGCTTCGATGAGGGGAAACGAGGCGATGGCGTTGCGGGTCTCGCCGTCGATGATGTCGTCGAGCCGCGATTGCGCGTTGCGCTCGTCACGCAGCCGCTGGAAGAAAAGGAGCGGGTCGACGATGCGCCAGCGCCCAAACGTGTCCACCCAGATGTACTTCTTGTCCTTCGTGGGGATCTGGTTGGGATCGCCGCGCCAGTCGAGCCAGCGGCGATCGAAGCGGTTCACCGTATCCGCGAACGGCAGCTTGAAGTGGAGCCCGGGCGCCAGAATGGCATCGCCCTTCGGCTGACCGAATCGGGTGATGACGGCCTGCTCGTTCTCAGCGAGCGTGTAAACGCCGCCCAGGCCAAGAAGGAGAAGCACCGCCACCGACATGGCGAGGACGACGCTCGTGGGCTTCATGGCCGCTCCATCTTGCCGGCGGCGGCCGCGGTGCCTGCGTTCTCGCCGTCCATGCGAAGGAGCGGCGTGATGCCCTTCTGGGAGCCGTCGGTCACCACCTTCTGCCCTGCCTGTTGCAGCACCTTGCTCACCGTCTCGAGATACATGCGGCGGCGCGTGACGTCGGGCGCTTTGCGGTACTCCGCCTCGATGCGCGCGAACCGGTCCGCCTCGCCCTTGGCGCGGTTCACCCGCTCGATGGCATACCCTTCCGCAGCGCGGAGCGCTTCTTCGGCCTCGCCGCGAGCGCGCGGGATCTCGCGGTTCAGCTCAGCGTAGGCCTCGTTGATGGCGCGCTCCTTTTCCTGGATGGCCTGGTTCACTTCGTTGAACGAGGGCTTCACGGGATCCGGCGGGTTCACATCCTGGAGGACCACCTGCTGAATGTCCACGCCCGTCTCGTAGCGGTCCGCGAGCTGCTGCAGAAGCACTTTGGACTCGTTCGCGACCTTCTGGCGGCCCGTGGTGAGCACCTCATTGACCGAATGGTCACCCACCACCGCGCGCATCGACGCCTCGGAGATGTCGCGGAGCATCGCTTCGACGTTCTTCACCTTGAACAGGTACTTGAACGGGTCCTTGATCTTATACTGAACGATCCACTCAACGACGGCCACGTTCAGGTCACCCGTGAGCATGAGCGACTCCCGTCCGACGTCCGCCTCCCTCGGCTGCGCGAGCCTGGAGAGCCGCGAGTCCTCCTCCGTGCGGAAGCCAAATTCGGCCTTGAGCTGCCGCTGAACCGGAACCTTCTGGATGCGATCGATCCAGAAGGGGATCCGGAAGTGGGGCCCGGGCTCGACCGTCCCAACGAAACGGCCGAGGCGGAGGACAACACCCACCTCATCCGGCTCGACCTGGGCGTAGCTGGTGAGCACGCCCACAATGGCGAGGACACCGAGGACGATGGCCGCCGTGCGGCGCCGCACAGCTTCCTGGAGCTTCTTCCCGACATCGCGAACGATGTCCTCCGGGCTGCGGCGTTCGGGGTCGTTCAGAATTCGGGGATCCCAACTCATGCCTCCGGTATGACGGGCTCGAGGGATGACCGCAAGCGGAAGCTGGCCCGGCCCCGGCATTGTGGAGACTCGAGTCCCTGGCTACCTTCGCGGCATGTGCGTCACGAAGTTGTCGTCGACCAGCGGGAAAGCGACTGTCGGGAGGCAGGCGAATAGGCCCGTGCCGTTAAAGACGTCTGACGGGTACCGAGTGTTGCGTGCAGCGCCATCGCGAGGTGGCCCACGAAGCGTACACAGGGACTGTGCAGGCCGTAATGCCGAAGTTGGCGTGAAGGGATTGAGCCCCGACAAACAAGCTGTTCTGTGGTGGCCGAGCAGGTATGGCCGAGACTGGGAGACTGGTCGCGCGAAGGCAGCACCTACCCTCTGGGTGGGCACCACCGGGGTCCTAGGCCATGGCATGTACAGAAGGCCGGCGACGAAACGTGAGAGGTCTGCCTGGAGTCGGGTTGAAACACAAAGACCGCGGCCCCAAGGCGCACGGCAAGGCGTGAATGACTCACGCCACCGACAGGGACGACGGTGGAATTTGGAGACGCTTCTCACCGCCGTGCTTTTGGGCCTCATGGCGGGGTGCCAGAGTTTGGCGGAGGTGGAGTCTTTGACGGCGAAGCTGTCGCTGGGCATCCGGCGTCGACTTCGGTTACCGCCGATGAAAGACACCACCCTGCGCGACGCCTTGGTGCGCCTCCACCCGCTCGAAATCCGCGGCGCACTTTGGCGAATGGTGAAGGCAGCCGAGCGAAGGAAGGCTCTCGAGGTTTCCGAGGGCCTTCCCTTCCACGCGGTGTCGATGGACGGGAAGTGGAGTGCCATTCCGTATTGGGACCACCACTACGCCCAAATGAAAACAGCCGATGATGGGAAGAAGGCCTTTGGGATGGTGCGCACCATCAACTCAGTGTTGGTGACATCCCCAGCGAAAGTCGTCTTGGACACCGCGCCCGTCCCAGCGGAGACAAACGAAATGGGCATTTTCCCCCACGCCTTCGACACGCTGCTGAGCAACTGGGGCGGCCTGTTCGAGATGGTGATGTACGACGCTGGGGCGGCGTCCCAAGACAACATGGCCCACGTCGTGAATGCGGGAAAACACTTCCTCTTCTGCCTGGCCGATGAACGCTGGCTGCTTTTCCAAAAGGCCCAGCGAATTTTGGGTCACCTTCCAGAAAGCAGCATTCAGGCCCGCTCCGAGGAAACAGTTTCGAATTCGGAAACGCTGGTGCGCAGCCTCTACATCGCCACCGCACCCAAGGGTTACAAAGACTGGAAACACATCCGGACCATTCTGAGAGTCCATTCTCAGACTTTCAAAGACGGCGTGCGGGTGTCCGAGCAGAATAAGTACCTCGTCTCCAGCAAGGAGCCGACCGCCATCACCGGCGTGCAGTGGTTGGCCCTCATCCGCTCGAGGTGGGGCGTAGAGAACAACCTGCATTGGACGCTGGACGCCATCTTCAAGGAAGACGACCGCACGTGGATTGAAGCGGAGCCGCGGGGCACCGTCGTCGTCATGGTGCTGAGGCGAATCGCCTACACCTTGCTGGCTTTGTTTCGCTCGGTGACGCAGCGAAGCGAAGAGGCCCGCCGCATCCTTTGGCGAGACCTGGTGGCCTGGGTCTACGACACCCTCATCGCCGTCGCGGACGGCGACTTGCAGCGCCTACGTCAACGCGGAGCAAAACTCGCCTTCAACTGAATCGCCGGGGTCGTCGCCAACGAAGCCCAAAAGAAAAGGCTGACGAAATTCAGGTCAAGGACGGGCGCAGGCCCTGAATTGGCCCGGACGGGCGACAGCCTCCCAAAAAAATGCACTCCCCAGCCGCGGAGATTCGCCAGGGCTTTCCTTGGCTTAGGCCACCGCGACCTCCGATCGAGCCTGCCTGCGACGCAACCCCGCCGGGTCGATTTCGATAATACGAACACTATGACCATCGGAAAGACAAACGAATTAGGAGGCGGAGCGGTACCCCGCTCAGCCGGGTACTCAAACGGCGGTGTTGGCGATCCGGAAAGCTGGGAGCGCCCCTCGAAAATAGGTATGTGGATCGGGCGGGTTGGCCTGACCGCCTACCTGGGCATCACCGCGGCTGCGCTGAATGGGGGGGTCGGGGTCATTAAGGATGATATTCGCGACGCGAAGTTAGGCAGCACAGGAAGCGCTATCTCAGGCGCCAAGCAAGGATTGGCTGACGAGCTTGGGTTCTGGAAGCGCGAGCGGGCCCGAGTGGTGAACATCGGCAACCAACATTTCGTGGCGAGCAAAGGCCCTGAACCTGTACTCGGCATGACTGAACGCGTCGACTTCGGCCTCCCACGTAATGAAATCAATCACGTCTACGCCAAACCGGAGTACGCGCAGATCATCCGGGAATTCCTTGCAAAGAACCCAGGGAGCCTGCGTGTTCGCATTGCCGGCCAGTACCCTGAGAGCGTACACGTTGATTCTGAGCTCAGTCGCCTGGGGTTGCTCTCAGCTCTGGGGGAGTAGCCCGAGTCGAAAAGCAGTCAGTCGGTCAACTTAAGAAGCGCTTCCAAGTAGGGCAGCGCTTCTCCCTTCACCTCTGAAAACTTCTGTACGGAGCTTCCTCGGTAAACGACCCATTTTGGGACGGGTTTGTAACGACCAACGGTCTCCGTTAAAGAGGTCAGCCCACGAAAATCGGCTCGATGAACGTTTTCTGAGGACTTCACTCGTTCGGGATTCGTTCCTTTGGGGATAACGGCGTGTGGGTCACCCTCCCAAGCTTCGACAACAGGGAGACAACCGCGAACACCCTTCGGGACGCCGTCGCCAAGGCTCCCGAGTGGAGAAGGCACGGCGTCGTCGTCTTCGACGTTCGCGGCAACACCGGCGGCAACTCGAGCTGGGGCGACGACTTCGTGAGCGCCAGCACCGAGCCAACTCGGCGCGGCGTCTACGTCGAATGGCGAGTCTCGAAGGAGAACCACCAATATTGGGTCGAAGCGGCGAAACGATTCGCGACGACCTTTGGTCCGCGTGCCCGGGAAACTTTGGAAGTGCAGCAGACCGCATCGCTGCTGCAGGAAGGCCTTGATTCTGGAGCTTCTCTCGCGCGCCAGGTCTACTCGGCCACTGCGAAACGTCCGACCGGCGGCAGAGATTCCGGCGCCAGCGAATTTCGGGGACGCGTCTTCTTGCTCACGGACGGACGGTGCTTCAGCGCGTGCCTCGACTTCGCCGACGTTCTGTTGACACGCCCCAACGTCACGCACGTGGGCCAAACGACGGATGCCGATACGCTCTATATAGACATCCGCAGCGCCCCCCTGCCGAGCGCGCTCGCAGACGCCTACGCGGCAGCGAGGCCCTGCTTTCAGGGGCGCTGCGACATCCATGCCCTGAGTTGATTTGTTGCGATGTCGGGACGCACTTCGTCCTCGAATTGCAGGCGCTGTTCGAGGAACTGGCGAAAGCCTGTTCGATCTTCCGGAGACAGCTCGCCCGCGAATACCCGGATTGCCTCAGACGCGGCGGTTGGCATTGCGGCGAACATCATCGCTTCAGTGCTGTCGAAAAGCTGCCCCTTGCGAGGCGTCTCGACAAGCACCAGGCGCTCGAGAACTTCCCGTGCCGCGGTGCTGCGCTCCGGGCCTGACAGATTCTCGTAGCAGCTGTCGATGGCGCGTCCCAAAGCGCCCGAGCCGCGTAGCATTGACCCCCGTTGCAGACCGAGCGATGCCGCTGCGCTCGCGTCGACGCTTGCACCCATTCGAACCATTCGCTGCGCCGCAGCCGTGGCGAGCGCCTGCTGGTCGCTCACTGAAGCATGCACGAAGGCGTGGCCGAGCTCGGCACCACGCGCAGAGTATGCCGTCAGAATCAGCGACATCGGATCGTTGGGCAATCGTTCGAGAAGCGCGCCGGGCGGGAAAGCCTCCGCTTCTTCGATGAGTCTTTCGATGTCCGCGTTGGGGTGCTTCATCCGAGCAGAACGTTCTACGGCCGACGTCAGCGAAGAGGCAGCGCCTACCGCGTGTTGGGGTGCGCAGGAGGCGGCATTTTCGAGCGCCAGCATTTGAAGCGGCCCCAACGGGGCGCGGCTCCTCCGCAACACGTCCGATTCGACCTCTCCGGGCACCGGCTCGAAACTGTCGATTTCGCGAGGCTGGATGTTGTCCCAAGCGCTGACATCAACCGGTGCGCCTTGCGATGGCAGCGGAGGACTGCCCGTAATGGCCGAAAGAAACGGCACGTGGAGTTGTCGGGAAGTCCACAGGAAAGTTTCTCAAGAGATGAGAACGGCTGAGAACGGCCACGTTTGATCGGCGGTCGGAGTGGCGTAAGCCAGTGTTGATCGCCCAAGCTCCTGATTCTCTTCAGGACGCCCTCATTTGCGCCCTGGACCCCGCCCACTCTCTCTCGGAAACCTCCAGACAAAGCTTCGCGATAATCCTCGAGCGTGCGCGTCTCCCAGACCAGCGAGCTTCCGCCCCAAGGCCGCGTCTCGATCGGCCAGTCGATGGGCTCCGCCGTGAGAGGCGCGCTCCTCGCCGCGCGGTCAAAGTGGTCGCGCGCACCGCAGGCGATGCCGCTGCAACCGGGGCCAGTGGCAGCGAGCGCTGCGCTGAGCGCCTCCTACGGCCGTCGTGTGGATAAGGTTCTCGAGAGCGGGGCCGTCACGACTGTCGAGGTGGCAACCCAGAAGCTGGACGTGTTCGCGGCGCGAGACCACGAGACGCTGTGGGAGCAGCTCACGGCCACGCAGCAGAAGCATTTCGAGGAGAGCTACAAGGAGGCGCTCACCAGCCTGGAGAGGTTCTGTCGAGGGATCGGTATCGAGGGGTTGTCGCAACGAGGACGTCATTGTGGGTCAGCCCAGCACGATGCGCGGTTGCCGGATTCCGGGAAACCATGAACGGTCGGCGGGCCGTCGTGCGTTCAGCCGCACCGTCGTTGTTTGTATCGTTCGATATCGTTCTCGGCGTTAGTCGCCAGCAAATTTCCCACGAACGAGGCCAGCGAAACGGCATGGACCAAAGTTCGTTCGTCCACGATTGCTCCGGAACCCGTCACCTTCACGTGGGCCTCAGCCTCGTCACGGAAGCGAATCTGTGCGTTTGCCGTGTTTCCCGTTGGAACGCTAAATGGGAGTGGAACGAGCGTACCCCTAGCTACCCGGAAGTTTAGCGTGGCCCTGAAGCTTATTCCGCCCTGTGTGATCTCCAACGCCACCGGGGCGAAATCTGAAGCGTGCAGGGTATCGATATTTCCAACCCGACTTGCGGTGATTGTCGCAAACTGGCCAGTGCCATCCACGATTGTCAGCGCCGCTTCGCCGCAGCCGCTGGCGCGGAGCGTGGCCTTCGATGCCAGGGTCCCATCGGGGTTGCGAAGGCTTGCAATACTCGGTTCCACCTGAGGCGTGACCAGCTGGTAACTGCCCTTGGCGTCGTCGCTTTGGGGAAGTACATCCACTAACCATTTCGGGGGATGCGTGGAATGGTTTCTCCCCGGGGGCTGCAGCACACGGTTGCCGAGGGCAAAGTGCTGGCCGAGGATAGGACCAGCGAACGGGCTGAAACGTTCCTCGGTCGCGGGTTTGTCGAGTTGACCAATCGTCGGTCGTTTGTGGGCGGGGTGAGTCCCCGTGAGCGGTTGTCTATATGGGTCGCCAGACGTTGGTTGGGCCCCGGCCCTTGCACTGATGGCAAGGCCGGCGGCGGCGGGGGCGGCGACCGCTAAAAAACCTCGACGAGTCACCCTCATGGTCGGCATCTCGAGAAAACGGAGTTGATGCGAAGATTATCGTGTGAGCGGTGCTGAAGTTTCTGAGACTTTCAGCTGGAAACGCCCCACCCAAAGACCTGGGCGATTTGCCTGCGCCTCCAGGATAATCCGGGGTTGCATTGCGGCCACAGGCCTCGCGCCGAACCGCCCAGTACTGTCGCTTCGGATGGGGCGCGGAGAAGCATCGCGGAGGGACTACGGCGCCATCTCGATGAAGCCCCACGCGCAGGTGGATTCGGTGAATCCGCACACCGACACCTCGTCCTCGTCGTTGGGCGCCCCGTAACACTCAATGCTGAAGCGGTGCGCACCCGAGGGAATCCCTCGATAGAGCCGAGTCTTGCTCCACATGAAGTGGACACCCGGGGAGAGCTCGACGACACCTTCCGCCCGCCGGCCGTTCGAGATCCCTGCTCTCACCCCCATCCACTCGCCGTCGACAAGGGGCCGACATGCAAACTGGGCCGAAACACTCCCGATATGTGCCGTGATGTCCATGAAGACTTCGAGCGTCCCGCCGCTGGTGTTCGCCGTGAAAGAGCTCCCCGGGAGCTCGAACCATTCACCATTCATCGGGAGGGACGCACCATTGGTGAACGGGAGGAACGACTTCGAGAGGATTCCGTCGCGCCCGCCCGCCCCGCCGGCTCCGTTGCAGACGTACCCGGACTCGTCTGGAGTATCGAGACGAACTCCGCCTTGCGGACAGTGCGAGTCACCCATCGGAAGCTGCGTGATCTGGACCGAGTCGGTCAGGCCGACACCGGGCGCAGGGGTCGCCCGAGAACAGGCGAAGAGCAAAGCAGACAAGGAAATCGCAGAGACTCGACGCATGGCCCCTCCCGGGCGACTGGATCCGGCGGTGGGCTAGCACCAAAGCGGGTTACTTTCGAGCCGGCCTGGGTTGAGTGATGGATCTCTCCACGGGGGAGCGTTTCCCCGCACTCGTCATGCGGCGAGCCAACGCTGTCGAGCCCGGGCCACGTCGCTGGAGACGGGCGCGCGGGGGCGGCTGCGAGGCCCAATGGCCCTCCAAGCACGCACCACAGCCCATCGCGTCCCTTTGTAACGCGCCTGACTTCCACGGTGGAGAAAGAGGCTACCCAGCAGCGCCAAAATCAGTTCACATCTTTCGGAGCGCTGAGGCCTGTTCTCAAGACTTGATGATCCAGAACACGTTGGCATTGACGGGGCGGGTTTCCGTTCCTCCGGATGTGGCAGTCGATCCGCCCATCCAGGCGCCTTCGTTCCCGGA
>JBJXGM010000032.1:0-7442 GCA_046155985.1 Myxococcaceae bacterium | reverse complement strand
GCGCCGAGGTGCCCGCATGGCGCGACGCGAGGAGGGCGCATGCCCGTCGGCATGTAACCGACGAGCAACAAAGCCAGGCGGGATAGATCGGCGCTCAGGATGCATAGGCTATTTCGACCAGGGCCCTGTGGCCCATTCCGCATTCCACATGCGCATGAGGGAGTTCGAATGATAAGCGACAGTCCTCAGGTCGCGAAGAACTCCTGTGAGGACGTGCGAATGCCCACGAACACCGGCGAGCAATTTGAGCGCCTCGAAAACATCATGGCCCGCCTGCGCGCTGAAGGGGGCTGTCCTTGGGACCGGGAACAGGACTTGCGTTCCCTGCGGCCTTTCCTCTTGGAAGAAGCGTTCGAAGTCCTCGACGAAATGGACAAGGTATCGGCTGGCCAGGGGCAGTGGCTCTCGCTTTGTGAAGAATTGGGCGACTTGCTTTTTCAGATTGTCTTCCACGCGCAGCTCGCTCGCGAACAAGGGCACTTTGCGCTCGCACAAGTGGCCCAAGGGATTGCGGACAAAATCGAACGACGGCACCCCCATGTCTTCGGAACCGTACGCGCGGACACGTCCGACGCCGTCTTGTCAAACTGGGCAAAGCTCAAGGCCGCCGAACGCAAAGCGAAAACGGGCGATGAAGGTTCTGCGCTGGACGGCGTTCCCGCCGCAGCCCCCGCGCTTCTCCGCGCCGAGCGCCTGACCGAAAAGGCTTCTCGGGTCGGCTTCGATTGGCCCGACTACAAAGGTGCGCGCGCGAAAATCGACGAAGAGCTTGCCGAGCTGGACCGCGCCATCGAAAGCGGCGACAGAACGCAAAAGGAAGCTGAGCTGGGCGACCTGCTTCTTTCCGTCGTCAACCTGGCGCGCTTCATCCAAACGCCCGCGGAGGACGCCTTGCGTGGCGCCAACGCCCGGTTTACCGCACGCTTCCGCGCTGTCGAGGCGAAGCTGCGCGAGAGGGGCGTCGCGTTCGGTCAGGCTGAAATGACGCTTCTCGACCAGCTCTGGAACGAGGCCAAGGCCGAAGAAGCACGCCCAACCCGCCGCTAGACCGGTTCTTCGGTGCAAGACTTCTCCCGCCCGCTTGACGCCAGCGGCCGAGCGCCGTAGGAAGCCGGCCTTCTTTCTCAAGTTGGGGGCCGAAGTTGGCGAACACGAAATCTGCTGAGAAACGCAACCGTCAGGCGCTGAAGCGACGCGCTCGCAACCAAAGCGTCCGTTCGTCGGTTCGCTCTGTCGTGAAGAAGGCCCGCGAGGCCCTTGCCGCCAAAGATCCCAAGAAAGTGAAAGAGGCCCTGAGCGAAGCCGCGCGCGCGCTGTCCAAGGCGGCCTCCAAAGGCGTCCTTCACCCGCGCAACGCCGCCCGGCGACTCTCCCGCCTCGCTCAAGCCGTACGCGGATAACAAACTCTACCCAGCGGTGAGTTGATCGTACGCATCACGCACCAGTGTCTCAGCAAGCCTGAAAAGGGCTGCCTGTCGCTGGGCTTCCAGCCGAAGCACGTCGTCTTGGTCATCGGGCAAGTAATCTTCGTTTCCCGACGCGACGGCTTCTCCAAGCACCTTCTCCGCCTGACGCAGGGTGACGCGGATGCTGCCACTGACGCGAAACGATGCGTAGAACGAGCGACCCGTTGCGGCGCTGTTGCGCACCATGCCCGGCGCCGTACCCACCGAAAGAATCTCGCCTTCCAAGCGCGTGTCGGCCGTTGGCGAAAGCACGCCGGCGTGCGCCAGGAGTTCATTCATCCGCTGGGAGAAAACGACTTCGAGCCCCGGCTCTGAAGTGGCGTTTCGAAAGACCGGTGCCGTGACCGCGGTGACATCGCCGGCAAGTCTGGGGACACCCGTGAAGCGGTAGCCGCAACCGACCACCCCTGCCGCAAGGGTCGCGAGGAGAATTCCAATACTTCGTCGCACACGGGCCCCCGGGCTGTGAAGCAAGCTTACGAAACAACAAAGTTAATCAAGCGACGCGCAACGAAGACGACTTTTCGCACCTGTTTGCCGTCCATCGCCGCCTGCACACGCTCCAGCGCTTCCGCTGCCCCGCGCACTTGCGCTTCTGCCGCATCCACGGGCTGACGGACTTCGCCCCGCAACTTGCCATTCACTTGAACGGCGTAGGTCACTTCGTCGTCCACAACGAGTGCCGCATCAAAGGCGGGCCACGCCTGCGTCGCAAGCAACGTGGCACTGCCGAAACGCTCTGCAATTTCGTCTGCAATGTGAGGGGTAAATGGCGCAAGCACCGTGGCCAACATCTGGATCGCCTCTCGCATCGCAGCCCGCTCCGGCGCCGAAGTCACTTCGCCCGCGGCATACAAGGCGTTGACGAACTCCATGATGCCGGCGATGGCGGTGTTGAAGGAAAGGCGCTCAATCGCCTCTCCCGTCCGCTTGAGACACTTGTGTGCCGCCCGACGAATATCGAGCGCTTTCCCTTCGAAAACGCCGTTGTGAACAGCCCCCGACGCCAAGGCTCGGTGCGCATGGGCCAGTGCCCAAACACGCTTGAGAAATCGAAAAGCGCCTTCTACCTGTTCGTCCGACCAATCGAAATCGCGCTCGGGCGGACCCGCAAAGAGGACGTACGCGCGACACGTGTCTGCGCCATAGCGGCTCACAATCGACGCAGGCGAAACAGAGTTCCCCCAGCGCTTGGACATCTTTCGTCCGTCTGCACCATTCACAATGCCCTGCGTCACCAGTCGCGTGACGGGTTCGTCCACAGGCGAGAGGCCCAACTCGCGCATGACACGCGTCCAGAAGCGAAAGTACAAGAGATGCATGACGGCATGCTCAGGCCCGCCGACATAGACATCGACCGGCAACCAGCGTGCGGCTTCTTTGGCGTCATACGGCGCCGTCGTCAGCTTCGGCGACAGGTAGCGCGCGAAGTACCAAGCGGAATCCACGAACGTGTCCATCGTTTCGACTTCGCGCCGCGCCGGACCGCCGCATTTCGGGCAGCGT
This sequence comes from Myxococcaceae bacterium, assembly GCA_046155985.1. GTDB lineage: Bacteria > Myxococcota > Myxococcia > Myxococcales > Myxococcaceae > JBJXGM01. Next base: position 4,470 of record JBJXGM010000032.1, on the reverse strand, counting down.
GTTTCGACGAAGGACGGCACCTTCGCGAGTGGCGGGTCACCCTTTCCCGTGAGCACCTGGTCGGTGTCGATGTCCGGCAGCCGCACCGGCAAGTCTGCATCTGGCACCGGAATGCCGCGATGGTCGGGGTCGCAGGCGTCGCAATACAACACGGGGATGGGCGTTCCCCAGTAGCGCTGGCGGGAAAATCCCCAGTCGCGCTGGCGGTAAACCACAGTCTTGCGGCCACGGCCCAGTTCGGCCAGCTTGGCCGTCAAGCGAACACGCGCGTCAGCAGACTTCAGCCCCGAAAAATCACCCGACTCGACCAACACGCCATCGTCCGTGAACGCGGACTCAAGCGAAGTGCCATTCGGCAACCGTTCGCCTTTTTCGGGCGCAATGACCGTGCGCAGGGGCAGCCCGTATTGGCGCGCGAATGCGAAATCGCGTTCATCGTGTGCGGGCACAGCCATGACGGCGCCGGTGCCGTAATCGGCGAGCACAAAGTTGGCGACCCAAATGGGCAGGCGCCCACCGCTCAGCGGATGAACGGCAAACGCGCCGGTAAAGACACCCTCCTTCGGTGCGCTTTCGCCTGTGCGGTCTTCTCGACGCGTTGTGGCCATCCGGGTTGCGAAGGCCGTGACTGCGGATTGCTGAACGTCGCTCGTGATGTCTCGAACAACCGGATGATCTGGCGCAACGACGAGGTAGGTGCATCCCATCAAGGTGTCGACACGCGTCGTGAAGACACGAATGCTGGCGTTTTCCCCATCGACAGCGAATTCAACTTCGGCGCCCTCAGAGCGCCCAATCCAATTGCGCTGTGCCGTCGTGATGCGGTCGGGCCAGGCACCCAATTGCTCCAGGCCATCGAGCAGCGCATCGGAATAGCGCGTGATGCGAAAAGCCCATTCGGGCATCTCGCGGTCAATGACTTTGGAGTCGCAACGCTCGCAGGTGCCCTCTCGCACCTGCTCGTTGGCGATGACCGTGAGACAACCGGTGCACCAATTCACCTTGGAGAAGCGCCGGTAAACCAGCCCCTGCTCCCACATGCGCAGAAAGAACCATTGGTTCCACCGGTAGTATTCCGGGTCGCTGGTGCTGATTTCGCGAGACCACTCGTAGGTGAAACCCAAGGAACGCATGTCTTCTTTGAAAGCCGCGATGTTCTCGCGCGTGCGGACGGCCGGATGAACACCGTCTTTGATGGCAGCGTTTTCCGCCGGAAGCCCAAACGCGTCCCAGCCCATCGGGTGCAGAACGTCAAAGCCCTTCATCTGAAAGTAGCGCGCGTAGACGTCGCCAATGACGTAGTTGCGCACGTGCCCCATGTGCATCTTGCCGCTGGGGTACGGCAACATTTCCAAGATGTACTTCTTCGGGGCGTCGGGCCGAGCGCCGGCGCGGAACACCCCTGCTTCGTCCCACCGCGCCTGCCACTTGGGTTCAACCTGCGTGGGCTCGTAGCGCTCGCTAATCAACATGGCCCGTTCTCTTACGGAAGCTGAGGTTGGGGCGCAATGACGATCACGGCCGCTTCGGCCTCGGCGTCGAACCCACCGTGAGCCCGACCGATCGAGCGGATTGCGACTTGGTCAGGTCACAAGCCGAGTACGGTAGCTGCTGCCTTGAGCCAGTCTGGGTTACCGCCAGCATCAGCCTGTTGGGCATTGGCTGACGGGGCTTCTGCGGGCAAGGGACCTGCGCGATCGGTCAGGTAGCGGTTGAGCAACAAAACCTTTCCAACCGGGTCCAAGCTGCGTGCTCCAAGCAAAGCCTTGGCGAAGCGCTGGACGGAAGGGTGAGCAGCCGTTTGAGACAAATTCTCCAGCGCGGCGGCGCATTGGGCCGGGTCAGGCCTCGCGAGCTCGGCCAATGGAACCAATAGCTTTTGAGCGGGCCGGCAGGCTTCAACATCCCCCGCCTGAAGTTCGGCGCTCGGCTGATACGGTTTATTGCTGGCGAACTGACCGAACGCGCCCAGCGCCATGAGCGCGCCTTCGAAGGCTCGCGCCAACGCCGTGTCATCGCTCGCACCGAGAGCGGTCGAAAGCGTCTTCGCCGCAGCAAGAAGTCCTTCGCGGAGCGGATGCTCCTCTGGGAGCGCATCAGCAACCAGCGTCACGCGGCCAACCAAGATGTTCGCGGCATGCTCAATGTCAGCCTCGGGCTTCTGCACCATCGCCAGAACTTCCCGTGCCAGCTTGTTGGCGCTCGCCGCCATGGCCTTGGCCTCGCGGTCGGCCCCGAGTGGCCCGATGGGCGCGCGCTCGATCGGGAAGGAAATTTCGGTTTCAGTAGCGCCCGCTCCGTCTGCGGAGGGCTCTGTATACGCGAGCTTGAAGGTCACCTGGTCGCCTTCGGCCGCATCCGGACCCCAAACGATGCTGACGCCTTTGTTTTCACCTTCAACAAGCGTCGCGACGGACGGGGGAACCGCATTGTTGTTTGCGTCGACCAGCTTCGTCGCGGTGACCTCAGACGGCAGCGCGCTGAAAACCCCTTTACCGGACGCCTTCACAGGGGGATGGCCGTTGGCCGCGCTCTGCACATACTTGTTCAGAAGGGCGAGCGTGCCGATGCTTGGCGACTCGCTGTTGAGTTGGATGATGTCTGACACGCCGGCGGCAGCCGCCCTGACCGTATCTACGACCGCTCCCGACGCTGCGACGACGTCATTCCAGAACAAGTCCCGAATGGCTTCAAAGCCTCTGGGCATCCTGTCCCAGTCGACGCTCACCTTCATGCCGTCTCGCTGAATCACCCCGTCGCGCTCTAAACGCTGCACCGCATGAGCGCCGCCGCCGAGCACGACGAAACCAACGACCGCCGAGACCACCGAAGCGGCGCCTCTGCCAACGCCCATTCCTGCGAACCCGCCGACAAGTGCAGAAACGCCCGTAATGATCTTGGGCCCATGACGCTGCCAGAAACCGGCAGCCGCCGCAGGGGTTCCGGCGCCGACGTTTTGACCCGCGTCTGCCGCAGCTTGCGGGTCGCCCGCGACTTTGGAACCCGCTGGAGTTGGACCATCAACGGCCATGAAAAACCCGTCCGAAATGTTTCAATGGGTTATCGCGAAATTCCGCCCCAAAGTTGTGGGGTTTGCGAACATCATTGGCGTGACCAAAATCGTCTTTTGACTCAGGCGCTTAGGTTGACTGCGCTTTCGCCATTTTTCCGACAAAGCCGTCGAGCATCTCCAACATGTGAACGCCCTTGGACATCGCCTGGGTAGCCCTTTTGACCATCCAGTGACCCTCCCCCACGATTTCAGTGAGCGCCCTCAAAGCTCTCTGAAAATTGTCGCCTTTTAGTGCTGACCTCGCCGCCTCGGTAACGTCATGCAGCGCGGAAGCAGCACCCTCTGCCAGGTTCCAGCTGTGACCCGAAGCTTCTGTCATACCGGGAGCCTTCAACATTGCGCTGCACGCAGCGCCAAGAAGTTTCGCGTTGTCCGCGCTGAACTCTGTCGCCTTATTGACTGCTTCACGCGCCTCTTCGAAGAGATTGAGCGCCGGATGACCTACCCCGAGGGTGTCAATGTACGTTGGCAACCGTTGGTGCAGCACGGCGCGCACAGCATCGAACGCAGGACGCGCGATCTTGGCATCGCTGTCGGCAAGCGCATTGAGCTGTTCATCGCTCACGCACTCACGAAGGTCATGGGCGACCACCTGATACTGTTCAGCGTGTTCGCTCGCTGCTCCCTTGGGCGATGCTTCAGTCGTTGCCGGGCCTTTAGGCGCCTTCGGATCGACGTACTCGTCTTTCGGGGCCTCCTCGGCCTTCTTCGACATGGCGCTCGTCACCCAGAAACCGGCGACAAGCCCCACCACCGCGCCGACCACGCCGCCAACGCCGCGATGACTGGTGACGTTACTGCCCACAAGCGCACATGCCACAGCGCCGATGGTGGGTCCCAGCCAGCGCCAAATGCTCTTCTTTGGCGAATTGCCAGGACCATCTGCTCCCGGGGCAGGAGTCGTAGGAGTTGCGGGGGTGCCTGAACCGCCGACTGGCTCACTCATTACACGGAACCTCGTTGCAAAAATCCGATTTCGAAAGAGTTATCGCGGATGGCCAACGAAAAGTTTCCTTTTGAACGGATTGAAGATCTGCAGGCCAGCCTCATTTAGAAACCAGTAACTTCAATACCTTACGGTTTCTGGCCGGAGAGTCGCCCGCAAGATCTCATCGACGCTGAACCCTTGAGCGAAGGGCAGCGCGCAGTTTGGCTGCTTGCCGACTAGCAGGCTGCTGAAAAACGTCGCGAGCAGGCCGAGATGCCAGGCGCGGGAGGCCCTTTCGCCGCAGCGTGCTTTCTCGAGAATCTGGTCGGCCGTCTTGGTCCAGAAGGGTTTGCCGGTCTCGTTGTGGGCCTCGACGTACTCGGTGATTGCAGCGCGGAGTTGAGGGACGCTCGTGTGAGAGCCGCGCTGAAGAGCGTGCCCACTCAGGAGTCCGAAGAAACGCTCCACC
>JBJXGM010000029.1:0-25702 GCA_046155985.1 Myxococcaceae bacterium | reverse complement strand
TACAACGGAAGCAACCCCAACAACGGCGCGTGCATCATGATGTACGGCTCGGGTGCCGTGACCTTTGAGCACAATGAGATACATCACTGCGGTTCGGGCATTTTCCTGAAAGGCGATCCGAACCAGAATCTCGATACCTTCACCATCCGCTACAATCTTTTCCACAACATCGGTGAGTTTCGTTCAGGGGTCCCCTCCGGAAGCGCGATCATCATGCATGTTGGGGCGGCCAATCCCCCGGATCGACCCACTCGCGTCTATCAGAACGTCGTCCGAGACAGTTTTGACGCGGCGATTCGAATCTGGAGGTTCAGCGACACAGTGGCAGTCAACAACCCGATGAACAGCAAGGTGGTCAATAACACCTTCTATAATGTGCCCACGGGCTATTGGATCGACAACGAGTTGTTCCCCAACGCGGGTCACGTTTTTCGAAACAACCTCGTCGTTAACACCAGCTTGAATGCTTTGGCCATCAATGCCACCGCGAATGACAAAACGCGTCTGGACTCGGAACACAACCTGTTCTGGAATTTTGGCACCTTCGCAAGCACTGCAGCTGGGAATTTCACGTTGGCAGGCTGGCGAAGCACTTTTGGCCAGGACAATGCGAGCCCAGCATCCATTGAGGCCGACCCAACCTTCGTGGATGCCGCGGCGAGGGACTTTCGTCTTCAGACGGGTTCCCCAGCCCGGACCCTCGGTCGAGACTTCCTGGACTTAAACGGCAATGGGAGCACGACCGATACAATTCCAGCGGGGGCCTACCTCACTGGCTCGGAGGTGATTGGCCGGACATCTGGCCCGCTGCCTCCTCCTGTTCGACCGCCTTCGGCGCCCTCTCGGTTGCGGCGGGTGACTCCGTAGCGCGGAGATGGAGGTCGTCTGCTAGTGAATCGCCGCGCGAAGGCCAACGGCGTCGATGGCGTCCTGTTCGAGGTCGAGCCAGGCCTCCAGGCGCTCTGCGACAACGTCCTTCGGCGCGACGGCATGCGCCAAGCGGAGAAACAACGCCTGGTGGCCGTCTTCCGAGCGCGCCAGTTCGGCATAAAGCTTCCGCAATTCGACCGAGGGCAGGGCCGTGGCCAAAAGGCCCAGGCGTTCATGGCTGCGGGCCTCCACCAAGGCCGCAACCAGAAGTCGGTCTAAACGTCGCTCAGCGTGCCCCGAGCGAATCCGCTGATGCAGTGCCTGGACATAAGGGTCGCCGGGGTCTTTCCCAAGCGAGAGCCCGCGCGCTTCCAAAAGCGTCAGCACACGCGCCAGATGGCCCGCTTCCTCACGTGCCAGTCTCGCCATGTGCGACGGCAAGCGCGGAACGTCCGGGTACGCCTGCAAGAGCGAGAGCGCGTTCGCGGCGGCTTTCTTCTCGCAATGCGCGTGGTCGATGAAAACTTCATCGAGATTGGCCAGCGCATGCGACAGCCATGCTTTGGGCGTTGGTTTGCGAAGGGTGAGACTCATGGCGACACGAAAGAGCGCTGCACTTTCTGTGCGAGGAAGCCGACGCGTCTTGCGACGGAAGCGGTGGCGGTGTGGCCGTCGTCGATGCGCATCGCGAGGCGCGGCAGCTTGGACAACAACTGCCTGCATACCTGCCCCAGGGACAAGGTGGCGTGGCCCCGGTGTCGATGCGCTGGTGCGACATACAGGCCTTCGAGCTCGGCGCCGTGGTCTGAGCGACTGGCCAAATCCACCTTGAATGCGAGTTCGCCGGCTTCTTCGAGGACAAACGTGCGTGCATCGAGGACGCGGTGACGCACGCGCGCGGCGAAATCCAACGACATGTCCAGCCAAGGTGTCTCGCCCAAGCCTTCCTGTGCGGCGGCAGACGCCATGGGAATGAGTCTCGGGATGTCGGCTTCTCGCGCCAGGCGCAAAGCAGGGTTGGTGAAGGGGCCCAAGTCGTCGGCGGTGACGACGAACATCCGCTGATTTCGAATCTGCTTGCGCGGCGCAGCCGGGAACCAGTGCCGCAACACAGTCTCCACGGCGTCCTGGTCCCCAAATGTGGCGCGCAGGCGCACGGATGTCGCGTGACGCATCAACAAGGGCGCGAGGTCAGCGGCTTTGTCTGCCGCAGGGACCACCAGCTCGCCATCACCCCCGACGAACACCACCGAAGAGAGGCTCCGCCCGGTGCGCTCGCCCAGAAAATAAAAAGCAGGACTCCCTGGATGAGGGGCGATGCCGTGCTGTGCCAACACGCCAGACAGAAACAAGCGGTGTGCTGCGTCACGGGCCAACAAGTCTTTCAGCGCAGGGAGGTCGCCCGGTGTGAGGACATCGACAGCGCGCGCTGTGGGGGTTTGCGGCACCGACGCGAATGTAGCTGTGTTCGCGTTGGCGCTCATCGAAAACCTGCGACCCGTCACTTGGGCAACAGCGCCAACACTTCAGGCCAGGAGGGATGAGGTTCTTCCAACCAGGTGGTGAGACGCTGGGGCGAAACGCCCCGTTCTCGGTATTCGCGCACCGTCAGTCCTTGCGTCCGCTTCGCGAGTCGCTGGCCGTCCGGGCCCATGAGCAGAGGGAGATGCCCAAAGCGTGGGGGTGTCAGGCCAAGCGCCTGATAGAGCAAGAGCTGGCGCGTTGTCGAAGCAAGCAGGTCGTCGCCCCGAATCACGTGCGTCACACCACTTTCGGCGTCATCGACGACGGTGGCGAGCTGATAACTCGCCACACCGTCTGCGCGCTGCACGACAAAATCCCCGACGCTTTGCGAAACGTCGTCTGAAAAGGGCCCATGGACGCTGTCCACGAAAGTCACCGGGCCCGGGGGTACCCGAAACCGATACGCCGGCTTTCGGGCGCGCGTGCGTTCGGTGCGTTGCGCCATGGAGAGCTGCGCGCATGTGCCGCCGTAGCGAGGCCCTTCGTCCGTTGCGCCGTGAGGTGCGCTCGCGGCACGCGCGATTTCGGCGCGACTGCAAAAACACGGGTACGCCAGTTCGGCGGCGAGCAGTTTCTGGAACGCTGCCTCGTAGGCGGCGCGTCGCTCGCTTTGCCAAATGGGAGGCGCGTCCCACGACAGGCCCAGCCAGGCGAGGTCTGCCAGCGCCGAGAGCGCAAAGTCACGCTTGGAGCGCTCGGGGTCCAGGTCGTCGATTCGCAAGAGGAAGCGTCCATTTCGGTCTCGAGCATGGCGATGGGCCAAGAGCGCCGTTCTGGCGTTGCCCAAGTGAAGTGGCCCCGTGGGGCTAGGTGCGAAGCGACCGCAGACGGCCATAGGGACAATGTCTTATGAAGTATCGCGAATGCGCGTTTTCCACTGCTCCGACGTCCATATCACCGGTAACTATTCTTCAAAGACGCTCTTCCAACTGGGATGGCGCCGCTGGCCCGCGCTGATGGAACTGCGTTTTGGCGGGCGCGCGCATGCGTATGTGAACGCCCAGTCCACGTTGGCGCGGCTCGCGCAGCTTGGGGCGGAGACGGCCGACCATTTCATTCTGTCGGGCGATGTCACGGCCTATGCGTTGGAGGAAGAGTTTCAAGGTGCCCAAGCGGCGCTCGGCGCGCTCGCGCATGACCCCAAACGCTGCACGGTGATTCCAGGCAACCACGATGTGTACACACCCGAGGCCAAAGCCGCCCGGCGTTTCGAGCGGCACTTCGGACATCTGACGGTCAGCGACTGGCCAGAATACTGTCGCGAAGAAGGTTTTCCTTTCGTGCGCCTGCTCGGCGATGCGGCCGCGATTGTGGGACTGTGTTCGGCGCGCGTACCGGCGCTGCCAGGATTCTCGTTCGGTTGGGTGGGCGATGCGCAAAGGCAAGCGCTCTCCGAAATTCTGGCCGACAAGAGACTTTCGGCGCGCGCTGTCCTCGTCGTGGTGCACCATGCCCCCAAGGCGCATGACGGCGGGCGCGACCGGCCGCTCCATGGTCTCAAAGATGCCGATGCACTGATGGCGATGTTACCCGGGCCCCGGTTCGCAATTCTTCATGGGCACATCCACAAGCGCTACCACCACCCCGCAACAGCGCACTCGCCACATATTTTCGGCGCCGGCACTTCTACGGCGGCAGGCAAAGAAGGCTATTGGCTTATCGACATTGAAGACGGCGTCATTCGCCAAGGCACGCGTGGAGTGCTTGAGGGTGCGCCGGGGTGAGGCGCGGCGCGGGCTTGTCGACGCGCCGACGTGCACGACTCAATCGCGTGCCCCTTCGAGTTCCATGGCCCAGCGCCAGATTGGGACAACGCGAATCATGCCCTCTGGTACCTTGAGTTCGTCGGCCTCATAGAGCGTGACGATGGTGGCGCGTCTCATGTTTAGGCGCAACATCGCTTCTCGAAGGCCTCGAAGCTCGCGCTCTCGCGTTTGAGGTTCGTCCAGGATAGCGCAAACCTGGAACACCCCCTTGTCAGACACAAAATCCACTTCGAACCCGCTGGAGGTTCTGAGATACGAAATGTCTCGAGTCTGTCGTCGCAAGTGCAGAAAGGCCACAGTCTCGAGAAGCTGTCCCAAATTCGCCGAGCGATGTCTGGAGCAAGCAGTCACAAGCCCAGGGTCAATTGCGTAGAGCTTTCGCGGGTTGGTTTGGCGAACGCGCTCCGACTCGGAGTAGATGGGTATCGAAAAGAAAACGAATGCGTCCTCGAGATACCCGAGCCAATTGTGGAGCGAATCTTTCCCGACCTGCACGCCTTGTGACCTGAAGTCTTGGTAAATCTTGTGAATACTGAGGAGTCCAGCCGGCATGTTGACGAGCTGGTGCACAAATTTCCTGAGCGCATGCACATTGTGAACGTCATGCCTCTCCACGACGTCCCGTAATACAGCGATATCGAGATAGTCTTGAAGCACACGCACCCGGAGAGACTCCTCAAGGCGCTGAACTTCTGGGAAGCCCCCGCATTGAAGGTAGGTGTCCAACGCGTGTTCAATCCCCGAACGGCGCTTGGGACTAGGCGTTTGCTCCGAGGGAATTCCGTGATGCCGCATCGCCTCGACGAGGCTGAACGGAAAAACCTCGGTGGCAAGGCCCCTTCCTCTGAGGCTGGTTGCAATTTCCTGACTCAACATCTTGGCAGACGATCCGCTGACACAAACGTGAACCGTTTCCGTGTCGATGAGCCTGCGAACAAACTTCTCCCACCCTGGGACAAGCTGAATCTCGTCAAAGAAGAACGCGCCGCTCTTTTCTCGGGCTGCTGGTGCCAGCCGATAGTGGGCTTCCACAAACTGCGCCAGATGAGCCGCCGTGAGTTCGCCGAGTCGGTCGTCTTCAAAGTTGATGTAGAGCAGCGATTTTCGCGGCATCCCTGAATCGAGAAGCTCCCGCATCTTTTGCATCATGAGGCAGGTCTTGCCCGAACGACGCATTCCAACGACCGCATCGATTTTCCCGGGCAACCAGGGAAGGGTCACGCTTCTGTGGGTCAGCTCCGGAAGGGCACGTGCGTGCGCTTCGGCGACGACTTCCTCAATGATGGGCCTTCTCATTCTGTCACTCCTGTAGTGACAGATATCACATTCACTGTCCCTATCTGCGGTTCAGATATCGAGGGCCTGCGCGAGGGTAGGGGTCGCAAAGTTTTCGCAATGTTCTGAAGCCCATGACGCACCGCGCCTTTGCCGGGGCGGGGCTTCTACTCCTCCGCACAAATGCAGCGGGGTATCCTCCGCGTGTGCTCGAGCAAAAAATCAACGAGGTGTTTGGCGACCAGGAACCGAGCCACTTTGGAAGTGGCTGGTGGAGCGGCGTGCTGTCCGCATTCTTCGGGCTGCTCTCCTTCGGTGCAGTCATATGTCTGCACTTCCCGCAGCTGCTGAGCTCTCCGGAATTGCGGTCGTACTACCCGATGCCGCTCATGCGGATGGCCATCCAGTGGGCCATTGTGCTGGCCATTCTTCTGGGCGTCGTTTCCGCGATGCTGCGGAAGAAAAAGGTGCTCGGCCTGACAGGGATGTTGTTCGCGCTGGCGGCGACACTCGGAGGCGGCGCCAGCGTGCCCATCAATGAGACGCTGGGGAATGGTCCGGCCATCGGGCTCGACTGGTTCTTGCTCGACATGCTGCTCATGACGCTGATTTTTTCGCCGATTGAAGTCATCTGGCCCGCGTACCCGAAACAAAACGTCTTTCGGCCCGAGTGGCTGCTGGACATCGGCTACTTTCTTTCCACCCACCTGCCGATTCAGGTCACGACTTTTCTCATCTTGTTGCCAGCAACGCAGCTCACGGCTCTGTTCGGCATGAGCAGTTTGCAAAACGCGGTGGCAAGTTTGCCATGGCTCGTCCAATTCTTACTTGCCATATTAATTGCGGACCTCTCTGAGTACGCCATCCATTTTGCGTTTCACAAAGTTCCGTGGCTTTGGAAGTTCCACGCCATCCATCACTCGTCTAAGGCGCTCGATTGGATAGCGGGTTCGCGCTCGCATCTCGTGGACGACGTTGCTGTGCGAGGGCTCATGCTCGTGCCGATGATGTTCGTGTTCTCGCACGACCTCATTGTTGCGTACCTGTTCTTCGTGACGATTCATGCCACCTGGGCGCACTGCAATTTCGGTCCGACCGTGAAGTGGCTAGAGCCTTTGGTGATTCAGCCCAGATTTCATCACTGGCATCACACGTCTCAGAAAGAATCGATCGACAAGAATTTCGCGATCCATTTTCCATGGGTCGATAAACTTTTTGGCACGTACTACCTGCCCGAAGGTGACAAGTGGCCCGAGCAGTACGGGCTCTCTGACGAGACGATTCCCGGCAGCTTTTGGGGGCAGTTTTTCTATCCGTTCGCCTCTAAAAGGTGAGCTCCAAAGACGGAAAGTCTTTGGGTCGTCGCAGGCCGATTTCCGACGTTTTCACGAGCCCAAGCTTCGCCATCGCGCGCACCGTTGCGAGACCAAAATCGTATTCCGATGAATCGTGCGACGTGCGCGGAAGATGCGGGTAATGGTGGTGGTTGTTCTGCCAGCAAGCGCTGAAGGTCGCCGTGACCGAGAGCCAGTCGCTGATGTTCATCGCGTTGTCGCCGGAGTCGTCGTAACGACGTGTGCCAAACCGTCGATCGTGGGCCCAGTAGTTTTGGACCATGTTGACCCAAAGCGCGAACACGCGGACGCCGAGCCAGACAGCCACCGCGTAGCGAAGGTCGCGAACAAACCACCAAAGAAGACCGCAGCTCAAAAGCGGCGAGAGCAGCGCGAAATACCAGTTCGACACCCAGCGAAACGGCCACGTGCCAAGGATGTCATCCGTCGCGGTGTTCGTCTGGCATCGGTAGGGGAAGACGCAAAGCCACAGCGTCTTGAAGAAGCCGTCCGATGAAAGCTTGTTCGGATCGCCCTCGTGGTCCGAGAAGCGATGATGCAAACGGTGGCGACGAGTCCATGCGATGGGGTCGACGTAGATGCCAACGGTGTTGTTGAGAAGGGTGATGCCTTTGACGAAACCCTCGCGGAAATCGAGCGCGCGGTGGGCGATTCCCAGGTGGATGACATCGGCAAGGTAGACGCCGCAAAGAAACCACGAGACGAGCAGATACCCCATGCCAATCGCGAGCCCGAGCCACGGGCCCATCCAGGCTGGGGCGAGTGCAACAGACAAAACTGCTTGGAGCAGCAACGTCGCTGCGCCGACCCAGATGTGGATTTTCATTTGGCGCGGAAAAGTAGCATGCGGAGAATCACTAAGCGCCGAGGCTCTGCCCCAATCGTTTGGCAGAGGGCGTCCAGGGTCGTGTCGAAAGCATCAGTGTTGAGGCGATGGAGGCCGTCGGCCGAGCCAAGCCGTTGATCGCCGAGTTTGGAGAACTCGCTCGCGAGATGGCACAAGTCCCTGCTGGCGCAGAGGTTGGCCAGGCGCTCCAAGAGCGTGCTATGGACCTAACGAAAAAGCTCGCCGAGCTCGGTCGAAGCCTTCCGAAGAATCCCGTCTACGAAGAGGTGGGCGAGTCAGCCTCTGCTGTCTGAAGCGCACTTTCCCTCAGTTCGCGATCACGAGTCCGCCAGGCAGCGAATCACTCCGCTGGCCCTTCGTCACCGGTACGTACTTCTGCCCTTTTCATTCGCTTGAAGTGTATATCTTCTAGATATACACTGTGCTCTAGTGATTACGCGTGTCGAGCTGTCGAAAGAAGTTGTTCGGCAGCTGCGCCGAGTTCCTCGGCACGTGGTCACCAAGCTGTTGGCATGGGTGAGCGACGTTCAGGCGCGGGGCTTAGAGGAGGTTCGGAAGGTGCCGGGGTTCAACGACCATCCATTGAAGGGCCAGCTCGCGGGGAAGCGAGCGATACGGCTCAGCCAGCAATGGAGAGCGGTTTACATACTCTGTGAGGATGGGACAGCGGAGTTCCTCTTCGTCGAGGAGGTTCATCCCCATGACTACTAAGCCCAAAAGCCGTGCCATTCGACAACTGGAGAAGGTTCACGGCGGGCCTTTGTCGCTGGGGGCGTTCATCGCCTCGATTCGCGAAGGTGAAGGCTGGTCCCTCGCGGAGATGGCCAAGAAGCTCAAAGTGACGCGCGCCCACATCGCCGCCATCGAGCACGGCAAACCTGTGACGCCCCAGAGCGCAGCACGCTACGCCAAGGCCTTGGGGTATAGCGAAGCGCAGTTCGTCAGACTTGCGCTTCAAGACTCTCTCCACCGCGCCCACCTGTTCTACGCAGTCGAGGTGGTTGCCCAGTCAGGCTGAGCGGTCTACTCCGGACTTCCCCGAAAGCGCGTGACCAGCGCCGAGACGCCGACGAGCCCGGTCAGGTGATAGCCACCGACGATGAGGGCATAAGCCAGCGGGCTGGGTTGATGGGGAGCCACCGCGTCCGTCGCGACCGCGGCGACCGAGTAGCAGAGTGCAACGCACCCCCCCAGCTGAATCCCCTGTGAAAGACGTTCAAGGCGCAGGCGCTTGACCAAAACGGCCGTTGCCAAAGTTGCGGTAAACGCGGCGGCGAAGGGCACGATGAATACCTCTGGTGTGTTCACCTCGGGCACGTGCGCAAGGCCTATGGCGGCGCGCCAGAATTTCCCGAACGCGAACGGCGCGTACCAAAGTGCGCCAAGCATGAAGTAGCCAAGCGTACCGCCGAAAACCGCAAACCAGTTCAGGGAGCGAAGTGTGCGTGTCATGCCACAACAAATACATCAGGCGATGGCCGCGAAATTGTAAGAAGCCGACATGATGCGGCCCGACACCCGTGGCAGGGGCGTGCTGGAAGAGGCCAAGGCACGCGGCGTGTACCAAGCGCGGCGGGTCCGCCCGCCAGACGACCTCGCCAGACACGTGGACTACTTCTGGCTTGTACGCTGGTCGCTGACCGAACCGTACGAGCAGAACGTGTTGGCGCTTCCTGCAGCGCATTTCGTGTTCGAGCAGAACGACCAGACGAAGCAACGCGAATCGCGTTTCGCGGGGCCAGGGCGCGCGCGCTTCACCCGTGTTCTAGAAGGTGCGGGCCACATCTTGGGCATCGCGTTTCACGCAGGCACGGCGTTTCCATGGGTTCGCCGGCCGCTCGCCCCGATGGCGGACAGGCTTGTACCGCTTGGCACTGTCTGGCGGCGTGATGTCAGGGCTGCCGAGCGAGCGATTTTGAGCCCGCGAACCGAGACGCGTGCGGTGGATGCGGCAGTGAAATACGCGCGCCGTTGGCTGCCTGCGCTCGATGAACCTTCAACGCTGGCTGCGCGACTCGTCGAACAGATTTCGAACGACCGAACGCTTTGTCGGGTGGAGCAATTGGTGACCCACAGTGGGCTCCCTGAGCGCAGCCTGCAGCGACTCTTTCACCGATACGTCGGCGTGAATCCGAAGGCGGTCATCCGCCGTTTCCGGTTGGTCGAAGCCGCTGAAGCGCTGGAAAACCCACATCCTCCGCGCCTCACTGAACTTGCCCAAAGCCTAGGCTACTTCGACCAGTCTCATTTCATTCGCGACTTTCGCGCCACCGTTGGCAGAGCGCCTTTGGAACACCGGCGGCGGGCGGTGACGTGATCAAACCAACGCGAGTTCAGAACAAAGATGCCGAAACGGAAGAACGCGTATGCGTCCGCCGTCTTTTTCAACATCCGTGGTGCCAAGGTGCACTTGGTAGAACTTCGGAATGGGCGTTCGTTCTGCAAAGTAAAACACGTGGGGAGAAACCGCAGAATCGGACGTTTTGCACTCCACCGCGAAGACCGGCTTCTTTTCCTTCAGGACGACGAAATCGATTTCCCGTCCGTTTCTATCTCGCAAATACCGAAGCTCCATCCGGTGGCCCTGGGTGTCTTCGAGGAAGTGGCAATATTTCAAGAGGTGCGAGGCAACGAGGTTTTCGAATTGCGCCCCGGGTGTTTCGGCGCTGGACCAGTCCCATAAGTACAACTTCTGTTCTTTTTTGACGGCTCGAATTCTCGACACGCCGTAAGGCGCCACCCGAAACGTCAGGTAGACGTTTTCCAACAACGTCAACCAGCGAGAGACCGTGTCGTGAGCGACCTGGAGGTCCTCCACCAAGCTTCGGACGGACAACGGAGAGCCCACGCGCTCGGGCAACGCATCAAGCAATGCCTCGAGAAGTGAAATCTCCTTCACGGTTTCCAAGTCCCGCAGGTCTTCCCGGAGGATGCGAGAATGTCGCTCTCTTCTCCACCGGCGATGAAAAGTGGGGCTCTGCTTGACCAGAGGCTCAGGAAAGCCACCGTATGCGAGCAAAGTCTCAACGTCGGTCGCTGAGGGCGTAGAGGAAACTTCCGACAGCGTATACGGATGCAGTCTCATGTAGTGATAGCGTCCAACAAGGGAGTCGCCCCCCTTGCGATAGTGGTCTAGGCGAGCAGAGCCTGTGACCAGCAGATTCCGTTTTGGAAAGTAGGCGTCATAGAAACCTTTCACGACGCCTCGCCAACGCGCGTACTTATGAATCTCATCGAGAACCAGTAGCGGCTCTTTCGCAGGGAAGTCGGACTTGGAGATGACGCGCCGGTGCTGGGGAATGTCCCAGTTGAGGTAGGCGGGATTGTCTTTGCTCGGAGGCGAAAGGAAGGAAAGAGCGAAGGTCGTTTTCCCAACTTGCCGCGGACCACCGATGAAAACCATCTTCTCGGCGAGATCGTTCGTGACGCTGGACTTGAGGTAGCGGTCGCCTAAATACATGCGTGACTAATATATACCAAACTGGATATTTGTCGCGACTAATGTCCAGTTGGGCGGAAATGTGACCGTTGCGTCGGGAGGCAGTTCAGAGACCCGATTGACGCACCGCGCCTTTGCCCGACGGGCCTCGGAAACCTCGGCCTTGTTGGGCGCGATAACTCCAAGCCCCCATGGCCTCTGACCCCCTGCCGCCAGTTGGTGCGCCTCAGCGCGCGATTTCGTCGTCTCCGGTCGAGGGTGCTTCGGGGGTGTCCAATACACTTCCAACAGTCCCTCCGTCGCCGCACGTCACCGGCTTTGGGCAGGCGGATGTTTGGGCTCCCGCGACCGACGGCGCCGCGCCGGCCAAACGTCTCGAGACGCTCACTGCACCCGGGACACTCGAATCGCTTCGCGCGCTCATTGCTGAGCTTGAGACTGAGCCGCGTTACGAACAGAGGCCGGAGGTTGTGACCCTTGTCATCGACGGTCAGGAGTTTTCATTCCGACCGAGGGGTCGACATCCCTTGCCCCAAGACAAGCTGATTGAGGAACTCCTCCGTCAGCTGCCGCGCGTGGAGGCTCGGGGTCCCCTGAATCCGAGTGGCACGCTAGCGGTGAATGGGCTGGTTTGGCACGGCTGGTCCACACGGCCGGGTGGTCTCAACGCCCAGGTCACCTTCGCGGTGGGTGAGCCAGTAGAAGTGAAAATCCTGTCACCGACCGCGCGTCATCCAGATGGGCGATACAAAGTCGAAGAACGGTTGGACTTGCGAGCCGGCACGGCGAGCACAGAGCTCGATATTCCGGAGCTTGCCGACGCGATTCGCGGGGGGCTCAGTGGTGTGAAGCTCACCGGCACCGTTGTTGCGGAAGCGAACGGGCAGAGACTGGACCTGCCGATATCCGTGGGTGCAGGGACTCGACTGGAATCCCTTCTCAGTCCGATGCTTGCCAGGGCAGATCAGGTGAAGCTCTGCGGGAGAATGCCATCCCAAGGGAGCCTCGCCGCACATGGCCTGGTCATCCGCCTCACCCACAAGCCCAACCGCGACGTCGAGGTCGAATTTCATCGTGGGCAGCCAATTCGCGCGATCGTGCTCTCCGATCGATTTCGCAACGAGGACCGCACGCGCAAGCACGAGGAGATTATCGACCTGGTTGCAGGCGAAACGGTCTCGGCTCTCACCGTGACCGAGCTTGCGGATGAGTTGGAGCACGCCAAACATCGCAGGACTCGGCTGCTCGACGTCACCGTTGAACTGGAAGGCCAACGGTTCGAGCTCAAGAACCCGGTTGGTATGTTTACTTCGTTGGAGCGGATTTTCGCGGAGCGCCTGAAAAGCGCGCCGAAGGTGATTTTCACCACCCGCTTGTCCTCGACTGTTCAGAACTTCATCCGATTCGGGCTCGAGTGCCGCCACGGCGATTTCGGAGGTCTCAGGGTTCGTGCTGCTTTCCGCGAAGGAAAGCCGTGGTTCATCGAGGGGTTCTCGGACCGGCTCACGACTTCGGACGGGCAGCCACGACGTCTTGGACGGCTATATTTTGAGTCGCAGCGTCGGCGCTCGACGCTGTCGCTGGCGGAGATTGTCTCGGAGATCCAAGCCCTCCCTCCGGAGCGTCACCGGGAGCGCGACGTCCTCATCACCCATGACGGTGAATGTCACGCTGTGCATCGGCCCATGGGTCGCCAAGGATTTCTTGATGCGCTGCTTTCCAACCGCATTCGCGTACTCCGGGGCGTCACCATCGAGTTCCCTATCCAGGGAACCCAATTTCGCTTCCGTAACCTGGAGGCTCATCTTCCCCCTTTACCGTCCACCACCCGCGCCTCGGCGCCTTTCGATCGCGGCCGGCAGGTCGGTTACACGCTCTTCTCGGATCGCTATTCGGAGAAGGACGGTCGAATGAGGGCGATGCTCGCCACCACGCCAGACGGCGCCCACCGAAGTGACCTCTCTGTTTTCGAGTTGGCCGAGGAAATCCGCCGTTGGCCCAGCTACGTCGAGCGGCCAAAGGAAGCATTCGTCCACATGGACGGTGGTTCATTTGCGATTCGGTTGCTCGACCGTGGCTACACGTTGCTCGACGAACAACTGATGATGCGTGTGGCCCAAGCGCCTCGAGTGCTCGTCCAGACGCGATTGAACTCGTCCGGCTACCTGTACGCCTTAGGTCGGTCCGACTTCATAGGCATCGCGCACGCGAACGGCTGGGTAAGCGCCGAATACAGTCACGGGGAACTCGTGCGTTTCGAGGGAATTGAACGGCCAGCAGCACTCGATGGCCACCCAGGTCTTCGTGCGCCACCCGTGCTCGTTCAGGAACTGCTCCTCGGAGAAAATCGAGAATCCCTGCCCAGTTTGAAGCCCGCTGCCGCACGACTTCTCGCAGACCCTTCGCTCGTGACGGCGGCCGGAACCGTCGCTCCCGAACGGATGGGTCGCTTGGTCGCCAGCGTGGTTGGACCCGCTCATAAGCCAGAGCTGACTGACCTTGATCGCTTCCGTCTTCAACTGGCGTCGCTGCAAACCGGAGAGGACTGGGGCACACTCGCCTCAGATTACGAGTCGCTTCTGCACCGCATGCCCACGTATCTGGGGACGCGCGCGGTGATTGCTTTCCTGGCCCAGCGTGCGGCGTCAGGCGAGATTGCGTGGCCGCGGCGTGCGCTGTCTGTAGCCTCGGGAACAGGCGACCTCGGCCGGGCCTTCTCGGAGTTTAGTGGCCGCGCAGCGCCGCAAGTGACGGAACTGGATTTTTCTCTCGGAATGCTTCGCCTTTCATCGGCCTCGCGACGCGTTGTCGCAGAGGCCGCTCATCCGCCGTTCGTTCCAGGCGCCTTCGACCTCATCGAGTGCTCTGCTGTGCACCACTTGGCGCCTGAGGAGAGCGCTGGTCAGCTGCTAAAGGAGGCATCGCTCGGCTTACGTCGCGGCGGGCTTCTTTGGCTCAAAGCAGACGGTTGTTTCTTCCATCCCGATTGGCAACCCGCCGTTGAAGCCGCGGGTTTTCGCCTTGTCTCGCCTTTCAACGCGCAACTCTCGGTTGCCCCCGCAGCGCTGGAAGGACTCGACGCGGGATTGGTTCGCAAGACCCAAGCTGCGCTTCGGGACATGCGGTTCTTGCTCGCAGAGAAAGTCGCTGACGCCGCCAGTGACGAGGCGGTGCCGAGGACGCTTGGTTTCGTGACCGCACCGGGGCTGCCGGCCCGCATTGCGGCGATACGAACCTCCGTTCAAAGCGCCCGGGATGCTGAGCACGATTCAGAGGTACTGCTTCATGGCGCGCGCTGCGCCGAGCTGCTCGAGGACCTCACGCCTTCTGAATACGATGCGTACGCGGTTTTCATCACCGCCATCTCGCGCGTGTATTTGGAAATCTGTTTCCTGCGCGCCGAACTTGGTTCGGGCGAGAAGGGAGCGTTTACGGCGTCGACCGCAGATTTGCGACGCGTCGTCATGAACGCGCTCGAGGAGCTGGGCCCCAACGTCCCAGGCGAGGTCCTGCAGACGTATCTCCAAACAGGGTTGCGCATCCTCGACCGCGCCGGCGAGCTGGAGGAATCTGTACGTCTCACGTCGGATGCACAGCCCCCCGCGACGAGTGACCGGCCGGGGGCGGTCGCGGTTCAGCGCCGCGGGTGAAGCGGGTTCCGGACGTCGAGACCCGGAAATCTTGTGAAGTCGCGGTCCGCACTGAGCAATTCAAGCTCATGAAAACGTGCAAGCGCTGCGACTCGTGCGTCGTGCACTTTTGCTCCCGAAATCTTGGCGCCGACACACAACTCAGAAAAGTGCGACCAGTACCCAGCCTCCTCATTCACCAAAACCACTGTAGGAGAGCTGAGCCACTGCTCCACCTGACCAACGGCGACCGGCATTGGGGTAGGTGTTTTGAAGATTTTGGGATTCGTCACGACGGCAAGAAACTCGTGCACGCAAGGCCACAACATGGCCCATGCGTCCTTGCCCTCGGCACATCTTCGAACGGCTTCACTCGCTTCAGCGAAAAACGGCGAGTCGCGGCGGTGCGCATAGACGAGGACGTTGGTATCGAAGGCGATCATGCGCCCCGGCCCTCGTACGCCAGGTCGCGGAGTCGCTCCCAGTCTCCCTCGGCAAGTCCCTCGACGAGCCCATCGCCCTGAAACGATGCGTCGGCCAAACGAAACTCTTGAGGCGCCTCTTCCAGAACACGCCGGAGCCCCTCTTCCACGAGCCGCTTGAGCGTGGTCCCTCGCTTTTGCGCGACTGTCTGAGCCTTGGCCAAAAGCGCGTTAGGAATATCAACACTTGTTCTCATATGCGTAAGCATATTGAGTAATACTCTCGAGCGCAACTCTGGCCGGCCCCAAGGGGCGGTACGAATGCGGGGTCATGCCTGGGAACTTGCCGATCACGCCGTCAAGCACTGCCCCACCCACGCACGGCGAAAGTGAATCCACTTTCGCTGGTCGATGTGCACCCGCCACTCGGTGTGGGGGAGCAGGGGAAAGCGTTCACGGAGAAACGTTTCGAGATGTTCAACGGCGCGGTACGGCGTGAGTCCGGGTGCGTGAAAAGCGACACGCAAGTCCACACGCAGCGACGCATTGACTTCGATGGATGCGCTGACGCGCAGGTTGCCTACTTGTCGCTGGTACTCCTCGCGGGGCAATCCAGCAGATGCCGCAGGCGTGGGCAGCCAGTTGCGAGGACGCATCACGAACGACAGGAGGTGCTGACTGGCCTCTTCGAGTGTGGCGTGTTCAGAAAGTGCGCGCATCCGCATCGGCTCCTTTCCCAAAAAGGATGAACAAGCCGCGCGTTCAAAACAAGGGGGACAACCTGCTCAAAGCGGTAGCGCACATCCCAATTCATGCGCTTGCCGCAGGCAGTCATTGACGCCCGCGCCGCGATACGCATGCCCCAACACGTGGAGCCCCTGCCAGGCGCTCAGACGGGCGTCAACCGTGCGCAGCGTGTTGGCATGCCCCAGAACGTACTGAGGAATTCCCTGACGCCACCTGGCGATGCCAAGCACGGTGATGTCAGTGGGTGCTTTCAGCACATCGCGCAACGCGGTTTTCGCGAGCGTGGTGAGCGCCTCGTCACCCTGTTCCACGCGTTCGGGGTGACGCACGCCGCCGATGAGGCACGTCACGAGATGGTGTGTTTCAGGCGCGCGCCACGGAAACGCTGCAGACACAAAAATGGCACCCAAAATCGGATGCCCTTCGCTCTCTGGCGCCAAGTATCCGAATCCCGCAGGCAGATTCGGCGCGCCGCCGCGGGGCCACGCCAGATGAACCACTGCAATGGGGGCGTAGGGAATGTTCATGAGCGCGCGGGACAGAAGGTCATCAAACGTTGTGAGGCGAGCCGCCAGGAAAGCGGGCAGCGCCAACACCACGTTTCGAGCGGCAGTTCGCTGACGGGTTCCGTCTGCGGACGACTCCAAAAGGAAACCGGACGCGACGGGCTTCACCGCGTTGACGTGAACACCTGTGCGCACGGTGTCGCCGAGGCTTTCGCCAAGGCGCTGCGTCAACATCTTCAGGCCGCCTTCCAGGGTGGTGAGACGCGCGCGCTGATTTCTTCGGTTTGCCCAAAGCGCTCGCACCACGCTGCCATGTTGCGTTTCCCAATCGTGGAGTTGCGGAAAGGCGACGTGGCTGAGCTTTCGGGGGTCCCCTGCGTAGACACCGGTTTGTGCGGCATCGACCAAATCGAACACTTCGGCGCCAAAGCGGCGCGCCGTGAAGTCTGCGAGTGATTCTTCGTTGGCCGGCGAGGCGATAGGCACCCACGGTTCGCGCGCGGCGCGAAGGAAAGCGCGCCAACGGAGAAGACCACTGGAAAGAACCGACAGCGGTGAACCCGACATTCGGCGCAGGCGTCCGCCTTTCAAGATGTAGCGCGCCTTGGCCGCCGGGTCGGCATCGCGGATGTGGGTGCGAAGCCCCAGCGCGTCAATGAGCGCTTGCGTGCGAGGCGCGTTGTCCAAGAACGCGTGGGGGCCGTTTTCCAAGACGAACGCCTGACGGTGGATGCTTTGAACTTTTCCGCCAACGTGGGCCTCGGCTTCAAACACCACCGTCTTCGCCCCACGTGCCTGCAGCGCATGTGCGCATGCCAGTCCGGAAAGGCCCGCTCCCACGATGGCAACGTCGAGTGGCTTCTCCATGAGCCCTAGGGGTTCAAAAGCGCGCTGCGCCAATGTTCGCCCTCGCGGGTGAACAAGACGCGCTCGTGAAGACGGTCGGGGCGCCCGTGCCAAAATTCGATGCGCGAAGGCACGAGGCGAAATCCACCCCAATGCGGGGGCCGCGGAACCGCTTTCCCCTCAAAGCGCTTTTCCACTTCTTCCGCTGACGTTTCTAAGGCCGCGCGCGAAGCCAGGGGCGCGCTTTGCTGCGAAGCCCATGCGCCGACCTGGCTGCCCCGCGGGCGTGAGGCGAAATAAGCATCGGCCTCCTCTGGCGCGATGGTTTCGACCGCGCCTTCCACGCGAACTTGGACGTCCAACGGCGGCCAGTAGAAGCACAGCGCGGCCCAACGTCTCGCGAGGAGCTCTTGGCCCTTTCGAGAATTGAAATTCGTGTAGAAGGCGAAGCCGCGCGCGTCGAAGTCTTTCAGAAGCACCACGCGCGACGATGGACGGCCTTGGGCATCCGTCGTGGCCAGCAGCATGGCGTTGGGGTCTTTGGGGATGGCTTTTTCAGCGCGCGCGAACAATTCGGCAAAGCGTCGCAGCGGGTCGTTTGAAGTTGTTTCCGAAGTCGTTTCCGAAGTCATTTCGATGTCCAGCGTAGCGCCATAAGGTCTCCCCGCATGCGAGTTCTTTTTGTCTCGCCCGAAGTGGCGTCTTTTTCAAGAACCGGCGGCTTGGGTGATGTTTGCAGCGCGTTGTCGACCGCGCTCGCTGCGCTGGGTGTCCAGGTCGATGTCGTGACCCCAGGGTATCGCCAAATCTCCAACGACGGACTGCGCACGCTTCCAGGAAAGACGAAGGTGTCGTTTCCCCATCGCATCGAAGAGCTCGGCACGCGCGTGCGCGTCGAAAGCCCGTCGCACCGCGTTTTTCTCCTAGACCATCTTAGCTTCTCGGAACGCGACGGTCTTTATGGCGACGCCCAAGGCCCGTTCGCAGACAACGCAGAGCGGTTTGCGTTGCTTTCTTTCGGTGCGTTGGCCCTGGCGGAGCGCCTCGCTTTGGCCCCCGACGTGGTTCACGCGCACGACTGGCAAGGTGGACTGGCGATGTTCGCCCTCAAGCGACGCGACCCCCGCTCGCCGCTGGGTCGCGCGCGGGGGGTGATGACGCTGCACAACGTTGCCTATCAAGGCGTGTTTCCCAAGCACCTCGTGGAAACTTTGGGCCTGGGCTGGGATGCGTTCACGCCTCAGCGAATCGAGTTCCACGACCAGGTGTCTTTTCTGAAGGCCGGCGTCGCCTACGCAGACGCAGTGACGACGGTGTCCGCCCGGTATGCACGAGAAATTGAGACACCTGAGTTCGGTGAAGGCTTGCATGACTTCTTGCGCGAAAACCGAAAAAAGCTGGTGGGCATCGTCAACGGTATCGACACCACGGAATGGAATCCCGCGACCGACCACAACATCGCGGCGCGCTATTCCGCGACGGACCTCTCCGGCAAAGCCGCGTGCAAGCAGGCGTTGCGCCAAGAGCTGGGACTCGACCCAGCAGGCAACCCCCCACTGTTTGTCATCGTCAGTCGATTCGTTTCGCAAAAAGGTCTCACGCTCGTTCTCGATGTTCTCGATGCGCTCATGGAACGGGGCGCGCAGTTGGCGGTTTTGGGCACTGGCGATGGGGCCCTGGAGAATGCTTTTCTTGCTGCGGCCAAGAAGTACCCAGCGCGCGTGGGGGTTCGGATCGGTTTCTTGCCAGCGCTTGCGCACCGCATGGAGGCGGGCGGGGATTTCTTTCTGATGCCGTCACGCTTTGAGCCCTGTGGTCTCAATCAAATGTATTCGCTTCGCTACGGAACGCTTCCCATTGTGCGTGCGACGGGAGGGCTCGACGACACGGTCACCGATTTGGCGGAGCCAAGGGCCAATGGCATCAAGTTTCAAGCATGGGATGCCGAATCGTTTTGGCATGCCGTTGAGCGTGGGCTTGCGCTCTATCGGGACACACCCGCGCTGACGGCGCTTCAGAAACGGGGGATGGCGCTGGACTTGGGCTGGGAGAAGGCAGCGCGCCAGTACCTGGAAGTCTATCGAGCAGGCGGCGGGTGAACCGTTACGCCCGGCCAACGCCTTGAACAGTGGCGGCGGGCGTCGAGGGTTGTGGTGACGTTCCCGGTGACGGTGCGCTGGCTCGGGCGCGAATCAAGCGCACTTTGTCCAGCTTGGCGCCGCTTTTGGAGGCCACGCCGAAGTTCCAGCCGTTGAAGGCGAAACGTTCGCCCACCTCGGGAATGCTGCCCGCAAGCGAACTCAAGAACCCGCCCAGAGTTTCGTACTCACCCTCTGGCAAATTGAACCCAAACGCCTGCGCGAAATCTTCGACGCTCATCGTGGCATCAACAATGAACGAACCGTCCGACTGTTTCTCGAACGCCTTCTCGACTTCTTCAAATTCGTCACCGATGTCGCCCACGATTTCACGCAAGATGTCTTCCAACGTGACGACGCCCATGAATCCGCCGTGCTCGTCGACGACCATCGCCATGTGAATTCGGCCCCGCTGCATTTCGCGAAGCAAATCGCCAATCGGTTTGACCCAAGGCACAAAGTGAGCCGGGCGAATGACGTCGGCGAGCACGATGAGTTCGGGGTGCTGCAAAAGCGGGATGAGGTCGCGGGCGTGCAGGACACCGACGACATGGTCAATGTCGTCCCGGTAGACTGGGATGCGCGAATGGTTTTCCTCGGCGAGGATGCGCAGGATTTCCTCAGGCGGCGTGGTGACGTCCACGGCGATGACAGCGGTCCGGGGCACCATCACGTCGCGGCAGCGCTTGTCCGACAACTCGAAAATCGACCGGATAAGCTGCGGGGCGGCCTGGTCGACTTCGTGATTGGCGGCTTGCGCCGTGAGCAATTTCTCGAGCTCCTCAAGAGGCGGGGGCGGGGCTTCGAAACGAACGCGCCTTCCGAACGGCGTCGCAAAGACGTTGAGCACCGCCAACACCACGGTCATCACCGGGTAAAGCAGGTACACCAACATCGACACGACGATGGACAGCCGCAGCGCCCAGCGCTCGGGACTGGCATAAGCCACCGCCCGGAACGCGACATCCAACGTGGCGGCACCAATACCGACGACGACGGCGCTGATGGCGGGTGGAAGTATCCAGGCCCAACTGTTGTCGAGGGCCAGGTGCTGGGCGATTCTCGCAGGCAGCGCGAGCGTTCCCATCGCAGCGCCTAAGAATCCCGACAAAACCATTCCCAAACGCAGTGCTGCGGCGGTGACTTCGCGCTCCGTCTTGTGACGAACCACCCGTCGGCCCGCGCGCGGGAAGTCGCGCGCGAGCTGCTTCGCGCGCAAGTCCGACGTCAGGTAGAGCGCGGACTCGGCGGCGGCAACCAGCGCACGCATCGCCAGGGCCAAGAAACAAACGGCCCAAAGGGCCCAAAAAGGCATGACTTCTTCTACCCCCAGGAGTGGGGTGACTGCACGAAAGAAGCAACACATTGCTTTTATTGGGGTTTATCTAGGCGCGTTCGGGTGGGATGAGGTCGGTGCAACAGCGATAACAGCGCTGGTCATCGCGCCTTTTCGAATGCTATGCGCGCCGCATCCGCCGTTTTTTGTCCCCTTGGAGTTTCATGCGCGCACGCATCTACATCACCTTGAAAGCCGGCGTGCTCGACCCCGCCGGAAAAGCCGTCGAGCAGGGGCTCCATGCCCTCGGCTATGCGGAAGCCCACGATGTTCGACTGGGCAAGTACATCGAACTTGCGATGAACCCGCCCGGTGGCGATTCGGCCTCGGCAAAAGCCCGCGTCGAAGAGATGTGTCGGAAGCTGTTGGCGAATCCCGTCGTCGAAAACTTTCGGGTAGAGCTCGGATGAAAGTCGGCGTGCTGGCCTTCCCGGGAAGCAACTGCGACCAGGACGCGTTGCACGTCGCCGGCCGCCTGTCGGGTGCTGAATCCATTTTGCTTTGGCACAAAGAACGAGACCTCAAAAACGCAGACGCCATCATCGTGCCGGGCGGATTTAGCTACGGAGACTATCTGCGCTGTGGTGCCATCGCTCGGTTTTCGCCCGTGATGGAAGAAGTCACTCGATTCGCCGAAAAGGGTGGGCCGGTGCTGGGCATCTGCAACGGTTTTCAGATTCTCACCGAAGCCGGCTTGTTGCCCGGGGCACTCTTGCAGAATGCCTCTCGTCATTTTGTCTGCAAGACGGTCACCCTCACGGTGGAAAACAACACGTCGATGTTCACGCGGCGCTACGCGCACGGGCAGCGCATGCGCATGCCGGTGGCGCATGGTGAGGGCAACTACTTTGTCGACGCCGAAGGCCTTCGGCAGCTCGAAGGCGAAGGGCGCATCGCATTTCGCTACGCGCCTGGAGAGAATCCCAACGGCTCCCTGGCCGACATTGCCGGCGTCCTCAACGCCCGTGGCAACGTTTTGGGAATGATGCCGCACCCAGAGCGGGCCGCAGAAAAACTTTTGGGAAGTGAAGATGGGCGCGGCATTTTTGAGGCCCTTGTGGGTCGGGCGTGACGCGCACGCTCGCAGCGGCGTTGTTTTGCCTGTCGGCGTTGGCTTCGGTTGCCGCGAGGGCATGGCCGGTCGATGTCTATTTCGACGCCCAAGTCGACGTGCCCAAGTTTCATCGCTTGTCCCACGTCGAATGGGTCGAGGTGGAAGACCCCCAGGTGGCGGAGGCAGAGATTCTTCCCTCCGGTGAGCTGATGATTGTGGGCCGCGCAAAGGGCCGAACCCTGCTGCTGCTTTTTGCGGACGGTCGTTTTGCCGTTTGGCGTATTCGCGTGGGCACCCCCCCGCTTCATGACGAAACCGCCCAGAAGGATGTTCGCACGCATTGTCCGCAAGCGAAGATGACCCTCGCCCAGGTGGAGGACGCGTCGCTCACGACTTCGGTTGCCGCCGGCGCGTGCCACGGCGCACTGTTGCGGTTGTTCCAGAGTGATGCTTTTCGCGCGAAGTCGCTGGATCTCACCTTCGACATCGCCCTGCTCCAAAACCAGCTGGTTTCGATTCAACAAGCGCTCAAAGCCGTCTCGCCGAAGCCACCTGCCACGCGCTACGTGGGTGCGGGACTTCTTCTCGAGGGCCGCGTGCCGGCATCTGCCAAAAGCCGTGTCTTGTGGGCGCTCTTTAAGAATTCTGTCGGGCGGGTCGCGCTCGAGGACCGCGTGGTTTGGGAACCGGAGTCGGCATCACCATGAGTCATTCGGCAGACGTCATCGCACAGCATGGCCTCACGCCAGTGGAGTACGCGCGAATCGAGGAACACCTCGGCCGTTCGCCGAATCTCTTGGAGCTGGGCATCTTCTCCGTGATGTGGAGCGAACACTGCTCCTACAAGTCTTCGCGCCGGCACTTGAAGCAGTTTCCGACGACGGGCCCTCGGGTGTTGGTGGGGCCCGGTGAAAACGCCGGCGTGGTGGATTTGGGCAACGGGCTTGCGGCCGCCTTCAAGATGGAAAGCCACAACCACCCCAGTTTCATCGAGCCCTACCAAGGCGCGGCGACAGGCGTCGGTGGAATTCTGCGCGACGTCTTCACCATGGGCGCACGGCCGATTGCGCTGCTCAACAGCTTGCGTTTCGGCGAGGCCTCGCACCCCAAGACGCCGTTTTTGTTGTCAGGCGTTGTTGCGGGCATCGGGGGCTACGGCAACTGCATTGGCGTGCCGACGGTCGGCGGCGAAGTGATGTTCGACAAAAGCTACAACGGCAACCCCCTCGTCAATGCGTTTACCGTGGGTGTCTTGCCCAAGGACCGCATTTTTCGAGGCACTGCCTCCGGTGTCGGCAATCCGGTGATGTACGTCGGCAGCAAGACAGGTCGAGACGGCATTCACGGCGCGACGATGGCATCGGCCGAATTCGACGAAACGTCCGAGAGTCGCCGTCCCACCGTGCAAGTGGGCGACCCATTCACCGAAAAGCTTCTCTTGGAGGCATGCCTTGAGCTGTTCGCCACCGATGTCTTGGTCGGTATTCAAGACATGGGCGCAGCAGGGCTGACTTCGTCGTCTGTGGAAATGGCGGGGCGGGCGGGCAGTGGCCTCGACCTGGACATCGCCCGCGTGCCGCGGCGCGAAGAGGGCATGACGCCGTACGAAATCATGCTCTCGGAAAGCCAAGAGCGGATGTTGCTGGTGGCGCACCGTGGCCGCGAAGACGAAGTTCGGCGCATTTGTGAAAAGTGGGACTTGGCCTGTGAAGTCGTGGGTCAAGTGACGGACACTGGCCGAGTCCGCATTTTCGAAGGTGCCCAATTGGTGGCCGACTTGCCCGTGGCGCCGCTGACGGATGGGGCGCCGGTGTACGACAGGCCGACGCGCCGGCCAGCGGAGCTCGATTCACTTTGGGCGTTCGACATCGCTTCCGTGAAGCCCCCCGCGGACTTGGGCGAAGCATTGCTCATGCTGTTGGCTCGCCCAACGATTGCCAGCAAGGAATGGGTCTACCGGCAGTACGACCATTCGGTTCGATTGGGCAATGTCGTTGGGCCAGGTCGGGGCGATGCGGCCGTCGTTCGGGTCGA
The DNA here is from genome assembly GCA_046155985.1 of Myxococcaceae bacterium. Lineage (GTDB taxonomy): Bacteria > Myxococcota > Myxococcia > Myxococcales > Myxococcaceae > JBJXGM01. The sequence goes on along the minus strand of JBJXGM010000029.1, from coordinate 1,914 downwards.
ACGAAGTGGTTTGGGACTCACACTGGCGGTCGACTGCAATTCGCGCTTCGTATTTCTCGACCCATTTGAAGGTGCGCGCCTCGCCGTCGCCGAGTGCACACGCAACGTGTCGTGCGCTGGCGGCGAGCCGATGGGACTCACCGACTGTCTGAACTTCGGAAACCCTGAGCGCCCTGAAATCATGTGGCAGTTTGCCGAAGCGTGTCGCGGCATTGCCGACGCGTGTCGCGCGCTGGACGTCCCCGTCGTGAGTGGCAACGTCAGCCTCTACAACGAGACGGATGGCGAAGGGATTTTGCCCACGCCGTCTGTCGGGGTTGTGGGTTTGTTGCCAGATGTCACCCGCACCGTCGGCATGGCGTTTCTCCACGAAGGGGATGGCATCGCGCTGCTGGGTGAAACACGCGGCGAACTGGGTGGCTCCGAATGGCTTTTGTCGCAAACCGGCAAGCTGCTCGGGAAGCCACCGCGGCTTGATGTCGTTTTGGAAAAATCGCTGCAGGGCCTCATTCGCGGACTTGTGCGTGAAGGAAAAGTCTCGTCTGCACATGATTGCAGCGAAGGCGGCCTTGGTGTTGCGCTTGCAGAATGCTGCATCGCCGAGAGTGAAAGGATGCTGGGCGCGAAAGTCGAACTGCCATCGGGTAGTGCACCGGCGCACGCTCGCCTGTTCGGCGAAGACGCCTCGCGCATCGTCATCTCTTATCCACCGAGTCAGCGCGACGCCATCCAAGCGGCTGCGAAGACGGCCGGTGTGCCTTTTTCCGAAATCGGTCGCGTGGGTGGCGATGCCTTGGAGTTGCTTGGCCACTGTCGCGTGCCGGTGAGCGCGCTTTCTCGTGCTTGGCGTGAGTCGTTGCCCGCACTCATGCGGCGTGAGCCGCGGGCCGCTTCCTGAATGCGGCTGGGTTGCGTCGGCCGTGAACGGGGAAGTTTCCGACCGAACGGTGTGAATCAAAAATTACCGCACGGGTCACTGGTTCCGGAACGTGTTGACGCTCGCTCTTACGGCAAACCGTTTGGGTATCTCAGGCGTTGACCCAACGCGCCAAGCGCTTGCCTTTGTTTTGCCTTCACTGGAAGTCGCCTGTGCAAAGCATCCAGCGTGAGGCGCAAGTCGCGGATGTCGTCGGGCTACCGTCGTGGGAACGTACAAGACGTAGTCGATGAACGCTGGCACGCCACCCCACTCGATCACTTTGTCGCTTTGAAAAGCGAGTATTGACGTGCCCCGATCACGCAAGTGCTTTGCAACGTGCGCGACGTCCGGTTTCTTGAGATCAAGAGGATCGCCGCCGTACACGACGAGCCAATTCTCCTTGCCATACTTCCTGTCGTATTCATCCGCGAAGCGATCCACCAGCCTCATGGTGTGGTCGACATCAGCGATTTGACCTTTGCTGCCATGACCCATGAGGACGACGGTGTCGCGATACATCGACACAACCATCAGACTCTCTTCAAGCGTCCGTAGCCGAATGGGACCCACTTCGTTGGTATCGCCGCGGCGAGCTTGGAAGCGGGCCTTTGCCAGGGAGACAGGAGAACTCTTCCCTGAGGGCGTCGGCGAGAAGCCATCCCTGTGCGGGGCGTAGAACACCGGTGGAGAAAGGACCTTCACGACACTGGAATTGTCCTCCTCGTGGCAAACGAAGTTTCCTCCGGTGAACGCCTCGCACTCGCTCGTGTGGAAACGAGAGCGTTCGCAACCAGTTTGTCATGAAAAATCATGCGTTTCGGTTGCCGACGCCGACGGCCAGCCTCGGCGCATAGCCAGGGAGCAGCTTTTCGGCCGAAACCTATCTACGTCGGGTCCGGCTTGGGCGTCGTCTTGCCGCTCGGCGGGAGCTTCGGCGGGCGGATGTACGCTTTGGGCAGGGTACCGGTCAGCGATTTCAAGAAGGTGACGATGCT
>JBJXGM010000025.1:0-44322 GCA_046155985.1 Myxococcaceae bacterium | reverse complement strand
AGACGTCGCCATGTTTGGGCAAACCCAATTCTTCATCTCTGGGGTAGAAGGTTTCCTTGCAGCCCTCGCAGTAGTGCTGGTTTCGAAGGAAGGTGTGCGTCCCGCTGAGTGACTTGAAAGTCCGCGGCACCGCCTTCTTCCGGACTCGTGCTTCCTTCTTACAAATGGGGCAGCGTTGCGCTGCCCCGTCCTCGGTGCGTGTTCCGGGGCATTCCGAGCACTGATTCCGAACCAAGCCGAGCGGCGATTCCGACGCAAGCCGAACACTGATTCCGGGGATGGCGAGCAGCGATTCCGAGGCAAGGCGAACAGCCTGGGCTTGAGGAAGCGGCGCGTTGACGAAGGTGGGCGTCAGGTGGCCTGACGGGCACTTCCCTTGAAGGAGGTGCCCATGGCCGCAGAGAGGCTGTCCATGAGGAAGTTGAGAGAGTTATTCCGTTTGCGGTTTGAAGCGAAGCTGTCGACGCGGGGCATCGCAAGAAGCCTGGGCATCGGCAATGCGACGGTATGCGACTATTTGGGTCGGGCGCGTGTGGCCGGTTTGGTTTGGCCGCTGCCGGTTGGGCTGGAGGATGACGCCAAGCTGACGGCGCTTTTGTTTCCGGACGAGGGGCGACCGACTTTCAGTCGCCCGGAACCCGACTGGAATTACGTGCACGTCGAGTTGAAGAAGAAGCACGTCACGAAACAATTGCTTTGGCAGGAGTACCTTGAGGCGCACCCGGGTGGTTACCACTACAGTCGCTTTTGCGACAGGTACCGCCGATGGCAGAAGACGGTGGGACTCACCATGCGTCAGCACCACCGGGCGGGCGAGAAGCTTTTCGTCGACTTCAGCGGGGATGGCATTGACGTCATCGACTCGGAGACGGGCGAGGTGCGCAAGGCGAAGCTTTTTGTCGCGGTGTTGGGCGCCAGCAACCTCACCTACGTGGAACCGGTGTGGAGTGAGGACTTGCCGACGTGGGTGGGGTGCCATGTGCGTGCCTTCGAATTTTTCGGTGGGGTGACGGAGTTGGTGGTGCCCGACAACCTGCGCGCTGCGGTGACGCGTGCACACCGCTACGAGCCAGATGAAAACCCGACGTATGCGGACTTGGCGCAGCACTACGGGTTTGCAATTTTACCTGCGCGGCCGCGAAGGCCACGCGACAAGGCGAAGGTGGAAGTCGGTGTGCTGCTTGCGGAACGCTGGATTCTCGCCGCGCTTCGACACCGACGCTTCTCCACGCTGGCCGAGGTGAAAGCGGCCATTGTGCCACTGCTGGAAAAACTCAACGCGCGGCAGATGCGGGTGCTGAAGAAGAGTCGGCGCGAAGTTTTCGAGGACATCGAGCGCGCGGCACTCAAGCCGCTGCCGGCCAAGCCCTACGAGTTGGCACTCTGGAAGAAGGCAAGAGTCAACATCGACTACCACGTCGAGTTGGAGGGGCACTGGTACAGCGTGCCCTACACGTTTGTCGGCAAGCAGGTGGAATTGCGCTGTACCGAGACGCTTGTCGAGGTGTTGTTCAACAACAAGCGCGTCACCAGCCATGCGAAGTCCCAAGCCAAAGCGCGCTTCACCACCCTGGCCGCCCACATGCCCAAGAGTCACCGGGAATACGCCGAGTGGACGCCCTCGCGAATTCTCGGCTGGGCACAAAGCGTGGGCCCGTCGTGCGCGCGGCTTGTTGAGCAGCTGATGACGTCAAGGCCTCACCCGCAGCAAGGCTTTCGCGCCGCGCTGGGCGTCATTCGACTTGCGGATGAGGCGAGGTACGGACACCAGCGCGTCGAGAAGGCGTGCGCACGCGCGCTTCACCACCGGGCAGTGAGTTACAAGTCGGTTGCAGCAATTTTGGCCAACCGCCTCGAAGAAAGCCTCGACGCGCCGGAAAGGCCCAGCCTGCCAAACCACGAAAATGTGCGCGGCGCCCGCTACTACCACTGAGGAAGTACGGGGGCTGGGCCACACGTCTCGCCAGCCCCCGGAGGAAACCCGAGACGACAACCCGAGGGACAATGCTGACACAACAGACAATGGAGAAGCTGGACGCCATGAAGTTGCATGGCATGGCGAGTTACATGCGCGGCTGGGCCGAGAAGGCCAGCGACGTCTCGCCCATGGAATTGGTGGGCCTTCTCTCAGACGCTGAATGGACGTACCGCGAAAACAAAAGGATGGCGTCCCGTTTGCAGCACGCAAAGTTGCGCCAAGTCGCCTGCATCGAGGACATCGACTTCGCCCACGCACGCGGCCTTCAGAAGTCCCAAGTCATGGACTTGGCGACGTCGCGCTGGGTGGCCGAAAAGCAGAACATCATCCTGACAGGACCCACCGGCGTCGGAAAAAGTTTCATCGCCTGCGCCCTCGGGCAGAAAGCGTGCCGCGATGGATTCGCCGTCGTCTACAGAAGGACGTCCCGACTCTTCGACGAGTTGGCCCAAGCGCGCGTCGACGGCACCCATGGCAACGCCCTTAAACGGCTGGCCAAAGCGCAAGTCCTCATCCTCGACGACTTCGGGCTTGAGGCCATGAGTGCACCCGAGCGCAAAGAGTTACTCGAGGTGCTGGAGGACAGGTACCAACTCGCATCGACGGTGGTGACCAGTCAGCTGGAGCCAAAGGACTGGCACGCCGTCATCGGTGACGCCACGCTTGCCGACGCCATCCTCGACCGCCTCGTGCACAACGCCCATCGAATTAAACTGGGGGGAGATTCCATCCGAAAAGCAGACGCGAATTTGACGGCACACAAGAAGCAAGCGAAATGAAATTCAAAACCCACCGTCGCTGACGCTCCGACTGCTCGCCATGCCTCGGAATGACTGCTCAGCTTGCGCCGGAATGGGTGCTCGGAATCGTCGGAATACGCACCTCGGGCCGCAATTCCGAAAGGCGCTTGTCCACCATGGACTGGCCCACCAGTCTCTTGGCGTCCTCCGCCTCTAACTCGAATTTCGACAACAGGCCTTTGTCGGCCATTCCGGCTTTGGCTGCCGCCACCAGCTTCAAAAGCCCCTCTTGCTTCAAAGTTTTTTTCGTCATGGGGAATGTTCGAGCCAACGCTCTAAATGTTGATCATCGCTGCGCTTTTTCCAGCGCCCCGCCAACCCCGCGCAAATCCAACCTGCACCCCATCTGCTTTAAGGAAGCAACATCTTTTCATGCTCCGGCGACAATTCAGGGCGCGCGGAGGTAGTGCCTGTGACCATCCATCCGGAACGATTCTTTTGGAACCCACAAAGATTGCTTCCACACCTGAGCGTCAGCAGAAGGAAGCCGGGGACAGTGGCTTCGTTAGCAGTCGTGGCCGTCTTGCTGGGGGCGCGCACGCTGACGGCACAGACGACGGAAAGTCCGCTGCCCACCAACCGCAACGTCCCCACCGCGCAGACTGCGCCGGCCCCTCCCACTAAGCCTACCGCTGAACGAGTTCGAATCGACGTCGATGGCATCGCAAGACTGAGCTCGCTTCAAATTGTGCGAGGAACACCGCTCGCGCTCAACCGCGACAGTCTGAAGCGCCTAGATGACCAGAGTCGAGACTTGGGACCTCGACCGGTATTTGCCCAAACATTGCAATTTACGTTGCGCTCAAAAGCGAGCGTTTCTCCTTACATCGGCTTCCGAAACTTTTTCGACGGAAAGGATATCTCGAGAGGTGGCAGCTGGGCTTCCGGTCGCCATGAGTTCGACACCCTCGTGGGCGTACTCACCAAACCCAAGAGGATCGGCCCCGGTGTTTTCACCCTCGACTTGAGTCATCAATGGTGGAACTCGCCTTCGGAAACCTTTTGCCTCACGCCGGGGTGCACGGACGCAATGGCTTTTACTGACGCTCAATACAGGCTTTTGAAGAACACGTTTGGCTTCACCGCATTCTTGAAAACAAACAAAGGCAACCGGATGTCGCAGTCATACGTCCCCTATTACACCTTCACTCAGAGAGCGTTCAGCACGGACTTTAGCGTGACCGGCGAGGCCGTAATAGTGAATCACAAGTGGTATGGAAGGGATGGCCTCCTGGCGGCCCGTCTCACTGGCGAGGCCGGTCGGCAATTCGGACGTGTGCGCATTGCCGGTCGCTACCTGCATCAGAAGCGCCTCAATGGCGACCGGCGTCTTTATGAGGGCGGTGTGGCGTCCGTTATCGTGAGCACGCGAGTTCCAGTCCCTCTCAGCAAGAAGTAGCCCCCCGAGATTCACCTTGAGTGCCGCGAAACGGAGTGGGCGAGCCGTTCCCACCCGGTGAGTCGCACCAGCGAACATTCTTCTGACTTCCTTGCTGACCTGGGCGAAACTGCAGGGCATCAGCCACCTCGTGTGTGGTTTCGGCCGGTCCGAATACATAGAAGCGGGGGCGATTCATTCCGGGTTGTCCCGCCTTCATCGGCCATCATTGCGAGTATGTCCGGGCCCGTTTCGTCCACAACAACCAGACGCGCAGCGGGGATGTCTCCGACTACGCGTAGGTATTCCCTTCGTCGCTCGACGCGGCTCAGGCGGATCTTCTTCACGTGCGACGAAGGTCTTTTTCTTGCCGCGTACCCAAGCTCCCGAATGACTCGGCCAACAGTCGCCGCGCTGGCATTCAGGCCGCGTTCCTTTCGCAGTTCGGTTGCGTACTCGCTCTCGCTCCAGTCCGGGTGACCAGGTACCAGCTGACCAACCAGCAGCTCCTTGTCGTGGGGAATCTTCCGCGGCTGGCCTCGAGCGTGAGGTCGACGGACTACGCTCCCCGTCTCTCCGTAAAACCGGTTCACCGTCGCCACGCCCACCCCAAAGTGTTCTGCGAGTGTCTCGTTGGCCCACTTGTATTCTCTTCCAGACGGCCAAAATCCGCTCTCGCAGGTGCCGTGACAGTGCCATGCGCCACATCAGACCTGTCGGATCGTCGCAACTGCCGAGTGCGCTAGCGCGATCTTCGGTGGCTCGCCGCCGTGTTTGGGCGGCGGTGATTGAGCTCTATTGGACCCGAAGAAACGTTCCTGGCGTGATGGCGATTCTGCCCCCGTCGACGGGGACCACGGCGCCGGAGACATACGAGGCGGCGTCTGACGAAAGAAAAGCCGTGACCGCGGCAATCTCTTCGAGACGACACGAACGCCCGAGAGGAGTTACTGCGTTCAGCGCATCATGGTCGATATTCGTTCCAACCACCGCGCACCGCGCTACACAATTGACCCGGATACCATACCTTCCGAGTTCATTGGCCATCACGTGGGTCAACGGAACGAGGCTGCCTTTTGAGGTGGAATATGCAGGAAGCGATGGATTGCCTAACAAACCATCGATGGACCCAATGTGCGTGACGGCGCCGTTGCCGGCTTTCTTGAGCAGCGGCAAGAATACTTGAACGCTGAGCACCGGACCGAGCACGTTCTTCTCGAGGACTCGTTTCCAGCTTGATAGTGTTGTATGCTCGATGAGTCCGGGAGCGTTCGCCATGTGAGCGTTGACCAGTGCGTGAACGACACCGATGAGGCGCGTGCACTCGTCAGCAACGCCACTCATCGCCGCTTCGTCGGTCGTGTCGACGACAAAGGAAGTCCCTTTGCTCCCCGCCGCTTCGATAGAACGGAGCGTCTCGGCGTTGGCGTCTGCTGACTCGTCGATAGACACCACATGTGCACCCTGTTCGGCAAATTTCGCGGCGCAAGCCCTTCCGATGTGCGGGCTCTTCCCAGACGTCCCGCCTGAAACCACGATGACGTTCTTCCCGGAGAATGGCAGTGTCATAGGCTCGGAAAGCTGAGGCTCTTCAAGCTTCTGGCCTTGAAGATGACGCCTAGAAAGACTGGCGAAGCTCGAAGAACAACGTTCGCCCAATCTGGGGAATATCGAAGCCGCCAAAGCCCGGCTCGGAGTACCTGGAAGCGGTGAGGTTTCGCCCGCTGAGCATGAAACGCGTCTCCTTTCCACCAATGAGCTTCAGGTTCATCGTTCGAATCGAGACGTCGAGCGTTGCGTAGAAGGGCAACGAATACGCAGTAGTGTTGTTGAACCGGATGTTGGCGTCGGTTGCGCCGCGCGGCCCAGTGAACCGGGCATGGACGTTGAGGGCGAGTAGTGCCTCCGGGATGTTGATGTCGATACCGGCGTAGCCGAAGGCGACCGGGAAGCTTTCCGGCACCCGGTCACTCAGAGCGGTGGCTCCCGTGATAGGATCGGTATCGAAGACAAGCTGCGCGTTTCCAGCCAAATACGGTGAAAATCGATTCAACGCGAGTCGGGCAATGAACTCCAATCCCACATTGCGTTGAATGCCCTGATTTCTAGCCAAGTAGTTTGTCGCGAGCAGCACGAACGCTATCTTGTCTTCTACTTGCTGGCCGAAGACGGAGCCTTCCAAAGTCAGGATGCCACCCGCAAAAACGCTACTCCACGCGATTTCCGCACTCGTCACTCGTTGCTGCCGCAAATCGTAAGGCAGCCCCGTCGCCGGGTTCGTCCGTGTGCGGCTGCCGACGACGTTGTTGTTGTTGCCGAACCCCGACAGTCCAAACAGAAGCACAGGCGATGGACTCTGGTACGAGCTACCCGCGAAGATTTTGATGGCGTGATTCTCGCCGATTGCGTAGGCAGCCGCGACCCTCCAGCTGTATTGGAAGCGAAAGAGGTTGCTCCAATCCAGTCGAAAGTTGCCCCAGAACTTTAGGCCCGGAATGTTGACGAAAGGCGTGGTAGCGCCGGACAGATACGCGCCGATCGCTGCCAAGTCGGCTTGGGTCCTGTCGCCAGTCGAGACGAGATCAACCCGATCGCCAATGTTTCTCGAACCCTCGGGGACAAGAAACTCCTGGGTGTAGAATAGGGTTTGATGACGCTCGAGAGAGGCATCCACGCCGAAACCAAGGGTCACGACTTCGACCGGTTTGTAGTTGACTGTCGCGTTGAGGTCGAGCGAGCGATAATTGAAGTTACGGGTAAACGAATACAAGTTGTTCAAGGTGAGAAACTGCTTGTCGTCCTTCGTCGGGTAGCCTCCAGACCCTGTGGCTGAGAAGACGGTATCGACATTGCTCCCGAGTGCTTTTCTGTAGACCAGGTTCGCCCACAAATTGTGCAAAGAGTATCGTGACCGATGCGTTGTCACGGAGTTGAGCTGGAATTCGCCTAGCGCGTCGAGGCCCTGAAAGCCACCTTGCAGGGTAAAGTTTCCGACGCTCTGGGTGCCGGCGCGCATCGCCAAGAATACAGACGTGGGGCTTGCAATATCGTCACGGCTCCTGTCGGCAAAGAACCCGCTGAAGCGGGAGTCATTTGGATCTTGTCCGGGGAACGTCTGTCGAATGGCGAGCCCAGACCTGTCTGTTCTGTCCGAGGTGAACGCGACGAGCGCACCGGCTGTCTCGTTTCCAGTGCTCGCAAACCCAGACAACCCCGTCGAGAGACCAGATCCTCTATTGTAGAGTCGGCCAGAAACTGAAACCCTTTCTTCTTCTTCAGCTTGCTCCGTGATGACGTTCACGGTGGCGGTGAAGGCGTTGGCACCGTACAGCGCTGACAGAGGACCCTTTGCGATCTCAACCCGTTTGATGGCTTCGACCGGGATGTACTCTGGGCCAATGAAAGCGGCGAGGTCCGGTCGGAAGTTGACCGGAACGCCGTTGATCATGACCTTGATATGTCGCGTGCTTCCACTGAGGCCGGGAGTCGTCGCGCGAACCCCCACCGATGGAAGTACTTGATCATCGACGACGTAAATACCGGGTACGTAGTTGAGAATCTCGGCGAGAGAACGCCACCCATGACGCTCGATCTCCTCTCGGGTGATGGACGCAACGGTCGCGGGGGTCAGCCGCCGCGCTTCCGCTTGGCCACCGCTGGCGGTAACGACCTTCTCCTGGAGGCGCTGATCGAGGTCGAAAAAAAAGTCGACCGCGTCTTCCGCGGGAGCAGCCGCTTCGCCCACGGCTTTGTCCACCTCTGACACGATTGCAGGATCGTCCGCGACCGCTTGCACCTGCAGCGAAAGGGCTGCTGTCGCCACCAACGTCCAGTGCGGGGCCCGAATCCACCAGCGGTGCCTCGAGGCGTGGTTCACAGGAATCTCCAACTCATTCTTGAGGATAGGAACGTTAGGAAGTGCGAAGTTGACAAAACATCGCCCTTTCCGCGAGGTGTCAAGAATTCACCACCCCTCGGGCCAAAGAGCGCGGTGCAGAGGGCCGGCCGTATCACTTTGCGAGGTCGGTTGACGCGTTCGAGGCGCGTCGTCTCTTGGCTTTCCCGGCAGCACCGTGACGTGACCCTCGAAACCTGAGCGAGGGGTAAGTCCGGCGCATTGAGCGGAGGGCGCATGAGCAGGAAACGCACCTTCACCGAAGAACAAATCATCCGGGCGTTGAGGGAAGTTGACGCTGCCGCGAAAGCGACCGAGGTGTGCCGTCGGTTGGGCGTCATCGAGCAGGTGCAGTACCAAGACATCGCTGACAGTTGCTATGCCTCCCCTCGCCAAAACCCGCCTGTTGGCTTCATGCCCCGACCGGGCGGGCATCGTGGCCGCCGTCACAGGTATCTGGCGGACGCAGGCGCGAATATTCTCGACAGCCAGCAGCACTCGGCGCACGAGGGGGCTCCGCTCTTTTTTATGAGAATTGAGTTTGAGCTCAAAGACGTGCCAAGAAGCTCGCATGCGCTCAGCGAGCAATTCGCGCCGCTCGCCGGGCCTCTGAATATGACCTTCAGTTTCTCCGACGCGAGCCGACCCAAGCGCGAGGGATTCTTGTCACGAAGAAGAGAACTGCCTCTCGGCGCACCAGCGACATTCGTGCGGACGTGTGCGCGACTGTGAGCAATCTCGAGCAACTTCGCGAGATGGTCGCACCCTATGACGTCCCCTTCCATCACATTCCGGTGAAAGGCCGGCACGAAACATGACGCCGAAACGCGCGTGGCGACGTCGCTGGGCGAAGACATCGACCTCATCGCCGTCGCCCGTTAAATGCACGTCAAACACACCGTTCTTGCACGTGCTGTCGCGTGGCACCTTGACGACCGCGCGTTCTTATCCACGGAAGCAAGACGCTTGTGTTTGACTAGCGCCTTCTGATGCCGCCGCCACCGGGACGCTCCGGCCAAACTGCGCCCAAACCCAAGCTCGAGCCGGGCACGCTATTGCCTCGCTTTCGAGCCGACCTGCAAGTGGGAAAGCGTGCGCCTGGGTTGTTCGACGTGTACGACCCCCGGTCGGGGAAGACGTTTCAGCTCTATGACTTCGAGCTGTCCCTGGCACGCATGTTGGACGGCAAGCGCAAGGCGCAAGAGGTCGTGGACGAAGGGCTGCGCCTTGGGATTCCGATTGCGCTCGATTCGCTGGCGAAGTTTGTGCGGCAGTTGGGGCGCTATGGGTTCCTGGCGGCGGCGAACGAGCCTGGGCCCCCTTCAGCGTCAGCACCTACTTGGGAAAAACGAGACAATTGGGACCCTGGCATCCGGGAGCTTCACCAGACCGGCATTCGACTTCTGCGTGTGGGGAGGCCAAGCGAGGCCAAGAGTTACTTCGAGGCGATGCTCGAAACCGACCCTCAAAACCGCGTGGCCGCGGAAATGTTGGCGGTCGCAGAACATCAAATCGCCCACGGGGCACCGGGCATTGCGCCACTTCCGACGCGCACAACATCCAGCGAAATTCCGCTAGTCGAAGCCACACCCGAGGTGCTGGATGGATCGGATGAGTCGGAGCCTCCTCGGAGGCAACGGACGAGTCGGATAGGGCTCTGGGTGACGGTGGGCGTGCTATTGGTTGCCGGTGGCGGCGCGGCGGCGCTCTTTCAGCTTACAGCCGCGCCTGAAATGCGAGCGACACCGCCGACGCGCGAGCCAGTTCGGACGAGGCCACCCCCTACTGCTGCTACTGCGCCATCTCCACCGAGTCCCCCGGTCGTGCCAACACCCTCCCCTGCTCAGGCTTCGCCCGAGGCGGGGTGGGTCTCATTTCCTGTGGTCGGTCTACACCACCCGGTACTTGCCGAAGTGCGCGCGCCAGCGTCTGGGCGAGTGTCGTTCGAGTTTGGCGAACCTGCGCGCGTCGTGGCGGGGTCACGGGTGGCTTTGATCGGCAATGTGTCGTCGGCCACCAAGCGCGCGCTCGCACAATCCGAGAAGAAAGTGGCTGAGCTGGAAACGCTCGCGTCAAACGACCCTGTGTACGTGGAGTTTCTTGAAGCGGCCCGGGCGGACCGGCGCAGGTTGACGCAGCGACTTCGCCGAAGCAGGCCCGTCCTCGCGCCAGTGGCTGGCACTTTTCAGGCTGCTGGAAAGCCTCTGCGTGTCGCCAAGGGAGCGGTGTTGGGCAGCATTGTTCAAGACGAAGTCTGGGAGTTCAAAGCCCGGGTCCCGGCAGCCCTTGCGGCAGTCGATTCGAGATGCGAAATCTCGAGCGGAGAAGAATCCGCTACTTGCAAGGTATTGAGTGTTTCGGCAACAGAGGGTGGCGCAGAGGTTACCGTCGTCGTGGACGTGGCTAGCGCCGGGTGGCTCACTCCAGAAGTGGCGGCCACGTTGCAACTGGCGGGCTCCGTCGAGAAGCGTTAGACGCCCCCCAGGCGGCTCAAAAGTTGGTCGTTGCCGTAAACACTGCGCTGAAAAGCTGTGTGCCGATGCGCTCGGGTTCGACGACCACCGTGTAATAGCGATGCACCTGCAAGCCCAAGGTGAACGCACGCAGCGGGGTCCAGGCGAGAATCAACGCCATCAGTTGGTTGGATTCGATGGGCGGTACTGACGAACCGAGCTGCACGCCGGTCAGACCGGAAAGGACTGTGTCGTGGCCATACAAGAGCCGGAAGTCCCAATTGGTCCACGGATGAATCGTGAGCTGCGCCCAACCCCCGACAGAACGGAGCATGGAGTGGCGCCCGGTCGCGAGGTCCAGTCGAGCACCTTGATTGATGGCCCCGCGCAGGATGTCCGCTCCCTGCCCCGCGTACGCCTCACCCGCCAGGGTGGCCCAGCTCGCGAACGGCCACGCCAGCTCGAAGCTGCCAATCCAATAGGGAAGCTCTTCGACGCGAGGCGTGGCGGCTCCCGGGTCGAGTGCGAGCGCTACAGGAGCTTCATTGCGCCCGAGTCCCTGCTTGCCCCAGATACCTGAGAGCGACAACATGAGTCCCTGTGGCGCTCCATAAAGCGTGCCGGTTGAATCGCGGCTGATGTAGGCGATGCGTCCGGTAACCCCGGGCAGTCCTGACGTGCCTCGTGCACGCGCGACGCTCGCCTGAAACACAAACGACCCTACAGACTGCGTAAGAACGAGACCGTGATAGAGGCCAAAGAGGTTTCCAAAGTTGAATGGGGTATGCAATGTGCCCGGGCCAAGAGAATTCACAGGTCCGGGGAACAAGACCCCAAGTGCCGCCCTAAAGCCGATGTCAGGGTTTCCGATTTCCACCCAGCCGAAGGGCAGTTGCGCCGTGAATTCGTTCGCGGCCACCGCGGACACCTGCCACTTTCCGATTTTCGGAAGGAGCGCGCGAGCTCCAACCACCAACAGGTTGAACGAAATTCCGGATCGCACACCCGAAGTTTCTCTGGGTAGCGCCTGGCGTGCGGCAGCCGACGAAGTGTTGTCCGAATTCTCGGAAAAAAAGTACGCGTTCACATAAGCATAGGGCTTCACCGAAGGCTCGTCGGACTCCTCGAACTTTGGGTTTTGTGCATTCGGGTCAGCCGAGGGGCGCACCTGGACAGGGAGCTGCTCCACGGGAGCGACAACCCGAAGCTCTTGGCGCCTCGTGACACTGATGGCCTTTGAAAACGGGCGGTGGCCGTCTTTTTCGAGGACCAGGAGATGCTCGCCTTCGCGTACGCCGGTAACACGGCCCTGCGTGTCTTGGGCGCACGGCTGGCCGTCCAGCAAGCAACGATACCCTGCGATGTTGGTCACGATGCGGAGCGCGCCGGTGTCATTGAAAAGCGCTTCGATGGGGCGGCGCCATGCGTCCAACGTTTCCAAGGCGTCGCGGGCGGTACCAAATTGCTGCGTCTCCAGCACGCGGCCGTCATCCAGCGCCAAGAGACGCAAGCGCACCAGAAACTTGTCTTCGATACTCGTGTATTCGCCAACGACCACCGACGTCATGCCTTGCGTGCGCAGCGGAGCAAGGCGTTTCACCAAACACGCAGGCACGCCGGCGCAGTCGAACGCGTCAACGAGGTAGGCACTCCCGAGTGCTGCGCGCAAATCAGCATGATGCAACACCGTGCGGCCGGCGACGGCTTCAAGGGCGTTTTCACCGTTGGTGCGAAGCTTCTGCGCCTCGACGATTCTGTCGAGCTGCGTCACTTTGAAGTCCGCGCTCTTGGTGGGGCGAAGGTAAACAAGCGCGGTGGCGTCGTTCAGCGCGGTCTGCGCCTTAGCGGGACGGGAGAAAAGCGCCCATACGCCTAAGACGAGTACCCGCTGCACCATCCGCATGCGCCCAGCCTACCGCTAGGTTTTTGGGCGACCGATTATTTGGCCCGGTCCGCGGTGGACGCCGGCAGGGTGGACCACAGACGCTTCCGACCGGTTCACGATTGCTACTTTTCACGACAGCGGTGCCCCTCTCGACGCGCCCACTTGTTTGCCTGCCTGCGTGCTTCGGCCGATGCTCGGGCTATGACGAGGTGCACATGAGAGTGTGGCTTGAGCGCATCGCAGCATCCTTTTCGAAAGCGGGTACCTCTCCGTCGAAGTCTTCATCCAAACCGTCTCGAGGCGTACTCTCTCGCGGCGAGCTGCTCAAGGAACTGCAGTCTCATATTGCAACCAAATCCAAGCGCAAGCTGGCAGCGGAAGACGTCGACACCGCTGCGCCACTCATTCAAAGCGGCTACCTCGATTCAATCTCTGGCGTCGCGTTCCTGGCCCATGTTGCACGGACGTATCAGGTGAAAATACCCGCCAGTCAGCTGGGCGGTGCACTCACCACGCTCGTTGCCATCGCGGACCATATTGTTGAGAAAAGTGGCACAAGCAAGCCTGTCACTTCCGCGCCGAGTACGGGACCCGTCGTCTTTCATTCGCCGAAAGTTCGAGCCAGCGAGCCCGTGTATGTACCGAGCGGCGACGCTATCGCCAGCTCCCAGATGACTGCCTTCACACGGTTCGTTGAGACGCGCATCGGTGTCTCATTTACGGATGCTGCTGCTTTTCATGCATTTTCGGCGAAAAATTTTCGCCAGTTCTGGGGACTCTTTCTGGAGTGGTCGGGACTTGAGGTGACCGGGTCGAGAGAGCCGGTCTGCGAGGGCGATTCCATCGAGAAGGCGAAATTCTTTCCGGGTCTCCGCCTGAATTACGCTGCGAACCTGTTGCGACAGGTTTCTCCGGACGACGCTCCGGCAGTCACGTCCTGCAATGAAGCTGGCAGCATCGTTCGGCTCACGCGACGCGAGCTTCGCGAACGTGTTCTGTCAGTTGCTGCAGGGCTCCGCGCGCAGGGGATTTCCAGCGGAGACCGCGTCGTGGCAATCGCCAAGAATGATGCGAACGCGGTGGTGGCGTGCCTCGCCACTGCAGCGGTAGGAGCGGTGTGGTCCTCAGTGTCCCCGGACCTGGGTGCCGAATCCATCCTTGCCCGCTTTGAGCAGCTAGAGCCGAAGGTGCTGTTCGCCTCGATGACCTATTCGGATCACGGCCGCACGGTGGACGTTAGTGCACGCGTCCAACAGGTTGTCGCCGGCCTAAAGACGCTACGTTTGGCGGCGGTTTTGGGGGATGGCGCTCTCTCTGGCTCAGACAAACAACCGGTTGCCTGCACCTCGCTGCAGGAGCTTGTGACGAAGCCGGGCGGCTCGTTGCAGGAGCTCGAGCTTTTTCCTTTCAACCATCCGCTTTTCATTCTGTTCTCGTCCGGCACAACCGGGCGCCCCAAGTGCATCATGCACGGCGCCGGTGGCACACTCATCGAGCATTGCAAAGAGCACCGACTTCACACGAATCTCTCTCCCAGCGACAAGCTCTACTTCCACACCACGTGCTCCTGGATGATGTGGAATTGGTTGTTGTCCGCTCTGGCTGTCGGAACTGAAATTGTCCTCTACGAAGGCTCCGTGTCGTACCCGGATGCGGATGCGCTCTGGCAACTCGCCGCGAGAGAGAAGATCACCGCGTTCGGAACCAGCCCGGCTTACCTACAATCCATCGCCATGGCCGGCCTGGAGCCCGCAAAAATCTGTGACCTCTCGTCGCTCAGGTTGCTCATGACGACGGGGGCCATCCTGCCTGACACCGCATTCGATTGGGTGCGTTCAAGCGTCGGCCAAATCCCGGTGCACTCGATTTCTGGAGGTACCGACATCATCGGGTGCTTCCTCTTGGGAAATCCGAACCTCCCCGTTTATGCGGGAGAACTGCAGGCGAAGAGTCTGGGTCTCGACGTCCGTCCCCTCGGCGCGACTGACAACGAGGCAATCGGTGAGCTGGTCTGTGCGAATCCGTTTCCCTCGCGCCCCCTCGGCCTGTACGGCGACGCCACGGGCGAGGCTTTCCACGCCACCTATTTCAGTCAGAATCCGGGAATGTGGACACATGGCGACCGCTTCGAGTGGACCGCACGTGGCTCTGGACGGATTCACGGCCGCTCCGACGGCGTGATGAACATCCGAGGCGTACGCATTGGCCCGGCCGAGGTGTACTCCGCCCTCGCCGACATCGAGACCATTGTCGAAGGTATGGCCGTGGAACGGCGCGATGAGGAAGAGTCAGGCGAGGGTCGCTTGCTGTTGCTCCTGACGCTTGCTCCCGGCGTTGCGCTCGATGCGCCGCTGGCGACCCGAGTTCGCGAGTCGATTATTCGGCGGTGTTCACGGGCGCACGCGCCGGACATTATTGTTCAAGTGCCGGAGCTTCCCGTGACTCACAACGGTAAACGTGCCGAGCGCGCGGCACGCGATGCGGCCAACGGCGACCCGGTTGCAAACATCGATGCGCTGCGCAATCCGGGCGCCATCGATGGCATTCGCGCCGCCCTTCGCGCAGATCAGCCACGCTGGTAGCAAGAACTCCGAGGCTTTAGAGATGCTATTTAATACCGTTCTTTTCGCCGCGTTCTTCATCGCCTTCTTTGCGGTGTTCGAGTTTGTCACACGCTCGAGGGTGCAAAAGCTTTGGTGCATCACCGTTGCCAGCGTGATTTTCTACGCGGTCTCAGACTATCGGTTCGTGCCTCTGCTCCTTGGCACAGCCCTGCTCGATTTCTATATCGCTCGCGAGATTCAGCGCCACGATTCGAATGAGCCGCTTCGAAAACGGCTTCTTGTCTTCAGCATCGTCGCAAACCTATCGGTGCTGGCCATCTTCAAGTACGCCGATTTCGGCGTCAGCTCGGCTTTTGGTCTACTTGCGGCGCTTGGCGTCAACATGAAGGCGCCGGTGTTTGACATCGCGCTTCCTGCCGGCATCTCTTTCTACACGTTTCAGAGCATGAGCTACACGATTGACGTGTACCGCCGCGAGCTGCAGGCACGCGAGCGTCCGATCGAGTTTCTTGCAGGCGTCACTTTCTTCCCTCACTTGGTGGCGGGCCCAATCATCCGGGCCTCCACGCTGTTGCCGCAATTCGAAAAGATTGCGCCTCGCTCTTGGTCATCGGTCCAAAAGGCGTTTCTCCTCATCGGAACTGGGCTTCTCAACAAGACCATCGCTGACCACCTGGCAGAACCTGCGGCACAAGCGTTTTCGAAAGAGGCGTCGTTCTCGAGCCTCGAGTGCTGGACTGGCGTGTTGGCGTTTGCTGGCCAGGTCTATGGTGACTTCGCCGGCTACACCGATATCGCCATCGGGGTAGCGCTGCTGCTCGGCTTCGTCGTTCCAATTAATTTCAACCTTCCGTACATCGCGACGTCGCCCTCCGACTTCTGGCGGAGATGGCACATCTCCCTCTCCACCTGGCTTCGAGACTACTTGTATCTACCGATGTGTGGGGAATCAGGGCGGGTCTACACCGCTTTGTTCCTGACCATGCTGCTGGGCGGCGTTTGGCACGGTGCAAAGTGGACATTCGTCGCCTGGGGTGCCTACCACGGTCTCCTGTTGGTCTTAGAGCACGTGGCCTCGTCGCGATTGCCAGACGGTCGGATGCCCGGACCCGCGTGGGCAGTGACCACCGCACAGCGGGTTTTCACCTTCTACCTCGTGCTCATCGGCCTGGCCCTCTTCCGCTCCGACACCATCAGCCAAGCCTGGACCATTGTGCGAGGGATGCACGTCGCCTCGGTTCCCTCGGTCTGGACCTACAATGCCACCCTGACGCTTGGCCTCGTTGTTGCGGCGCTGCCAGTTATGCACCTTGCATCCTACGCGTCCCAACGAATCGGCGAACGCGTTGAGCGTGAGGGGACGACCAGCGGCTGGATGGTTTGGCCAATGGTGGTGAACTATCTCGCGATTGCCATGGTGTTCAGCAAAGGGAACGCGTTCATCTACTTTCAGTTTTGAAACAGGGAGCTCACGACATGGCGCTGACCGATGAGGGCCCGGTTCGTTCATCGAACGAAACGCCGAACGGCCTCGACAAATCTGACTTTCGAACCAGTGCTCGCACGCTTGTCGTGGGATGCCTCCTGTTGCTGGCGTCCGTCGGGGTGGCGCGGTTGTTTCTAGGCTGGCTTCAGTCGCAAACACCGCCAAGGGAATGGGCGCTCGCGTCGGGATGGGGCAATCGCGGCGCCGAAATCGTCAAGCAGCTTCCCAACATCGTCGGTACGCAAGGTCCAGTAGCCGTTTTGATTGGCTCATCGACAACTGTATTCGGATATTCGCCCGTCGAGTTCGATAAGGAAATGGGAGCAGCGAAACGTAGCCTGACCACGTACAACTTGGGTATCGCCGGGGCTCGAGCGACGGACCTTTCGTCAATCGCTCGCAGGCTAAATGCACTTTGTCAGGAGAAACACCGGAAGCTTGACATGGCAATCGTCAACTTTGCTCCCCTGGCCGGGACCAAATTTTGGGTGGCCAGACGGCGAGGAAAAGTTGCAACTGAAGCGATGGTGAAAACCGGGAGCGAGTTTGCGCAGCTCGCGCTCGAGTCACCGTCCGACGCCACAAGCGCTTTTGGAATCGTCCTGCTTGGGCGAGTCGCGCCGGAAACGGCGGCCAAGGTGATCACGCGCAGAGTCTTCGAAACGAACGCCAATGAGGACTTGAGCGACCCCACTCGCGGAATCTTACGGGGAGGCCAATGCTGCACCTGGGATGTCGCTGGCCGGGGAGTGACTTCCCCTTTGATATGGACATCGGCTCAGGCCAAGGCCGCGTACGACCGTGAAGTCCAGAAGTCGTACGCTGCGCCATTCGGGCAGTTCCCCGACCGAGAGCTACCCAACCATGAACTCATCATGGACGAGGAAGCGGTGTCCATTTTCATTCGCGTAGTTCGGGAGAGTCGGTCTTTCGCGAATAATGTGTACGTCGTGGTTACGCCGATAAACCGCGACCTGGCCGAGCCAACCCCGGACGGGAGGGCGCGTCTTGAAGCAACGCTTGCGCGCATCCAAAACGAGGCAGGCGTCAAGGTGTTGGACTTCTCAATGTCCTCTGACTACTCGAAGAGTGATGATTTCTACGACGACGTGCACCTGAACGAGTACGGCCGCATCAAGTTCTCCAAGCATGTCGCGAGGGAGATTTTGGCTCAAACGTCTCGTTGAGCTTGAGCAGCGGCCGGGCTCAGCCCACCGCTGCGTTGTCGCACGGCCGATTATTTGGCGGCGTCGGCGGGGGCAAAACCTTGAGGTCGGATATTGTGGGCGCCGATGCCGTCTGAAGCGCTTTCCCCCGAGCTTTTCCGCGCCGCGTTCGAAGCCGCCCCGGACCCCATCCTTTTGGTTCGTCGGGACGGCACCATTGCGATTGCCAACGCTGCAGCGCAGCGGGTTTTTGGCTATTCACCGGCCGAACTCGTGGGCCAGCAGGTCGAGATACTTGTGCCGGATTCGCTTCGCGGCACACATGCGGACCATCGCGCGCGCTACGACAAGACACCTACGCCGCGCGAGATGGGAGGGAAACTCGACTTGGTCGCGCGCTGCAAAGATGGCTCCGAAGTGCCTGTTGACGTCAGCCTAAGCCCAGTTGAACTCGCCGAGGGGCGCTTCGTTGTTTGCATCGCCCGCGACGTGCGGGAGAAACGAGCCCTTGAACAGCAGCTGCGCGAGGCGAGCTACCGCGATTCGGTGACGGGTTTGTACAGTCGGGCATTTTTCGAAGCAGAGCTCGACCGCTTAGACGGAAGCCGGCTCTTCCCTGTGACGTGCTTCATGTTTGATGTCGTCCAAATGAAGCAGGTGAATGACACGCAGGGCCACCAGGCCGGAGACGACTTGCTTCGCCGCTGCGCCGAAGCGCTTCGGGGTTGTTTTCGCTCCGAAGACTTGGTCGCGCGAATCGGCGGCGATGAATTCGCGGCAGTCGTTGCGCAGATGACGGAGCCCCAAGCCACCGAGTGGGCGGCTCGATGCGGACAAGCGCTCGCCGGCGCGCGGCTCAGTTGGGGCAGTGCCACGGGCGAGAAAGCGCCCGTGCGCGACATTCTCGTCAAGGCGGACCTCAACATGTACGACGCTCGGGAGCGAAGGAATCGGCCACGCAGCCCGCAAGTCACCTAGGCCAGCCCAGATTCGATTTCAGCGTTGCCTTTCGACGTGTCCCGGGGGGGCAGGCAACCTTCACAAGTCGCTTCGCTTGCCCCCTTGCGGCGAGATGCACTAATCGCGCGCTATGCCGTTTGAGCTACCGGGGTCGTTTCTTGACCAGTTGTCGCGCGAGTTCCCTCGGGATTTTCTGACCCGCGACAGCGACGAATGTCGCGAGTTTGGGCGCGACTGGACCCGGGAGTTTGCGCCGGCAGCTTCTGCCGTGGCGTTTCCGCGAACAACAGACGAAGTCTCGCGGCTCTTGCGCGCGTGCTCGCTGCATCGGGTGCCGGTGGTGCCCTCTGGCGGTCGGACAGGCCTTGCCGGTGGGGCGATGGCGACGCAGGGAGAGTTGGTGTTGTCGCTGTCGCGCATGCATGCCCTGCACCCAGTGGACGTGCTGGGGGCGACGGTGCGTGTGCAGGCGGGCGCAGTCACCCAGGCGGTTCACGAACACTGCGCAGCCCATGGGCTGACGTGGCCGGTGGATTTTGCGTCGAAAGGCTCGAGCCAAGTCGGCGGCAACATCGCCACCAATGCGGGCGGGGTGCGCGTCATTCGCTACGGCCTCACACGGCAGTGGGTTTTGGGACTTGAAGTGGTGCTGCCTTCGGGCGAGGTGCTGCAACTCAATGGCGCGCTCGAAAAGAACAACACGGGTGTGGACTTGAGACAGCTGTTCATTGGCTCGGAGGGCACGCTGGGCGTCATTACCGAAGCCACTTTGAAGCTGCAAAGGCTTCCTGCGTTGCCGCGCATTCTGATGTTTGCCCTGCCCCGCATGGCCGATGTCTTGCAACTTTTCGCGAGCGCCCGTCAGGCGCCTTTCGTCATTTCGGCCTACGAGTATTTCACCCAACGCGCGCTGGAACGCGTGCAGCGCCACCGCAAGTTGCGAGCGCCGTTTGAAGCGCCTGCCGC
Source organism: Myxococcaceae bacterium (assembly GCA_046155985.1). Lineage (GTDB taxonomy): Bacteria > Myxococcota > Myxococcia > Myxococcales > Myxococcaceae > JBJXGM01. The sequence goes on along the minus strand of JBJXGM010000025.1, from coordinate 24,791 downwards.
CTTCTACGTGCTGCTCGAAGCAGAACCCGCCAACGACGCCGCCCTGGAAGGTTGGCTCGCTTCGGTGTTGGAGAGCGGATTCATTGCGGACGGGGTACTGGCACAAAACGCCACACAGGCGGCCGAGCTGTGGGCCTTGCGCGAATCCATCAGCGAAAGTCTGTCGGCGACTGGGTTGCCGCACAAGAACGACATCGCTGTGCCCATCGCCGCCCTTGCGGCGTTTTGTGCAGAACTCGACGCCGTCTTTGCCGCCGAATATCCCGACTGGGAGGTCGTCGTGTTCGGCCACATTGGCGATGGCAACTTGCATGTCAACGTGATGAAGCCCGACGGTCTGTCTAAAGAGGGTTTCTACGCACGGACCGCGGCGGTGGACCAAACCCTCTTCCGCCTCGTGCAGCGCCACGGCGGGACCATTTCGGCAGAGCATGGCATTGGGCTTCTCAAGCGGCCTTACCTTGGCTTTTCAAGAACGCCAGCTGAAATTGAGCTGATGCGCGCCATCAAGCGGGTGCTGGACCCGCAAAACATCATGAACCCCGGTAAGGCCTACGCCGCGTGATTCTTGTCGTCATGTGACGTTAAATCGTCGAAGCGAGAAAGCCGAGCGCCAAACGATTGAAGCGTTCACGGAGAAAGGCGTTTGGAAAATCGGCGCATGAGTCCTGGCTTCTATCGGCTCAGCGAACGGGCGAGAGATCGCGGGTGACCCGAGAAAGGGGCACCGCGCGGATACCCTCACCATGAAGTTTCGGAGTTGTAATCCGCACTTTCATGCACAACACGTGGCGCTGATTCCGCATCGTCTCAGGTGCAGATGGGGGATTCCGCTTGCGCTAGCGAATGACGCGGGTGCGAATGTTGACCGCCAGCTTCGCCATGCGCTCGCTCACGGCCTGCGAGACGTCTTGGTCTAAGTCCATAATCAAATAGCCAATGGTGGCGTCGGTCGACAAGACCTGGCTGTGAATATTGGCGTTCAGCTCCGATGCGATTTGGTTCACGTCGCGCAGCACGCCCGGCACGTTCCGGTGCACGTTCAGCACCCGATGGGTGCCCGGTGAATGCGGGAGCTCGACTTGTGGAAAATTGACCGCACCGGTCGAGGCGCCCACCTGCACAAACTTCAGGAGGCTGGTGGCCACTTCGCGGCCGATGGCTTCTTGCGCTTCGGCGGTGGAGCCGCCGATGTGCGGCGTGAGCACGACGTTGGCAAGTCCCTGTAGCGGGGTTTGAAAGCCATCGCTGTTGGAGTGTGGCTCTTGGGGATAGACATCCACTGCCGCACCGGCGAGGTGTTCGCTCCGCAGCGCCTGGGCGAGCGCGGTGAGGTCGACAACGGAGCCACGGCTCGCGTTGATGAGAAAAGTGCCCTTTTGCATCTGGGCGAGTTCGCCCGTTGAAATCATGTTTTCAGTCTGCGGCGTGGCTGGCACGTGCAAGCTGACGAAGTCGGCGATGCCCAGAAGTTCTGACAGCGACTTGCACGGGCGCGTGTTGCCGAGCGGCAGCTTGGTGCCAGTGTCGAAAAAGACAACGCGCATGCCCAGCGCCTCGGCCAAAAGCCCCACCTGCGAGCCGATGTGCCCGTAGCCCACAATGCCCAAAGTCTTGCCGCGCACTTCAAACGTATTGCCCGTCACTTTGCGCCATTGGCCGCTGTGCACCTCACGTGTGCGATCACCCAGTTGGCGGGCCAACATGAGAATCTCGCCGATGACCATCTCGGCCACGCTGCGCGTGCTGCTGAACGGTGCATTAAACACCGCGACCCCGCGGCGGTTGGCGCCGTCGAGGTCGACTTGGTTCGTGCCGATGCAGAAGCAGCCAATCGACAGAAGCTTCGGCACCTTCGCCAAAACGCTGTCGGGAATCTGGGTTTTGCTGCGAATACCCAAGACATCCACGCCAGAGAGGCGCTGCACCAGCTCGTCGTCCGGAAGTGCTGCTTTGAGCGATTCCACCTCGAGGCCTTGCGCCCGGAACATTTCTTCCGCGCTGGGGTGGATGTTTTCGAGTAGGAGAGCCTTCAACGTGGGCATGCCCGGAACCTACGCGGTAGGCGCCGTTGGGGCACGAACGTTTTTTGAAGCATCGCGGCAAACAGGTGCGCTGGCCAGATCCGTTGGCCGCGGTTCACGGGAGCGACGTGGACAGAAGTTGCTCCTATGACCAATAATATTGGCGGAGTATTTGAACTGAAAGCATCGTCGCTCACCTCCTGAACCCAACCGACGCATATCGAGATCGCCCTGCGGCGTTCCTGTTTTGGAACGACGTTCGGACGCTTTCAGGCGCGCGGCGGAATGAGGCAACGAGTCGGTGGGAGCGAACCGAACAAGTTCCAGCCTTTCCAGGCCCGGTGATTCGTACGGTATTTTTCTAGGCACGCTGCTGTGCAGACTGCCGCTTGAACTTCATTGTGGTTTCGATGAGGTTGCGGACGCTCCGAAGGGGCAGGCCGACGGGGGGTGGCGTGCGGTACTCACTTTTCGTATTTCGTCTCGTTCTCACCGCGCTGGCGGCGTGTGGGGCCCCTCACGGCGCAGACGATTCGCCCGGCGATGACTCCTGCGTGCCTGTCGATTGCGGGGGCATCGTCCGCTGCGGCGAATGCGAGGGTGCGCCTGAAATTCAAGCGCCTTCACTCGACCCGTCACTGCCCACTGACTTTGGCGATGCGACCGGCTTCATCTATTCGGGGCCCGACGCGCCACAAGAAGGCGTCGCAGAAGGCGCCATCGACCGGAGATTTGTCGCTGTTGTTCGAGGCCGCGTGACAGGTGTGGATGGTTTGCCTTTAGGGGACGTCCAAGTCACAGCACTAACGCATCCGGAGTACGGCAGCACCCGAACGCGCCGAAGCGGGGCGTTCGACTTCGCTTTCAACGGCGGGGGCGTCCTCATTCTGCAGTTCGTGAAGAACGGCTACCTCCCCGTTCAGCGCAAAGTGGCGTCGGTCTGGCGCGACTTTAGTGTGCTGCGAGACGTCGTCATGACGCCCGTGGACGAAGCGGCAAGCGCGGTGGCCCAAGGCGCACGGGCGTTTCAAGTTGTTCGCGGCTCTACGGTGCAAGACGAAAGCGGCCAGCGACAACCCACGCTTCTGGTGCCGCCCGCGGTGACTGCCACCATGACGCTTCCGGACGGCAGCGTACGGCCGGTCGGCGACCTTACCATTCGCGCCACGGAGTACACGGTAGGCCCCAACGGCGAGCGCGCTGTGCCGGGCGACTTGCCTCCGCAGAGTGGCTACACCTACGCCGTCGAGTGGAGTGTCGATGAAGCATTGGCGGCCGGCGCGGTCAACGTCGAATTCAGTCAGCCGCTCTTCTTTTATCTGGAGAACTACCTCAACTTTCCATCGGGCGGCGTAGTGCCCGCCGGCTACTACGACCGCCAGACGGGCGCGTGGAAAGCCGATGAAAATGGGCGCGTCATCCAGGTTGTCGACATCGTTAACGGCTATGCCGACGTGGACATCGATGGCGACGAGGTCTCCGACACCGACACCGCGCTGGCCAGCATCGGCATGGGGACGGAAGAGAGACAGAAACTTGCTGAACTCTATTCGTCGGGGGCGGTGTTGTGGCGCGTACCGCTGATGCACTTTACCCCCTGGGACCTCAACTGGCCTTTCGGCCCTCCGAACGATGCTGAGTACCCAACAGCTGTAGCGAAGAACGAACTGCCTGAGGATAACGCCTGTCACCAGACCGGCAGTGTCATCGAATGCGAAAACCAAGTCTTGGGCGAGTCGTTGCCCGTTCACGGCACGCCGTTTCGTCTGCACTACGCGAGCGACCGCGTGCCTGGGCGGCGCACAGCGTATCAGCTGAACATCACCATCAGCGGCCCGGTGGTGCCCCGGTCGCTCAAGAAAATGCGTGCCGAAGTGACTGTCGCCGGACGACTTTTTGAATTCTCATTTTCACCGGCCGCCAATCAGAGGTTGCTTTTTGAGTGGGACGGGAAAGACGCCTACGGGCGCACCCTCACAGGTGCGCAACGGGCTTTGGTGCGCGTGGGCTACGACTATCAACTCGAATACAAGTTGCCGTCAGAATTTCGACTCAGTTTTGCCCGCTTGGGCATCCCGGCTTCCGACAGCCAGTTCAAGCGTCGTTCGAAGAACGGCAAGAGTCGCTCGTATGCGATGCCAGTCCGTGCAACCCAAAGCGTGACGCTTTGGAGCGACATCGAAACGGCGCTCGGAAGCTGGGTGGTTTCGCCACAGAACTTGGGCAGTTGGACGCTGAGCGTCCACCATGCGTACAACGCTCAGTACCGGGCCCTGTCTTATGGAGATGGGGGCCGCAGTCCACGACAACGCTCGCCCATCATTCGCACCGCGCGCGCAGGCACTTCCGACTTTTTCTTCAAGCCTCAGGCGGTCGCCGTGGGTCCCGACGGAACCGGCTACATCGCCAGCGTGCACAAAATCTGGAAGCTGGAGCGAAGCGGCCGGATGAGTTTGATGGCCGGTGGAGACTCGCCAGGCACGACAGGTGACGGCGGGGCAGCCATTTTGGCCAAAGTGTTCAACCCACGAGCGCTTGCCTTGGGGCCAGACGGCAGCCTCTACATCATCGACGAGTTCAGCTACCGCGTTCGCCGCGTCACGCCACAAGGACGGATGGAGACTGTCGTGGGCACAGGCGTTCGCGGTATGGCAGGTGACAATGGGCCTGCGCTGAGCGCACAACTTTCAACGCCCCTGGCGCTCGCCGTCGCTGCGGACGGCACGTTGTTCATCGGCGACACTTCCCGCATTCGCCGCGTCGACCCGAGCGGCGTTATCAGCACCTACGCGGGGAGAGGGGCAAACCATTTCTCCGGCGATGGGGGGCTTGCGACGGATGCCAATTTCTTCGAAATCACCGCGCTTGCCGTCGGGCCAGACGGAAGCGTCTACGTCGGCGGCAACGACAGTCGCGTTCGACGGATAACGCCCGATGGCATTGTTCGTACTGTTGCGGGAACCGGCATTGCCGGCAACGGAACAGAAGGTGGCATCGCCACTCAGACGGATATCGAAGTCCCAAGCGGCATGGCGGTGGGGCCAGACGGCAGCGTGTTCATTGCGGTGCCGCGGTTTCATCGCATCTGGCGGCTCATTCCTCAGGGAAAACTGTACGTCGCCGTGGGCAGCGCCAGCGGGGGATTTTCGGGCGACGAGGGGCCCGCACCAGAAGCGACACTCAACGCGCCAAGAGGCGTCGCGGCCGCGCCAGACGGTACGTTGTTCGTCGCGGATTGGGGCAATTTCGCCTTGCGTACCGTGACGCCTTCGTTGCCCGGGTTCTCGGGCGACCCACTCACGGTTCCGGCTGACGACGGTACGCAGCTGTTCACATTCGACAGAGCAGGTAGACATCTCACCACGCGCGACGCGCTCACGCAGGCGACGCTTTACACCTTCGCTTACGACGCTTCGGGCAACCTTGCCGCGGTGACAGATGTCGACGGCGAAGTGACGCGCGTGGAACGCGACGCGGCCGGACGGCCTTTGGCTGTTGTCGCGCCTTACGGACAGCGGACAAGTTTTGCGGTCGACGGCAACGGTCACCTCGCCTCCGTGACCAATCCCGCAGGGCATGTCACCACACTCACCCATGCGGCCAGCGGGCTTCTTGAACAAATGCAAGACGCGCGCGGGGGTGTTCACCAATACAGATATGACGCCGCTGGGCGTCTTGTCGGAGACGCAAACCCCTCTGGCGCGCTGAAGACGCTTGCCCGGCAGGTGAACGACTCCCAATACGAAATCTCTCTTTCAACAGGCATGGGCCGAACTCAGCGCTACCGGGTTGAAACGCTTTCCAACGGCAACCAACTCCGAACCCACACCCTGCCCGATGGTACCCGTGTGACTGGACTGCACACGCGGCACGGAGAGCGGCGCTTCACGTTGAGCGATGGGTCTTCGCTGATGCTGACCCAGGGGCCAGACGCGCGTTTTGGTTTTCTCGCACCCCTGGAATCGTCTCTTTTTCAAACACCGGGTGGGCTGCGGCAACAGCTCGCGCATTCGCAATCTTCCGTACTGACTCCCAATGGCGGGCCGCTGGATGTTGCCTCGCTCACTGATGCTTGGTCGCTCAACGGCCGAACTTGGACGAAGACGTATGACGTTCCGTTGCGCCGCTTCACGTGGACAAGCCCAGTGGGCCGGCGGAAGCAAGTCGAACTCGATGCCAAGGGCCGCGTGACGCGCACTGAGACTGCGGGACTCGCGCCAGTGACTTTTGCTTACGACGCAACGGGCCGTTTGGTGTCCATGGCGCAAGGGGCACGCACGCTTCAACTGGGTTACGACGCCGCGGGGTACTTGTCGCGCGCGACCGATGCCATGGGCCGCAGCGCCACGCTCACTCGGGACGCGCTCGGTCAAGTCACGCAAATACAACTGCCAACGGGTGAGCGCCTGATGTTCGCCTACGACGAAAATGGAAACGTGACGTCGTTGGTGCCGCCCGCGCGGCCCGCGCATGGCTTTGCTTCTGCGCCAGATGACTTGCCCACTTCCTACACACCCCCTACTGCTCCGGCGACGGGAACGGTCTCGACGCTTCGCGACTACGATTCAGACAGGGCTTTGCGTCGGGTGAGTTTCCCCGATGGGCGGGCAGTGGGCCTGGCGCATGACGCCGCATCGGGGCGTCTGGCAAGCCTCACCACTTCTCGAACGACAGTCTCCACCTCGTTTGATGCCGCGGGTCGCCTGTCAGGGCTTGCCGACAGCATTGGGGCAAGCCTGGCCTACGCTTACGACGGGCCGCTCGTGACGCGTGTCGCGTGGAGTGGGCCTGTGACCGGCAGCGTCGCCTACGCTTACACCCCAGAGCTCTCGGTTCAGTCCATCGGCGTCAATGGCACCTCGCCCGTTGCGTACACTTACGAAGCGGATGGTTGGGTGTCCTCGGCTGGGGCATTAACGCTTGGTCGCAACAGCACAAACGCGCTGCTCCTTTCCACGGCACTGGGCGTTGTCACGACGGCGCACGCTCACGATGCTTACGGCGACGACGTCGGCCTCAATGCTCGAATCTCGGGCGCATCGGTGTTGTCGTCCACCCTCACGCGGGACATTGCGGGTCGCATCACCCGTCGCGTCGACACTGTCCAGGGCGCGACACAAACCTGGGACTATACGTACGACACCGCAGGTCGCCTGGGGACCGTTCAGCTGAACGGTGCAGCGTATGGGAACTACACGTACGACCCAAACGGCAACCGTCTCGTGTCCGTCGAACGCGGAAACACGGCCCAGGCCACCTACGACGACCAAGACCGAATGCTGTCCCGTAGCGTTGTCACGTACGCCTACGGCGCCTCAGGCGATTTGCTCAGCAAGACAGATGGTGTGCAAGTCACCCAATACGCCTACGACGAACTGGGCGCGTTGAATGCGGTCTCCTTACCGGACGGCACGCAAGTCGACTACGTGATGGATGCCCTCGGGCGTCGCGTCGGCAAGCGCGTCAACGGCACTCTGGTTCAAGGGTTTCTTTACGACGGCGCACTGCGCGTCATCGCAGAACTCGACGGATTGGGTCGACTGGTCAGTCATTTCGTCTATGCCACGCAAAGTCATGCTCCCGATGTCATCGAGCGTGCCGGCATTCGCTACCGCGTCATCAGCGACCACTTGGGGAGCCCACGGCTTGTCATCAACAGCAGCACCGGTGCGGTGGTGCAGCGCATGGACTATGGGCCGTGGGGCGACATCGTCTTTGACTCCAACCCCGGCTTCCAACCCTTCGGCTTCGCGGGTGGCCTCTACGACGCGCACACGCGACTCACTCGCTTCGGCGCACGTGACTACGACGCCGAGTCCGGCCGATGGACGCACAAGGACCCCATCGGCTTCGGCGGCCGCGACAGCAACCTTTACGCCTACGTCGCCAGCGACCCCATCAATCGCATCGACCCCACAGGCCACGTCCCCATCGACACCATTTGGGACTTTGGCAACGTCCTCTGGGACTTGGCTACAGGAGACTGGGAAGCACTCGCTTTCGACGCCGCCGCCATGGCCATCCCCTACGTGCCGGCGGGCGCCTCAAAGCTCGCGAAGGCGTGTCGGGGAGCGGCTGGGCCGACGAAAGCTCTTCCTGCCCCGCGAGTACGTGGCAAGCCGAACCCGATCGGACAGCGCGGGACGTTCTATGTCGACCCGAAGGGAAACGTCTTGCCGACGCCTATCGGGGGCCGGATCACCGGTTCGCCAGACGGGAAGTTTGTTCAAGTACGCGATGCAGCTGGGAATACTACCGGTGTTCGTATTGACGGACCGCATTCAAGCTCGACACATGTCGATGCGCGTGCGCAAAACCCACATGCGCACGTACCTGGCGTGACGAATCCGGATGGCACGCCATGGTTGCCGATTAACCTTTAGCAGAAAGAAGTTATGGCCAAGCCCACTTGGGGAAGTACCGTTCGAGTCACGAGCAAAGCTCCCGAGCAACTACGACCCGGGGCAATGGCCGCTGTCTGTGCAATCAGCACCATAGAAACCGGTGACCAAGCCAGGAAGTTCGACTGTGAACTTGGGGTCACACTCTATCTCGTTGAATTCTCAGACGGGGATTCATTGGAAATCCCAGAGCAGTTTCTTGAGGTGGTCGCGGATTAGGCTTGGCTTAGGTTGGGTGGGTGACCGCAGATTCGGTGACACCTCCGCATTTGCAACTTTCTTTTTTGCCAATGACTTTCCGATAGAACTCGAGACTGTTCGTGCCGAAGCCCGGGGAGTTGTGAGTACGCTGCTGATCGCGAAAACCCTCTGGAGCAAGGCGGAGAGCTTGTCTGAGCTTGGGCTCCAGGGGTTCGCTTGGCAGTTTGGCGCAAATGGCGTTCCCGAAAAGCAGCTTGATTGGACGGATCACGGTCGACCTGGCTCACACACGAATCCGCAGGTGCATGACTATTTTCCGACGGGCGGCACACCGATGCGCGGGCCCGCAAGGTCGCCATACCCAGGAGAACTCTAGTGACGCCCAATTGCATGGTTCGATTGCAAGCCGAACACTTTCAAGCGCGAGACGCGTGTCTTGGTTGGCAGTGCGCGAAAGTTGTCACCGCCATTGAGGGTGAGGCCCCTGGCCTGACGTGGTTTGCAACAGATATGGAGGTCTCCGGCACAGTTTCGCTGGGCAGCCTGATGCCATCGGGACTCCGGAGCCTTGGGCGAACTGCAGACTTCGCGGCCTACGCGATGCAAACAACTCAGTTCTTGAAAGGGGTACTCTGGGCGCTTCCATCCGCGGTCAGCTCGCTACACCTTCGAGACGGCGCATCTACGGAAGACCCGGCGTTTTCTGAAATGGGAAACGCCGAATGGGAACTTCGCCTATTTGACACGACTTATATCGAAATCTACGCACGCGATTGTTCACTCCTGAAACGCATCGCGGACCGGTTCGCTACCGGAGTGGTGGCAGCCAGCTAGGTAGATCCCGCGTGGCCATCGATGACTTTCTGGCTTTTTGAGTGCCATTCGGCTTGGCAAACAAGCGCCAGCCATGAAGTCTTGCTTCGCGCCCGCGCCAGGGCTGCTGAGCTCGGCGGGGGCTTTGTCGCGAGCGTTCCAGCAGGCGTGTTGGGCAAGCAGGGCTTGCTGGACGAGTAGTGGTCATGAATGTTGCGATGTGTCGTAGCGGCGCCAGACGGTCGCGGCGTCCGTTACGATAACGGCGGCAATTTCATCGGGTTTCTCGAATGACGACCATTTCAATCACGATTGCGAGCGTGCCCGACCGGGAGGATGCGGTCGCTGAACTCTGGCTGGGTGATGAGCAGTTGGGGGAGGTCTCGAGGGAGCTGGTAGGCGGGTTCAGCATCGAGCTGTACTCTGCCCCAGCTGGTACTCCGTGGAAGATCCCCCTCGATGACCTCGTGGCTGCCCTCGAAGAAGCGAAGACCCTGCTCGGAAGCTTCTAAAAGCATCTCGAGGCTCCGGTTCATTGTATCGCAGTGTGTTTGAAACGTGATGGATCAAAAATTTCATTGTCGCGTCTGTGGCCTGCTTCAGGCGGAGCCTCCCTGGGGCGACGATGGCAAGTCCCCAACCTACGCATTTTGTGACTGTTGCGGCGTCGAGTGGGGATACCAAGATGCGACTCCAGCGGGGACCCGTCGGCACAGAGCGAACTGGCTCGAAAGCGGCGCCAATTGGGACAATCCAAGTCAAAAGCCTGTGGACTGGGACCTTCATCAACAACTTTCTCTTGTGCCAATGGCCTTCCGATAGAACTTAGCGCCGTTCACGCCGAAGCTTGGCTGCGACAAGCATCGACCTCTTCAGCGGAGGAGAAGATGCAATGCGCCAAGGACTAAGTGGTCTCGAGATTGGCGGCAAAGCGCTTGTGCTCGTTACCGAACCTGACTTCGACCTCTACAGGGCGCGTCGAGTTCGGAGATTGGCAGTCGATTTTCAAGAAATGCCGGGGAGCTCACCTTCGCTCGTGCTTGCGCTCGAATACGAAAGCGACAAAGCGCGCTATCTTCTAGAGTTGCGATTCGACGGCATTCGTCAGCTCGCCTTTGGCGAGATGACGCCCGGGTTGTTCCTTGGCGAACTTGAGATCGAAGATGTTCGCGGACGACAGCTTGAGGGTATTCACTTCGAGGTGACCGCGCGTTTCGAAAACTCTTTTGTTTGCTCGTGTCGAGACATCAGCATCCTTGGTTTTAGCCCGCTGCCATCGCCACAATAAGAAATGGACAGCTTCAAACTCGACAACTTTGTCGCGGCGAATCCGGGGACACTGCTTCCTATCCGCTCCTGCCAGGAGAAGGATGTTGCTGGGGTCCGTGAGCGCCTCGCAGCGGCCCTGAAAATTGCGGACTGCAGTGACGGGCGGGGGATTGCGGAGGCAATCTTGCGAGCCGAAACTGTTGTCAGTGATGTGAGCGCCTTGAAACCGGGATTCGATTTCGGAGAAGTCGTCAGAACGCTTGTTGATGTTCAACCGGAAGACGCTGTGCTGCTGAATTGGCACCACTTCGAGCAATTGGACCGGATACGGTTCGCTGATTTGGCACGCTATTTCGAGGACATTTGGTACCCAGCAGTGGACGACCTCGATGTGCTCAGCGAGGACACACGTTGGGTCGTTTCAATTTCACATTTCGGGACGATTGGAGTGGCGAAGCTGGCTTGAAGTCGCGGTGAGGAAAGCATTCGCCGTGTGCAACACGGAGGTTAGCGATGGGGAGCAGCCCGATTCAGCTTCCAGACGACAGAGTCGTCGTGGTCTCCACCCTGGACAGTTGGGTCGCTGACACTCGCTGGGGCTGTCCCTTCGCCGTGATGCTGCCCGCCTACGACGAGATTCAGCGCACGATGTCGGAACGCGAAGCGCAGCGGCTCATCGATGTGGGGTGCGTCGATTTTTGCTGTGCAGGGCCTGAAGCAGAAACGCTACACGACAGGCTCGACGCTTTGCTCGAGTCACAAGGGCGCCTAGATGCCGTGACGACGTGGCATGTAGATGAGCGCGACGCCTGCGAGTACTTTCTCTTTGCCGCGGGCGCCACGGAATTGCCGTTGTTGGCTCTCGTTGGCGCAGAGCCTCGATTGAGGAGAGCGCTCGAAGCGGAAGCACGCGCCGCGCAAGAGTAGAGTGAAAAATCACAAAGGTCATCTGGGACAGTTCAATGCAGGCGGACCCTCCACTGTGCAAGCCCTGGGGGCTAGCGCTCGTGATAAGGGGCCGAATAGCGTGTGGCCCGGACCACACCCCCTTCCATGACCGTGGTTCATGCGAGATGAGTGATTCTAGGTTGTACACCCAATCTTGTTTCACGCCGCGGAATGGCGTTGATGGACCGGGCCTGGCCGAATTTGTTCTGCGGGTCGCACGGGCTGGAACTCTGAACTGGGCTGCCGCAACCGACGTCGACCTCGCAGGGGAAGCACGCAGCGAACTCTGCGTCGACGTCAATCGCATCGTCGTCCTGACCGTTCACGACCTTCTCGCAATGCTGAACCGCGCTGGTCAAGTTAGCAGCGCAACACTTTTTCTATGCGAAGACAAAGAAGCCGCCATGACGATTCAGGCGACTGAAGCCTACGCCGCTTCAGTCTCGAAGTCGGATGTGACGGTTCGGGCCGTCGATGACACTTATGTGTACGTCATTGCACCTGCCGAGCGCGCAACGGTCCTGATGGGAACACTGCCTCCTGTGGAACAGGGTATTCAACGTTGAGCGAGCCCAGTGCTCAAGACGTCGCTGCTCCGGATTTGGATTCGGCCATCGAGGCCCTCCGAGAGTGGGATTGGCATGGAGCGTCGGAACTGAGACCTCCATGGTTGTCGTCCGCGAATGCTGACGCGTTAGGCGAGTAGTGGGCGTAGCGGCTGCATGGGGTGGCCGCGACCGACATCGATTGCGGGGGAAGCACGCAACGAACTCTGCTCAGTCACCAAGACCGCGTGCGTGAAAAAGTACCGTGCAAGTCACTGGGTCTGGAACTTGTTCAGCCGGTGGCCCGCGATTGTCCGAACATCTTTCGCGCTGCGTGCGCCATGAAAGAGTGGCATGCCCGCGAAGCGCTGCAAAGGGGAAACCGATGCGAGTCGTGGTGAAACGCTCATGAAGCCAAGGCCGCATCCTCCAGTCTGTCCTCATGGTGAGTTGACTGAACCTTTGCCGGGCTTCTTCTTTGTCTCTGGCACCGTGCAAATGCCGGGGCCGCTGCCGATGACCTTCAGCCGCGCGATGACGGTGGTGAAAGAAGGCGAGCGCCTGGTCATCGTGAATTCAGTGCGGCTCAACGACACTGGCCTGAGTGCGCTCGACCGCCTGGGCCGTGTGACCGACGTCATTCGCATTGCCGGCAATCACGGCATGGACGACCCGTTCTACAAAGAGCGATACGGCGCCACGCTATGGGCACCCGTCGGGGCGCCCTACATCCCGGGCTTCAATCGCAAAGCCGAGCCGTACTTTGAGCCCGACAAACGCTTTGACGCCACCACGGCGTTGCCGATTGCCGGTGCAAAGGTGCAGATGATTGCGTCGAGACCGTCGGAGGCGTTGTTGCTGTTGCCGGCGCTTGGGGGAACGCTGATTTCTGGCGATGCGCTTCAGAATTGGGACGGCGCTGACACCTATTTCAACTGGCTTGGCCGCCTGACGATGCGGATGATGGGATTTTTCACACCGCACAACGTTGGCCCCGGCTGGATGGCACAATGCAAACCGCCGGCGGAAGACTTGCAGGCGATGTTGGGACTGTCGTTCGAAAACGTGCTGCCCGCGCATGGCAAGCCTGTCATCGGCAGCGCGAAAGAGAAGTTCCGCCCGGCGATTGAGGCGGCGGTGAAGAAACGGGCTACGGCGGCAACGCCAAGCGCGTGAGGCGAGCGATGAGCTGCTGCAAGAAAGTGCGCAGCGCGCTGGGCGACACAGCGCCCGGGATTCGCGCATCGTCGCCAATACGAACTTGCGCCAAAACCCAAGCGAGCTGGGCAGGCGTGAGTCCGGTATCTTTGCTGTGAGCCAGAGGCAATGCGTCCTCGATGCGATGCCCCGCCCCTTCGAGCGCTAACACGTCGACGAGAGCCCGGTGAGCTGGCTATCCAACGATGAGCCCCTGATCACGCCAGCTCGAAAGCAGAAACTCCCAAAAGGCACGACGACGACCGAGATGCGGCACGAGGTGTGGCCACTCCTGCACGAGTTCGGCCAACGTGAGCCAGCGCCAAACGTCGGTATCACGCGCCTCGCGCAAGATCTTGCCCAAGAGTCGAAAACGCTCCGGCGGCGACGCCTTCCGCAAGTATGCCTCGAGCTCCGCCACAGTCATCGGGTCATCCCACAGAAAATACGGGATGTCGTTCGGATGGCTGAGTGACGTGCTGAGACGCGACATGGGCAAGGGTATGAGTAGACCCCGACACGTTCCGGGGCAAGTGACTCGCACGGTAGTTTTTCAATCACGCTGCCTATCCCCCCTTGCGCGTTTGGGCCGGATGCTGCGAGGAAGCGGGGCATGTTCCACGTTTTTCGAGTGCAAGCATCGGTGCGTGAGGGCGACGTCACTTTCCTTGTTGCAGCGAGCGAGGACCAAGTGGAAATGGTTCTCGAGGACAAGCCGCTACCGGCGCTGAAAACGTTGGCGAAAAAAGTCGACGGGGCGTTGGTGTGTGAGCCGGCACTTCGCTCGCTGGCCCTCAGCGCGGGTTTGAAATCCGAACCCTTGCCCCAAGAGGCTTTGGAGAAGAAGGCCGCCATCGGCGTGATGATGAGCCATGGTCCCAGTCTCTCCATGCAGACACCGCCGGACGTCTTGCTGGACCTGATTGAAGCCACCGTGGCTTTTGCCCAAGCGGAGGCGTGGGACGCTTTCGACAGTGATGAACCGCTTCGCATTCGAACCGGTGATGGAAAGGCGCTGGACGCCTGTGTGATGGGACAGGGCGGCGAAGCGTTCGGCCTGGCGCTTTATCTAAAGGCTGGCGACTTGGCGCGAGTCCTGTTGCTTTCTCACGAAGATGCACAAGCGGCCATGCGTTACGCTGACGTGCTGAGTCTCACACTCGCAGACGACCCCGAAGACATTGCGGACACAGTTCAGGAGCTTTTCGGCGACCCTGCAGTGCCGTTTTTGATTCGCCTCAAGGACGGCGGTCCTCGCACGGCCACCCCAGAAGAAGTCGTTTTGATGACCGCGTCGCTGCGCGCCGTCGTTCAGCTTTCGCAGGGTGGGCTGGCCGGCATAGGAGCCGCAGAATCCGAAAACGGTTTGATTCGGGTGACCGCGCAACGCACCCCGCATCCGCTTGCGGCTCAGGCATCGTCGCGGGCCAGTCGAATCGAGACCGAGCGCAACGCGCCCTGCCCTTGCGGCAGCGGGAAGAAATACAAGAAGTGCCACCTGGGCCAGTCGCTTTTGCCGCTCACGATGAAGAATGCAGATGGCACTCGGGAAGAAGGTGCGCACGACCGAGACCGGCGTCTCATCGAAACGCTCGTCACATTCGGGGAGAAGCGCTTTGGCAGGAGCCGAATGGCATCGGCACTCGCCCATCCGTTTGGCGACCACCCGCCAGCGCCCGGGCTTTGCGAGGCGTTGCTCTGCCACGTGACTTTGTTCGACGGCCAGACCCTGGCGGACCGCTATCTGGCCGAACACGCCGCATCACTCGACTCGGAAGACCGACGGTGGCTGGAGTTGCAGCGCGGCGCAATGTTCGCGCCGTGGGAGGTGTTGCGCATCGAATTGGAGCGCGGCATGGAATTGGTCGACCTTGTGGATGGCCATCGCCTGTTTGTTGACGAAATCGGCGCAACAAAAACGTTAAGGCCGCGCGATGTGATTTTAGGACGTATTGCACGCACCGGAGCGCGACATCTGATGTGCGGCGCACACCTCCGCCCGCTTCCGCCAAAGTCGGTGCGCAACATTGTTGCCGACCTGCGCGACGGTCGTGCGCTCGCCCCCGAAGCCCGCGCGCGGCACCTGCTTGGTGTGTGGGGTGATGCGGTGCGCCGTTTGGATGAAGAGCACGCACGGCCTGGACGCCTGACCAACACGGATGGTGAGAGTCTTGTCACTGTGGAAGACATTTTTACGGTCAGGCGAGGTCAGCGCGACGAAGTGCTTTCACGGCTCATGGCGATTTCCGGGATGGAACTCAGGCAAGACGGGGCCAAGGAAGCGCGGCTTTCCCTGACCCGAGACGGAAACGCGACTTTCCCTTCCTGGAAGAAGACCGTCCTCGCGACGCTGCACCTCACGAAGTTGCGTCTCGTTCTCGAGACCAACTCCGAAGAGCGCGCGGACCGCTGGCGAAGCGCCATGGAGAAAGCAGTCGGGGATTGTGCCACGCACACTGACCGGCGCCGCACGGAGGTTCCTCCTCTTCTTGGCGGTCAGGACATGCAAGTGGACATCCAACTCACGGATGGGCCAGCCAACGCGGAAGCGTCGATGCGGGCGCTGGACCGTGCCTGGCCAGACACAGCGCTGCCCGCGCTCAACGGCCAGCGTCCTCGCGACGTCATCGGCACACCCGAAGGGCGCGAAGCCGTGCATTGGCTGCTCAAAGAACATGAGAATCGTCCGCTTCAGGACGACGCTGCCTTTCTCGACGCTCCGGGGACCATCGATTTGCGCAAACAACTGGGTCTCACCGACACGGGGGAATTGTTGCCCCATCACGAACTTCATTTGGCGATGGGCGCGGGCAGAAAGATTTCAGAAAACTTTCTGCAAGTGGCCGAGCCCTGGAATCCCGCGTTGGAGGCCGGGCTTTCCTTGGGCAAGGGCGCTGCGAAACGAAAAACGCTGCAGCGTGACATGGAGGACGTCCTTCGGTTGGCGCAACATGCATGGAACGCCGCCGTCTGTGCCGACTGGGAGAGCGAGCCGGGTCAGTTGGGAGAAGTGCGGAGGTCGCTGTCGGGCAAAGGCGGTGGCGGTGAAATGTTGGAAATTTTCGACGAGATGGTTGCACGCAAACGCGCGCTGTTTCACGAAGACAGGCGCATGGTTGCAGAATTTAAGCTCGTGCCGTCGCCGGGCGGGTTCGGCGTGGCGGTGGCGGCGTCCGTCTCCAAAGCGCTTGAAGTACGCCTGCACGAAGCCGGCATTCGGCCAACACACGACCCCAGCTCTTGGCCAAAATAAGCCTTCACAACAGCGACAAGGCCCTACGCCTTCCCCTGCACCTTGGCGAACCACCAGCGAAGACCGACAAATAAGAAGCGCCAGTCCTTCAGAAACTCAGGCGGCTTGCCTTCAAAGGCATGGCCGATGAACTGAAACACCCAGCCGACCACGAACAGCAGGAGCGAAACCTTCCAGACAACCGCGGCCAGAAACGCGGCCGGCAGAATCGCAATCGACACGGCAATCATCGGGATTCCGATGGTGTGGCATGTCCGGTTGGCAGGGTGCTGGTGGCTTTTCGAATACTCCGAAATCCACGCCTCCCAGGATGGCCGCCCCATGACCGACATCTCTATAGAATAGCGCGCTTTACAGGGCTTGGCAGCGGGCTATCCAGCCTCGGTGTAGGCAAGCAAATGACATCGCTGTGCAGCCGGGATAAGGTGCCGACGTCTCTGTCCTTTGGCAGGGTTTTGGCTCGAATCAGCCGTGGATGTCCCACGGAGAAAGACGCAACACATGGCTAGCGGTACGGTGAAGTGGTTCAACGACGAGAAGGGTTTTGGTTTCATTACACAAGACGGCGGCGGACCTGATGTTTTCGTCCACCACACGGCCATTCAAATGGACGGCCGACGTAGCTTAAGTGACGGGCAGCGCGTCGAATTCGAGGTCAAAAAGGGCCCCAAAGGACTGCAGGCAGAAAACGTGCGCGCATTGGCCTAAGAGGCTTGTTCGTGTGACGTCACAAGGCCCGGCACCACCCATGGGGCCGGGCTTTTTGTTTTTGAGCGAGAGGCGGTTAGGACGTGTTAGGTCGACCCACAAAGCGGCAACGAGAGCAGGCCAATCAGGAACGACTGCGCGAGAAACAGGCGCGTCGGGAAGAGCGAAAAAAAGAAAAAGCTGACAGACCCGTGATGGTTCAGGGCGAAGATCCCGACATCGCCGGCATCATTCCAGGGCCGCAGCCACCCCTGGAGTAGACGTACTCGAAACGCAATACCCCGGAGGACCCATTGCTACGACATCGCGCGGACATTCGAACCGTCATTTACCTGGCTTTCACCGTGGCCCTCTCGGTCGTGCAATGGCGATTGGGCGTTGTCCATCCCTTGCTTTACGCCTTGGGCCTCTTCATGGGTGTGTCGGTGGCCGTCATCAGCCACAACCACAACCACCTGGGCATCTGGAAATCCAAGGCGTTGAACCAGGTCACCAACTACGTCATCGCGCTCTATTATGGCTATCCGGCCATCGGTTGGGTGCCGACGCACAACCAGGGGCATCACAAGTACAACAACCGCCCAGGCGACAGCTCGATTTCACCGCGCTTTTTTAAAGGCAACCACCTGCTTTCCTTGCTCGTCTACCCCACGCTGACCGGCATGCACCAGAGCAAGGAAATTTTCGCGTACATCGGAGCGCTGCGCACCAAAGACCGTCGCCAGTACTGGGCCGCGATTTCGGAATACGCGGTGTTTTTGGGAATCATGGCAGTGCTGTTTTTCTTGGACTGGCGGAAAACCCTGTTTTTCTTTGTCATCCCGCAGCAGTTCGCACTGTTCGCGATTCAGGTGTTCAATTACATTCAGCATATCGAAGCTGCGCCCGACAGTGCCTGGAACCACTCCAGAAACTTTGTCTCGCCAGTCTTGAACGCCCTGTTGTTCAACAACGGCTATCACACCGTGCACCACTTCAAACCAGGGCTGCATTGGTCCCAGACGCCAGAACTGCACGCCCAATACGCCAAGAGCATTCACCCTTCGTTGCTTGTTCCAAGCTTTTGGGGGTTCATGTTTTCGATGTTCATCGCGCGCCCGTTGCTGCGCCCGTTCCGAGGCCCAGTCGTGTTACCGGACCTGCGTGAATACGACGCTTCCGCGATGCCGAGCGCTGCATAGCGATGGCCTAGCCAGCGGCAAGCATCGAACGCAGCATCCCACCCCGTTTTCTCGCTCTATGCGCCTACCCGCCCTCTCGTTGTTGCGGCAGTGTCTGTTCACCTTCTTTCTTGGCGTCGCTGGCCTCAACTGCGCACCCTCGCCTTTGAGCGGCGGGCCCTTCTCCATTCCTGAAGGCAGTCCGGTGGGGACGGCCGTCGGGACAGTGTCTGGCGGAAGCAGCGGCCTGAGCTATCGGCTTGCGGGCGGCAACGACGGCGATGCGTTTGCGATTTCACCCACCACCGGTGAGTTGTTGGTACTGACGCCTTCTGCGCTGGATTTTGAGACGCACCCCACTTTCACCTTGCGCGTGGAAACAGCGCAGGGCGCGGTCGCGGCCAACCAGCAGGGGGATATCGTTGTCTACCTCACCGATGGGAACGACCCGCCGGTCATCACGACCACGGCGCTGACGGTTGCCGAGAACAGCCCGTTCGGCACGGTGGTGGGTGTTGTTGCTGCCAGCGATGCCCCAGGCCAAGCGATTTCGTTTTCACTTTCGGCGGCTGGAAATGCGGGCAACGCGTTTGCCATCAACGCCGGCACAGCCCAGCTGACAGTTCAGGCCCCGCTTGCGGTCAACCACGAGACGCGTCCCACTTTCACTCTTCTTGTCTCGGCCACCGACAATGGCTCGCCTGCGCAGACGTCAACCCAGCCCGTGACCATCACCGTGACCAACGTGAACGAAGCCCCTCAACCGTCGGGCGGTCCCTTTGGCGTGACGCTTGCCATGACGAACGGCACTTCGCTCGGAACGCTGGCGCACAATGACCCCGACAGCGGTCAAACGCATACTTTCACGATTTTGTCCGGCAACAGCGGCGGCGTTTTCGCGCTCAACGCCAGCACCGGACAAATCACTGTCGCCAACGCCACCCTGCTCAACACAGGCCCTTGGACGCTCAACATTCGGGTCGCTGACAACGGCTCACCATCGTTGTTCGGCGACTTGGCCGTTGTGCTTTCAACGGCGACCCCGCCTGATGCGGTTTCTGACAACGCCTTTCTGAACACCGACGTTGCGGCGAACGTCAACCTGTTTGCCAACGACACATTGGGTGGCGCCAGCACGGTGGTTTCCAGCTTTGGCGGTGGCGCGCTGGGCGGCACAGTGACAAGCAACGCCGCGGGCTCCAGTGTCGCTTTCGCCGGCGGCACGCTCACCGTTTCGGCAAGCGGTCAACTCAGTCTCACCCCGACACACGTCGGGACGTACACATTTTCGTACCGCCTTTCCAACATCGCGGGGACCGACGACGCCACAGTCACACTGCGTATCTGCCCTACCCTCTCGGTCGGCGGCGTTTACGTGGGCGACGCGGTCTCAGAGTTCTGCCTGGAAGGCGGAGCCGAGTACGTCGTCGTTCCGGTCAACACCGCGGCTTCGGGAAGCGCGTCGGTCTCGATAACAGGAAGCAACATTGTTGCCGTCAGTGGTCCGCCCACGCCAAGTCTCTTGGGTGCTGGCCGTTTTGGTGCGCGTTTCGCGAACGACTTTGAGACAAACTTGCGCCGCCGAGAACGGGTTGAACTGGGCCCCCAGATGGCCCAGGCGCGTGCCGCGCGTGCGGAAACGTCGCGCCTTGCCATTACGCCTGGCGTGCCCACCGTCGGCGCAACGATGACACTCAACGTTCAAGCCAACTCGGGATGCGCGAGTCCCGACAACCGCACCGCCACTGTGCGCGCAGTGTCCACGCACGCCATCGTGATGTCGGACAACGCGAACCCTTCGGATGGCCTTTCGACCAGCGATTACCAGGACGTGGCGAGCCAATTTGATTCGCTGGTCCAGCCGAACATTGTCGCCAACTTCGGAAGCCCCGTAGACATCGACAACAATGGCCGGGTCGTCATTCTCTTCACGACCGCCGTCAATGCGCTGACGCCAAGCGGCTCGTCATCGTACGTGGGTGGCTTCTTTTTCGCGCGCGACCTCTTCCCTGGAAGCCTCTGCCCCACAACCAACTTTGGCGAGATGTTCTACATGCTTGCGGCCGACCCCAGCGGGACCATCAATGGCAACGTCCGTTCGGTTGCTCTTGTACGCAACACCGCCGTCGGCGTTGTCGCGCATGAATTTCAGCATTTGATTAACGCCTCGCGTCGCCTGTACGTCCACGGCGCTTCTGTTTTTGAAGAAGCCTGGCTGGACGAAGGACTCGCGCACATTGCGGAAGAGCTCATTTTCTACGCCGCTTCTGGATTCGTGCCCCGCGCCAACCTGGCGTTTGCCCAGGTGTCGTCTCCACCGGCGTCAACGCTCTTCTTGCAGTACATGGACGCCAACCTGGGAAGGCTGCACGCTTGGCTCGTGAGCCCGCACAGCGATGGCTTGTTTGAGAGCACGGACGACCTGGCGACGCGCGGCGCGGCCTGGGCGTTTTTGCGCTACGCGGCCGACCGCCGAAACGGTGTCGACGCATCATTTTGGTTGGCGCTGGCAAATACAACGGCCGTGGGCGTTGCCAATGTCACGGCGGTACTCGGCACAGATGCACTTCCTTGGATGCGCGATTTTGCCGCTTCGGTGTACGCGGATGATGCGCTGTCTCCGTCACTCACGTTTTCGCAGCCAAGCTGGAACTTTCGAAACCTCTACGCCAATCTCGACTTCGGCAGCGGACTTGTCTTTCCCTTGTCGGCGCGAAATCCCAGCAACAACGTCGCGCAAAGTTTCACCCTCTCCAGCGGCGCGGGCGCGGCGTATTTGAGAATGGGCGTGGCCGGGGGCCAACGCGCCACGGTGACGACAACAGTGAGCGGCGGGGCGCCACCTTCCACGATGAAGCTGGCGATTGTTCGCCGCGAGTGAGACGAACTACTGAGCGCCGAGAAGTAGAGCCCTGCGACATAGACCTTGAACACGAAGCGCTTGCGCAGCCCCGCTCCCGAGAGCTTCAGCATCTTGCCTTCGGTCGTGAATTGCTCGGGGAAGCTGACGCCTGACTCCACACGCGCAACGGCGGGCAAGGCCCAAACTGCGAGCAAGAGTGCCATCCAAATGTGCCGGTTCATGCGTCCCTCCAGGAAGTGGTGACACGATGCCAAAAAGACGCGCCTCGAGTAAGTCTCGGCAACATTTCCCAAAGGAGACGGACTTGAAAATCTCACGTTCCAACGAAACAGCGTGGACCGAAGCCATGAATCAAGGCGCTTTTTCGCAGCGCCGAAAACCACTGGGCGGCGACAAAGTGAAGTGCAGCCTGTGGGAACTGCCCCCAGGAAAAAAGTCTTTCCCACTGCATGCGCACCATGGAACCGAAGAAGCCCTTTTTGTAGTTTCGGGCCGCGCCAAAGTTCGCACGCCAGAAGGCGAGACACAGATTGGCCCAGCAGACTTTGTGTCGTTCCCCGCGGGCGGCGTGGCGCATCAGCTCATCAACGACAGCAAAGAACCATTTGTCTACATGGCGATGAGCGTTTCGGTTGGCCTCGACATTGTCGAGTACCCCGACTCCAAGAAGGTCGCCTGCTCTGTCGGCGTTTGGCCAAACGTGAAGCGCTTCGTCTTCAGCGAGGCCAGCCAGGTGGCTTACTTCGATGGCGAAAAGGACGCAGGCTAAACTGCGTCGAGCGCGTCGGTGTGCACGTAGTCGAACCACCGCAAGCGATCGATATCGGCATCACCCGTCGGCGCGTTCCACTGCAGTGTGCGATCCTGGTTCAACGTACGAAGCTGGCTCGCAACGCGATCTGCTTCTTGGAAGTAGCGCGCGCGTTCTCGCTGCATTTGCGCGTCGGACAGCGGTGCCTCGTGGTCACCCGCCGCAAAACTCTCAGCGGATTCGAGCAACGCCTCGACAGTGAGTTCAAGCGGTGGCACATCCGGAACAGGACGTTCGATATGGCGCCACACACCGTCGCGCCAGCTCAGTCGGTACATCGGCACGAAGTCGCGCCCGTGGTCCGCGAGGAACTCGATGGCCTTCATGATGAAGTCGATGTCTTCGCTGGAAGCGTACGACGGCAACGTCACACGGACCCAACCGCGCTTGATGCCTGAGCGCCCCTTGGCAACCTGCTCTCGGAAAGCACGCGAGGTGGCGTCGTCGATTCCCAAAAGCTTGTGGCCGTAGGGGCCTGCGCAAGAACACCCTGCCCGATTTTGGATGCCAAACAATTGGTCGAGCAACACCGACACCAAGTCATGGTGAAGGCCCTGGACGTTGAAAGACAAGATGGGCAAACGCGGAAGACCGCTCGAGCCAAGAATCTGAATGCGCGGATGGCGCGACAAGCGGGTGAGGGCGGTTTTTGCAATCTCACATTCGTGTGACAGGGTGGCTTGCGCCCCCAACAGATCCTTCACCAGAAAAGAAATCCCTGCACGCAAGTCACTCACGATGGCCGGCGTTCCACCCTCTTCGCGTTCATCGAGCCTGTGCGTGTAATCGACGGAAGCGCGGTCTGAACCAGCCACGTATTCCACCGTACCTCCACCCGGGCGCTCAGGGCGTCGGGTACGAAACAGGTCACGGTGGGCCACCAACACACCGGATGCCTGCGGGCCCCCGATAAATTTGTGCATCGATAAATAGACAGCATCGACGTCCAACTCCCCGCCTTTGGGATGCATATCGATGGGGACGTAGGGACCTGCCGCTGCGTAGTCGAAGCAGACTTTGAAACCGTTTTTCCGAAGAATGCGCGTCACGGCTGGAACATCTGTGAGGACACCCGTCACGTTCGACGCAGCGGAGAAACTGCCGATGCGAAGCGGGCGGCTCGAAAATTCGCGTGCTTTGGCATCGAGGTCTGACAGGTCCACGCAGCCCGAAGCGTCGAGTGCGACTTCGACAACTTCGGCAACGGACTCCAGCCAGGGCAGCTCATTGGAGTGATGCTCGTACGGCCCGACCAGAACGACGGGCCGGCGCTCCGGCGGAATGTGCTTGTGCAGCGCGTATTCCCGCTCGAGGGGTTCGTCGATGCGCAGCCCCAAGAGGCCCACCAGCTTGTTCACTGCGGCCGTCGCACCCGAGCCGACAAAAAGGACAACGTCGTCCTGGCCTGCGTTGACGGAACGGCGCACGACCGCGCGGGACTTCTCGCGCAACTCGGTCATGATGCGGCCTGTCGATGAAATCGCCGTGTGCGTGTTCGCGTAGAAGGGCGCCACGCGGCGCATCCATGCTTCGACGAAATGCAAGAACCGTCCGGAAGCGGTCATGTCGGCGTAGCAGAGAAGCCGGCGGCCGAACGGCGTCTCGATGCACGCGCGTCGACCGACTTCATTGTGACGCAAAAATCGGGCAACTTCGTCGTAGGTCTTCAGGGGCGCGAGTGGCACAGGGGGAATCTGCGTGGATGGCGGAATGCTGTCAACGCAACGCTGGCGGAGTTCGGGCACTTGAAAGGCGCGGCTTGACGGATGCGGGAATAATAGTCACGATGTGACCATGTCGGCATCAAAGTCCGTCAACGTGGCAAAACTCAAGGCTGAGCTGAGTCGTTACCTGCGCTTCGCGCAGCGCGGCCAAGAAATTACGGTGACGGACCATCAACATCCTGTCGCGAAACTTGTTCCGATTGAACAACGTTCCAAGCGCCTGACGGTGAGGCCTGCACTGCGCAGCGTCAAAGACCTTGCCAAAATTCGAATTCCGCCTGCGACGGTGAAGACCGACAGTCTTGCCGCGCTCTTGGAAGACCGTGAACGCGACAGATGAGTGCCGCGTACATCGACAGTTCGGTGCTTCTGCGTATTGTCATGAGCGAACCCAACCCTTCTTCAGGGTGGCGCAGTCATGATGCCCTCGTCTCGTGCGAAATCATTCACGTTGAAGCACTTCGCGCCATCGACCGCTTGCGTCTCGGTGCCTCTCTCGATGATGAAACCGTGGCCAGACGGCGGGCCCTTGTTTACGAGTTTTTGGAAGGCATCCAGCTCATTCACCTGGGACCGGCGGTTCTCGAGCGCGCGAGCCAACCGTTCCCCACCACATTGGGGACCCTCGACGCTCTGCATCTTAGCTCCGCCCTCTTGTGGCAACAGGATGAAGGCAATGCCCTGGGAGCGTTCTTCACGCACGATGAACAACTCGGGCGCGCGGCTCGGTCGCTCGGTCTGCGCGTTCTAGCAGGCTGCTGAAAAACGTCGCGAGCAGGCCGAGATGCCAGGCGCGGGAGGCCCTTTCGCCGCAGCGTGCTCTCTGTACGTGAGGACGAAAGGAGGGGCCCGCAACGCCGCAGATGGGACGCGC
>JBJXGM010000023.1:0-4866 GCA_046155985.1 Myxococcaceae bacterium | reverse complement strand
GCATTGGTAGGTGGGTGGCGCCGTACCGCTAAGTGCGGCCGGTTTCCACCCTCCTCCTTTCAAACCGTACGTGCGGATTTCCCGCATACGGCTTAACGGGGGTTTTCACGGGTAGCTTGCACTGCTTGGGGTAACGCACCGTCCCGAGCAGCCGGTGCAGGCCTTGGTCCCAAAACCATTGCGGCTTCCACTCGGAAGCCTGCTTGGCGCGGAGGTTTCTTCCGCGTCGACGTTTCATCCATCCCTTCAGCCGTCTATGGAGATGGCTGTCGAGCTGGTTGAATTTGTGTGCGGCGTTCCCGGTGCGGAAGTAGTTACCCCAGCCTCGGAGTATGGGGTCGAGACGTTCAATAACGACTCGCACGTCTTTCTCCCCAAGCGTGGCGCAGTCCGTCAGGCTACGAATTCTCTCCCGGATGCGCTTCATGCTTCGCGCCGATGGCCATCGCTGCAAGTAGTACCAGCGGTTGCCGGTTTGCTCGAATAGCCGCCCGGACATCCGTTTGTGCAGATGGCATCCAAGAAAGTCGAAGCCTTCCTTCCCTCTCGTCAGCTCTACTTTTCGCGTCTTCTCCGGGTGCAGCTTTAGCTTCAGTTTCGCGAAGATGATGCGTACCCTTCGCTCTGCTTCCTCGACGGCCTCGCGACTCTTGCAAACAATCACGAAGTCATCCGCGTAACGCACCAACGTGCCGATTCCGGCACACTGCTTTGTCCACACCGCGTCGAGGTAGTGCAAGTAGATGTTCGACAAGAGTGGCGAGATGACACCACCCTGCGGCGTTCCGGAATCCGTCTCCATCAGCCGTCCGTCTTCCACCACTCCTGCACGAAGCCAGTTCCGCAATAGCCGCAGCACCCTTCGGTCTGTCACCCGCTTGGCCACGAGTTTCATCAGTGTCTCGTGGTCAATACTTCCGAAATAATCGCGGATGTCCGCATCCAGCACGTGGTTGCATCCGGCATTGGCTGTCTCCCGGATGTTTTCCAGCGCGTCCGTCGCACTTCGCTTTGGCCGAAACCCATAGCTGCAAGGCAGAAAATCCGCCTCGAATATGGGTTCCAACACCAACTTCGCCGCCGCTTGTGCAATGCGGTCCTTCACCGTCGGAATTCCCAGCGGCCTCTGCCGCCCATCTGGTTTTGGAATGTACCGT
The DNA here is from genome assembly GCA_046155985.1 of Myxococcaceae bacterium. GTDB lineage: Bacteria > Myxococcota > Myxococcia > Myxococcales > Myxococcaceae > JBJXGM01. Next base: position 3,709 of record JBJXGM010000023.1, on the reverse strand, counting down.
CGCAGTACCGGCGGCGGCACGTAGTTGCCTGCATGGAGGGCGCCTTGAAGTTCGTTCAGCAACTTCTCGACTCCGTATTCCTCCACCGCCGCGAGCGTCACACCATCCATACCCGCAGCACCACGGTTTCTCCGGACCATCTCCCATGCCCTCCACAGGACGTCACTCCGGTGGATTCGGTCATACAGCGCATGGAAATGACGTCCCGGTTGCAGCTTGGCCACTCCGTAAAGCTTCCTCTGGAGACGTCGAACTTTGTCGATGGGCGCTTGCCCACCGGGGTGTTTGGACGCAGCGGTCTGCGCCATGCCCTCGCTCGTTCCTCTTTCAGAAGCGCAACCCGAGCAGAGGCCCTTTCCTAAAGTGGCGTTCTTCTTCACCACCTTCATCGGTACTACGGCCCCCTCGGACTCCCGCTGCGCTCCGCTCGCTTTCACCTTCGGCTTATACGCGCGGTCTTTGCCAGACGTTGGCGGCGCAGACGGGCCTCTCGTGTTCCGTACCTCTCCTTCAGCACGTGCTGCTCCCTCTACCCCGCCGAGTCCCTCCGCCCATCCGGACTCCCGGGCAGATGGCTTGGCCTTCGCCGTGACATGCTCGGCTCGGCTCTCGGATTGTGGTTTTGACGAGGCGGCAGGCTTCACTTCATGTTGCGGCCCGCGCTGTTGCTTCCCGCCCGCAGCTTTCGCCGCGTCGGGCTTTTGACACCAGGCTTCACCAGTCGGCGTCTCCGCCTCAGGCGCTGGTCTGCTACCGGGCTCTCCGGCGATTACCCGGACGGGACTTTCACCCGTTGGAGACGTACAGCATGACTTGGCTTCGGCGGTCGCTTCCGCGAACTCCGGCTCCGAGTCTTCACGACGCACCATGGCGGGGCACCTTATCAAATATTGCGCGTCACGAGGCGCTGGATGGCGTCGGCCATCGCATCGGCGTGAACGATTTCATCCACGGCGTTCATTTGCACTGCGGCGCCCGGCATGCCGAACACCACGCAGGAGTCCTTGCTCTGCGCCAGCGTACGTGCGCCCGCACGTCGCATCGCCAAGAGGCCTTCGGCGCCGTCGGCACCCATGCCGGTGAGAATGATCCCGACCGCAGAAGGCCCATACGTCCGCGCCGCGGACTCGAAAAGCATCGTCGCAGAGGGAAGGTGCCCATCGCGTGGCTCACCGTGACGCAGCATCACCTTGCCCCGACGTGGCATGACGAGGTGGCGTCCTGGCGATGCAATCAACACCTTCCCACGCCGCAGCTCGTCCCCTTCCTGCGCCAATTTCACAGTTAACGGTGACGTCTGGTCGAGCCACCCCGCGAGCGATTCGGCGAAAGAGGGGTTGATGTGCTGCACCACAACGATGGGGACCGGAAAATCCTTGGGCAAGTCACCCAAAATTCGCTGCAGCACCAAAGGCCCGCCCGTTGAACAACCGATGGCCACCAACTCGACCGGCGCCGTGGGCAAGGGGCCATGCAACCCTGCGCCGGCCGACCCGCCATGACGTGCACGAACGTGTCGAATCACGGTCACGCTGCTGAGCAGGCGCACTTCGCGCGCCAAAGCCCAAGACTCATAATCCGCGTCGACCGACGGTTTGACTTGAAGCGCCAACGCGCCGAGTTCCAACGCGCGGTAAGTCAGGTCTGAGCGCTGTCCTTGAGGGTCGGACGTCAACACCAAAACGGGCGTCGGCTGCGTCGCCATGATGCGTTCAATCGCATCCAGGCCGCTCATCACCGGCATCTCAATGTCCATGGTGATGACGTCTGGCTTGAGTTCCCGCGTCAGGGCCACCGCCTCCTGCCCGTTACCGCACATGCCGACGACTCGAATGTCGGGGTCTCGTGCGAGCGCACTCTGGATGAGGTCGCGGCAGATGGCCGAGTCATCGACAACCAGGACCGAGATTTGTTTCTTCGGGGCCATGGCTTACCTGCTCGTCCGGCTTAGAAAACCCATCAACCCATCGGCGTCGATGACATGAACAGGCCCGCTCTTGCCTTCGAATGGACCGAGAAAATGCTTCGCGCAGCCATCGCCCGACAGCGCCTCGCCCGTTCCGGAAAGCGTCTCTACCCCCTCGATGCGGTCGGCTGCGAATGCCAAACTCCCTGCGCCGGAACGCACCCAGACTGCGCGTGTGGAGCCGCTCTGCCCAATCCCCCGAAGGCGCTGGACGTCTACGACAGCAACCACCTCACCCCGATGCGCTAACACGCCATTCACGTGAGGGGGCGAGCCGGGGACGGCAACGAGAGCAGGCAGCGACACAACCTCAGCCGCGGCCGAAGCAGGAACGCCGAAACGCTCTTGACCGACAATGAACACCAAATGCGGCTCAGAGGGCGCTTGCATGGGGCCAGGTCAACGGAGACTTAAGGGCCCCTTCATAGCAGCGCCGGCTGCCGCTAGCGACGGAACTCCACGCGACGGTTCGCAGACCAAGCGTCTTCGCTGGGGCCTTCGACCGCTGGCTTGTTCTCGCCAAAACCGACGGCTTCGAGACGGTTGCCCTTCACGCCCAAGTCAGACAGGTACTTTTTCACCGCCGACGCGCGGCGGTTGGAAAGCTGAAGGTTGTACTCCTCTGTGCCGCGTTCGTCGGCATGGCCCTCCAAACGCACACGCCCGGGTTCCTTCTTGAGGCATTCGGCCACCTGGGCGAGCCGCGACTGAGCCTCAGCTTCGAGCGTGGCCTCATTGAACCCAAAGCGCACGGCAGAAAAGTCACAGGCAGAAGCCAGCGGCGCGGCACACATGCCCTCGCGGCATTCCTCGCCTGACTTGCAATCCGCGGTGCTGTTGCACGCACCCTTCACGCACAGGCCCTCGCGGCACTTGCCTTCTTTGCAATCCGCATCCGCCTTGCACTCTGCGGCGAGGCAACGTCCCCCTTGGCACATCCGACCCGCTGGGCAGTCCTGATCCACCGCACACTCGGGCTTGGGAACACACTGATTCGCCTGGCACACAAAGCCCGGCTTGCAATTCGCGTCGGTCGCGCACTCTTGGCATTGGCCGTTCACGCACACTTCGCCGCGCTCTTGGCACTGCTCGTCACTGGAGCAGCTGTCTCCAGCGGGCGGACAAGCGGACAGCACCACGGCAAAACCTGCGCTTGCGGCAAAGAGTAGGACTCGTCGCATCATTAAGTCTCCTCGAGCAAAGTCTCGACCCTGGCAATAACCGGCGCGATGGCAAATCGTCAAAGAGAAACGACGGTGTTTCGATTCGCCCGCTTGGCCAGGACATGCCGAATGTCCTCCAGGGAGACGTCCGCGGCCCGTGCCGCCACCAGCAGGTGGTAGAGTAAGTCAGCGGCTTCTTCAGCGATTCTCCCTCGGTCGCCATCAGAAAGCGCTGTCACCAGCTCGACCGTTTCTTCACCCAACTTCTTGAGGCGAAGGTTGCGGTCGGCGAAAAGTTTTTGGGTATAGCTTTTGGGTTCAGCCGGCGCTTCTTTGCGTTGCCTCAGGGTGGCATCCAACTCACCGAGCGCGTCACTTTGACACGCGGGCTCGCCAAAGCACGAGGCTTGCCCTGTGTGGCACGCGGGGCCCGACGGTAGAACCCGCGCCAAGAGCGCGTCAGCATCGCAGTCTGCTGTCAGCGAAACGACTTTTTGGGTGTTGCCGCTCGTCGCGCCCTTGTGCCACAGCCCGCGCGTTCGTGAATGAAAGTGCATTTCGCCGGTCGCCAGCGTGCGTT